>JAEYVE010000149.1 GCA_023432025.1 Pseudomonadota bacterium
ATTTGGGCGGCTTCTGGACCCGCCACTACCCGACGATTCGGAAGGAGCTCATGCGGCGCTACCCGCGCCACGCCTGGCCGGAGGACGGTCGCACGGCGTCGCCTCCAGCGCCCAAGCCGCAGCGCCCGCGCTGAGTGCTCGCGTTCAACCGCGAAGCACGTCCGCGACGAGCTCGAACGACCGGAGGCGCGCAGCGTGGTCGAACACCTGCGCCGTCACCATGAGCTCGTCGGGCGCGAAGCGCTCCACGAACGAAGCAATACCGCGCCGGACCGTGTCCGGCGCGCCAACGAACGAGTACGCCAAGGCGTGTTGCACCATCGCGCGCTCTTCTCGACTCCACAGCGCGTTCATGTCGTCCACCGGCGGAGGAAACTTCCCCGGTCGTCCGCGGCGCAAACGCAAAAACGCCTGATAGAGTGACGTCATGAGTCGCTCGCCTTCGGCGTCGGTGTCTGCGGCGACGGCATTGACGCAAGCGAGCGCATAGGGCGCGGGGCAGGCCTGGGACGGAACGAAGCTCGAACGGTAGATGCGAAACGCAGCCTCCAAGTGCTGCGGCGCAAAATGCGAGGCAAAGGCGAAGGGCAACCCGAGCCGAGCCGCGAGCTGCGCGCTGAACAAGCTCGACCCCAAGAGCCAAATCGGCACGTTGAGACCGGTTCCGGGGTAGGCGCGGACCGGATGGTCCTCGGCCCCCTCGGCGAAGTAGTCCGCGAGCTCGAGCACGTCCTCGGGAAACCGGTCGGCTGCGTCCATGTAGCGACGCAGCGCTCGCATCGTGAGCCCATCCGTCCCCGGCGCACGCCCCAACCCGAGATCGATGCGGCCGGGGTGCAGCGCCTCCAAGGTGCCGAACTGCTCGGCAATGACGAGCGGAGAGTGGTTCGGCAGCATGATCCCCCCGGCACCGACCCGAATGGTGTGGGTCGCCGCCGCGACGTGACCGATGACGACCGCCGTCGCTGCGCTAGCGATGCCGGGCATGTTGTGATGCTCGGCCAGCCAAAACCGCTCGTATCCCCAGCGCTCGACGTGCTGCGCTAGATCGGTCGTGTTCTGAAGCGCTTCTCGCGCGCTGGCCCCTTCGGGGACCGGGGCCAAGTCGAGTACGGAAAACGGAATCATCCGCTCCTTCAAACGCGCCGCGCCCGGTCTCGGTTTCAGGGACCCGCGCGGAGGCCGCAGTGCGGCTCGGATGGGCTACTCCCGACGAATGCCGCGGGGCGATGCGGCGCTTGGTGCAGAGAGCTCCGCGTTGTACTGAAGCGACATGTCTATCGAAGGTCCCGACGATTTGGAGGGACTGCGTCGCATCGGCGCAGTCGTGGCGAACGTACGCGACAGCATGCTCGCAGAAGTGCTGCCGGGGGTTTCCACCGCCGAGCTCGACGAGCTGGGACGTGACCTCTTGCGAAAGCACGGCGCCCGCTCCGCGCCGAACCTTGCCTACGGGTTTCCGGGCGCAACGTGCATCAGCGTCAACGACGAGCTCGCGCACGGCATTCCGAAGGCGAACAAGGTCCTCCGCGATGGAGATCTGATCAACATCGACGTTTCGGCGGAGCTCGATGGCTACTGGGCGGACACGGGCGCGAGCGCGCCGGTGGGCGTGGTTTCGCGTCGGCTCTCGCAGCTTTTGTGGGCCACGCGCACGGCCCAGGCCGAAGCCATGCAGGAGGCCCGCGCCGGTCGCCCGCTGAACGTGATCGGACGCGCGGTGGAGAGGCGCGCGAAGCGTCACGGCTTTCAGGTGGTGCGCACCCTGGGCGGCCACGGCGTCGGTCGACACATTCACGAGGATCCGCACGTTGCGAACTTCTTCGATCGCCGCGCCAAGGAGCCGCTCTGGGAGGGCTTGGTGCTGACGATCGAGCCGTTCTTCACGTTGGGGGCGACGGATTTCGTGGAGGACGAGGACGGTTGGACGCTGCGCACTCCGGACGGCAGCGTCGGCGCCCAGTTCGAGCACACCTTCGTGGTGACCAAGGGTGCTCCTCTCGTGCTCACCTGAGCGGGCCGCGCGCGGCGCGGCTCACCTCACGGAGCGCCGACGTCGCGCGCGTTCGCGAAACCCGGGCGTAGTGCGGGAGCACCGCGACTTCGACGTTCGGCGCCTTCCCCCATCCCTCGAGGAAAAGCGTGGGAGCCCACGCTTCAGCCGAGCTTGCCGCGAAGCTGGTGCAGGAGCTGCAACGCTTCGAGGCCCGTCAAGCGATCGAGCTCCACTTGGCGCAGCGTCTCGAGCACGTCGTCGTGCGCCTTGCTGGCGAGGGGGCGCGTGAAAAGATCCAGCTGCTGTCGGCTCTTGGCGGCGTGCCCCGCGTGCGAGCCCGGTCGCCCACCACCTTCGCGCGACTCCGCCTCGAAGGCGCCGAGCAGCGCGCGAGCGCGCGCCAAGACGGGCTCGGGGAGACCGGCGAGCTTGGCCACCGCGACTCCGTAGCTCCTGCTGGCGGCCCCGGGCACCAGGCGATGCAAAAAGACTACGTCGTCGTCGAGCTCGCGCGCGCTCACGCTGTAGTTTCTTGCGTGAGCGCTCGCTTCACCGAGCTCGGTCAGCTCGTGGTAGTGCGTGGCAAAGAGCGAGCGCGCGCCGATGACCTCGTCCAGGTACTCCGCGACCGCCCACGCGATGGCCAGGCCGTCGAACGTACTCGTGCCGCGTCCGATCTCGTCCAAAATGACGAAAGAGCGCGACGTCGCGTAGCGCAGGATCTGCGCTGTCTCGCGCATTTCGACCATGAAGGTGCTCTCGCCAGCCGCCAAGTTGTCGCTCGCTCCGACGCGCGAAAGCACTCGATCCACCACGCCGATGCGCGCGTAGCGCGCCGGCACGTAGCTGCCCATTTGCGCGAGCAACACGATGAGCGCCGACTGCCTGAGAAAGGTGCTCTTGCCCGCCATGTTCGGGCCAGTGATGAGCCACAAGCGCTCGCCGGAAGCATCCAAAGACAGATCGTTGGGCACGAAGCGCCCCGCCGCTGCGAGACGCTCCACCACGGGATGTCGCCCGTCGCGAATTTCGATGCGCTCGGAGTCGTCCACCTCGGGGCGCGAGTAATCCAAGTGAACGGCGACGTCCGCGAGCGCAGCGGCCACGTCCCACTCGGCGATGCGCTCGGCGAGCGCGCTCACGCGCGCAGCTTCTCGAGCGGCGCGCGTGACGAGGGCGCGCAAAAGCTCCAGCTCGCGCTCGCGGTGCCGCTCTTCTGCGCTGGCGATGCGCTCCGCCAGCTCGTCGAGCTCTTCCGTGGTGTAGCGCTCGCCGCCGGCCACGGTTTGTTTGCGCCGCCAGTCGGAGGGCGCCTTGCCCGCTTGGCTACGCGTGACCTCGATGTACCAGCCAAAGACGCGCGTGTACTTCACGCGGAGCCCGGAAATGCCCGAGCGCTCGCGCAGCTGCCCCTCGAATGCGACGATGCGTTCGGTCCCGCTCTTGCAGAGCTCACCGAGCTCGTCGAGCTCGGCGTCGAAGCCACTTCGGAAGATGGCGCCGTCCTTCGGTTGCGCTGGGGGGCGCTCCGTGAGCGCCCCAGCGAGCTCCGAGGCGAGCTCGGAGACCACGTCGAGTCCCTGCTCGAGACCCAAAGCGTCGATGTTGGCGTCGTCCCGGAGGCTCGCGAGCAACGCCGACGCTCGCGCGCTGGCGCAAAGACCATCACGCAAGGCGCCCAGATCTCGCGGCGTCGCTTCGCTCATGACGGCGCGCACGGCGAGGCGCTCGAGATCCGTGACGTCGGCCAGAATTTCCCGGAGCTCGGCGCGCAGTCGTCCGTTCGTGACGAACGTCTCCACTTGGTCGAGACGTCGCCGAATGGCGGAGGGTTCGATCAGCGGCGCCAGAAGACGCCGACGCAAGAGGCGCGCCCCACCGGCCGTCTTGGTGCGATCCAAGACGGACAACACCGTTCCGCGCTTGTCGCCCGAAAAGGTCTGGACGAGCTCGAGGTGCGCCTGCGCCGCCGCGTCGATGCGAAGCAGAAGCGAGGGCTCCCATGATTCGATGCGGCGCACCGGCAGCTCGCGCCCCGGATAGCAACGCGCGGCGTAACGAAGAACGCGAGCCACGGCCGCCGCTGCGGGCTTCGGGAGCAACGCGGCCTCCGACGCCAGTCCTGAAAGCAGCGGCTCGTGCTCGGCGTCCCCGAGCTCCACGTCGACGCGCACGAACCCGCCGCGCACCGAGAACCGCAAAGCCGCGACGGCGTCGTCGACGGCGTCCCCCAGAGACTCGGCATGACCGACGAGAACTTCGCGTGGCGCCGCGTGCCCCAGCTCGCCGAGCGCGGCGCTGAGGTCGTCGACGCGGGCGCCACGAAGCTGCCCGGTCGACACGTCCAAGAGCGCTATCCCCACGCCCGTCGGCTGGAGCTCCACCGCACAGAGCCAGTTGTTGGTGGACGCGTCCAGCTGCTCTGCGTGCGTCACCGTCCCCGGCGTGATGACGCGCACCACCTCACGCGGCACGATCCCGCGCGTTTTCGCCGGGTCCGCCATCTGCTCGCAAATGGCGACCTTTTCGCCCAGCTCGAGCAGCCGCGCGATGTAGCCGTGCGCCGCGTGGTGCGGCACGCCCGCCATCGGCACTTCGTCGGGCTTGCCCTTGTTCCTGCTCGTCAGCGTGAGGTCGAGCAAACGCGCGACGCGCACGGCGTCTTCGCCGAACATTTCGTAGAAGTCACCGAGGCGAAAGAACAAGATCGCATCGGGATGCGCACGCTTCGCGGCTGCGTGCTGCTGCATCACGGGCGTCTCGCGACCTGCCATGCGCGGCGCTCAGAAGAAGCTCTGGCGAAGTCCGGGTGCTCCGCCGTTGATACCCACGAGGCCCAAGAGCATGAGGCCGCGATCCTGCGAGTCGACCACGGACAGCTGATTGAAGCCGGGAACCTGTTGGATGCTGAGAGGCAAGACGACGCTCGTGCTACCCGTGAGCAACATGGTCTGGGCGGCGAAGCCGCCCTGGACGTCCACCGCGTACGTCATGTCTCGGCCGGACGGCAAGAGACCGCGATACACTGCGAAGCGCGCCGTCAGGCCGTTGAAAATGCACTCGGACGCCGGTCCGCCTGGTTCGACGGGACCCTGCGTTTGATCGAACGCGCACACGACGTCCTCGTTCGTGCGCGGGCCCACGGCGCAAGCGGGGTCGAGCTCCGGCGCGGTGGCGTCGCAATCGACCACACCGGAGATTTCGAAGGCGCGTCCTTGCTGCTGGGGCCGCCACGGCGCGCAGTCACGCACGCACCGGTCGTCCGCACCCGTTCGCACGGTGTGACGGAAGCCTGACACCGATCCGCTCACGATCCACTGGTTGCCGCCCCGCACCCGATAGCTGAGGACGCCCGGGAAACAACAAGACAGCAACTCGGAGAGGTCTTCTTGGCCGCTGCGCGGCGCGAGCGACAAACGCCCCTGATACGCCTCCACTACGGAAAAGTCGCGGGATTCGAGCAGGTCTTCCTCGTCCTCCGTCTCACCGAAAACGCCGAGGCACGTCGAGTATCCGCCGCCGCCACCGCAGCTAGCCCCTGCCCCGTCCCAATACGAATCGTCCTCGGGGAGGAGGTCGCTCGTGATCTGCACGTAGTCGGCGTGACGCGCGGCAAAGCGCTCCAGCGCGCCACCAGAGAGCCCGAACTGCTCGCGTCCCATGTCGGCGGTGAGAGCTACGTCCTGAACGCCGAGATCACAGAAGTGGGCGGACTGGTCCTCGATGAGGCTGCCCGAGTCTGCCGTGGAGAAGAATCCCGTTCGCAGATCACCAGCGAGCGGCCCCTCGAAGCGTACGGTCAGCTGCTCGCTGCGTGGGTAGGCGCGCGGCTCGTTCCAAGGCAACACGAGCGACGCGTGCTCTGCGATGCGGGGGTCGATGACGAGATCGTCCTGGCCATCTCCTCGCTTGAGCAGGCTCGTGCCCACGAACGCTTCGGCGGGGACCGGCGCGCCGGACGCGACCGGGTTCTCGAAGTCCACCCCCAAAAGGAGCGGCGTCCTGCGCCCAACCTCCGTCTGACGGCTGTTGCTGAGGCCACGACCCGACTGAAACAAGCGCGGAAACGACCGAAGCGACGGCGCCCCGATACCGATGCCGCTCCCCGAGGTGAGCACGACGTCTCCCGAGCGAGCGCGATGGGGCTCGACCACACGGCAACTCACCTCGTCGCTGACGGTGGCCGGCGTATTCGGTCCGCCGTCGAGCGTGTAGAGCTCGGGCTGGTCCGGCTCCGCGACGCAGCCACGGAAATCCTCACGCGCAGCCTGGTTGGTGGTCCGCGGACGGCGACACGCCGCGTCGAAGTCGTCCACGTCAATCACGGCGACTTGGCCGTTGCTGAGCAAGACGAAACCGAACAAGCCGCGCAACGTGTTGGGGCCTGCACCCGAGTCGAACGACGAGCTGCTCCGATACCGAGCAGCGGGCGAGCTCAAGTCCACACCGGGGTTGGGGTCACAACGGGTGCCGATGACGGCCTCGCCCGTCACCAAATCCGCGAGGGGCCGATCGTGAAGCGCAAACGTCACGTCCTTGGCGGCCGCAGCGAACTCGATTCGATCGGGGGGTTCGAACGGCACCAACGCAGAGTTGGCGCGAACGAGCGGCGTTCGCTGCGACTGGCCCGGAGAAACGTCGAAGACCATCACGCTCGCGACGTTGTCGCCCAACCTGGAGGCGTCTTCGCCGAGCTCGTCGATGGCGTAAACGAACTGTTGGCCCGTCGTGCTCACGGGGCTCACCGCGACGCGGCTGGTCGTGACGACGCGCTCCGGCGAAAGGAACGACGTGGCGACGAGCGGCTCCTGCTCGACGACGCTGCACGGATCGGACACGTCGAGCACGTGAACGAGCGGGCTTCCTTGGTCTGCGATGAACAAACGGGAGCCGTCCAGCGCCATTCCTGCGGGGCGCGGCGTGAAGCTTTCGGAGAACGAGTATTCGACGGTCGACGTCGTGCAGCCGTCCACCACCAGATCCGGTGGCAGCGACTGCGACACCGCGCCAGGCACGGTCGCGTTCAGCTCGACCAGCGCTTCGATGGGGCACTCTCCGAACGTGCCCGGCTGTCGGTCGAGCAGCGCCTGAGCGTCGATGATGGCGACCCGTCCGAGGTCCGGCAGAGCAACGGCGAGCTTTCGGCGCCCCGGTGTGACCGACTCGAGACTCAAGTCCGCAGGGCACTCTTCCCGGAGCGCGGCGCCGTCCTCCGGAACGCTCGGCTCTGCGACGTAACCGTCTTGGCAGCTCACGCGAACTTCGCCGTCGGCGGTCGCCGGATCGACCACGACGGCCATGTCGCCGGGCGCGCTCGGCAACTGGCACGCGGGCCAGGACGTGAGGTCCCGCCCCATTTCTCCGGGGCGTGGAGCGCCGATGCAGCTCGTCGGCAGCGCGAAAATGCCGTTGCGCCCCGTGTCCGCGACGCCCACGAAGGTGGCCATGCCGCCCGGCGTCGTCACGATGTCCAGCGGGCCCGAGCCGACGCGCAGCGGGGTGATGCCAGGATTGGATGGGTCGACGTCCACGACGCCAGCCGTGGAGCTGCCCGCGCTCTCCCCCGTCAAGCGCACCACCGCCACCTCGGCGGTGACCGTCTGCGTCACCAAAGCAACGAGCTCGTTGCCCGGCTCGGCGACCGTGAGGCCACCATCGTCCAGCGTGGGCCCTTGCGGGCAGTCGGCGAGCGGGCGGCCCTTTTGGTCCGGTCCGACGCAGACGTACGTTACTTCGCCGCTAGCGCGCAGCGAGCGCACGGGTGCTTGCTCCGGCGGCTCCTGACAGGCTGCGAGCCCCGCCACGAGTCCGACCGTGAAGACTCCCTCGAGGAGGGGACGACGTAGAGAGCGAGTCATCACTGCTGCCCCTCCTTCACTTCGACGCTCGCGGCGGCGTCGGTGCGCCGATGGTGGTGATCATGGTGCCGTACGTGCGGGGGAAGCGCTGGTCCAGGCTGACGACACCGATGAACGAATCAGTGAAGTGTCCGACGTAAACGAGCGGATGCGTCTCGTCGAAGGCCAGCGCGTAGGGGCCACGCCCCGTGAAAATTTCGGTTTCGATGCGGCGGCGCAAAGGGTCGTAGACGAAGACGAGAGCCGAATCGAAGCACGTGATGAACACGCGCGTCTCGCGCTCGCCACTCGCGGTCGTGATGTGACCGAGGATCACCCGCGACGGGCCCGCGGTGAGCGGTACGTTGTCGTAGAACGTTGGCGTATCGGTCGCGCCCGTGAGACCGTCCACGCGTTGCGTGCGTCCGAGCACGAGGCTCGGCGGCGTGCGGTTGGCCACGAACACGTCGAGCGGAACCGCGCTGGCCGCGTTGAGGCAATCAGCGTCCCCGGCGCAGTCCGCCTGCGCCGCCGCGCGACGCGTGTCGTCCACGGCGATACCACGCGAGTCGAAGCCGAACGAGTTGGTGGCGATGGGGGCGCTATCCACGTCGACGAGCGCTGGGCGTGCGTCCTCGGGGTTGGCCCCGAGCGCGCCGTCGTCGAAAAAGCGAAGCACGCTCACGGTCGGGCTCGTGCGAAACGCCACGAGGAACGACGACTCGTAGTCGCCCTCCGGCGCCGGCGTCGTCAGAGGCAGCGAGGCGATGCCGATGGGACGTGCCGGCAGGCCGCTCTCGACGACCTCCAGGCGAGGATCCGTGTCCCAGTCGTTCACGAAGGCGGAGACCTTACCTTCCGTCTGGTGCGTCACGGCGACGACCCGCCCATCGCTCGTCGCCGTGATGCCGAACGGCTCGGTCGGAAGCTCCAACCCTTCGCCGTCGTTGGCGTCTTCGTTTTCGCCGATGCGATGGCGCGCGTCGCAGCGCCCGGCGCGCTCTTGTCCGCACTCGAGGCGCCCCGCCTCGGCGTCCAACCAGTGCAACGTGCTGTCACCGCGTACGGGCACGAAGAGCCGGCCGGGCGGGCCGCTCGGAGCATCCTCGGGCCGACGCACGTAAAGTGCGTCCGTACCGAACGCAGAAATCTCGACGGTTTGCTCGATGAACGAGGGGCCCCCGTCCGGAGGCGACGACGCGGAAATGGGCGAGCAGCGGCCGGGCGCCAGAGCGCGTCCGGAGGTCGTGTTCTCGCTGCCCACACCGCACGGCTCACCAGCGTGGGGGCCGGACTCGTCGACGCAGAAGTAGCTCGGCAGCCCGCCGTTCATCTCCGTGGGCTCGGTGTCGCACCGCTGGGCGGCTGGACAGTCACCGTCTACCAGGCAGCTCACGGGGACGAACTCACGGATGCGATCGAGCCGAAGGCTTTGGACAGTGCCCTGATTGAACTGCAAGTCGAAGTCGCTGTTGACGACGTAGAGCCAGTCGGAATCCTCGTCGACCGCCAACCCGACGGGGAAGTAGATGCGCTCAGCGGGAGGTGAAACGCCGTCCCCTGCGGGCACACAAGCCAGCGCGCACAGCGCCGCCGAGGTCGTCAGCAGGGCGCTCGACGAAGTCCGCAACCCGGCGTCGACGCGCCGAGACGAGAACCGGGAAAAAGCGGCCCAACCAGAAGAAGAGAGACGACCCAACATGGCGCGACACAGGCGCCGAGGTGAGGTCCCGGGCGCCGGGGTGAGCGGAGCCTAGTGCACAGCCGTCTGGAAAAAACAGGCCGAACGAAAAAAAGACGCCCGATCGTCGGGCATCCGCCGCAAGAGCGCGTGCTTCCGTTCAGCGCGGTTTCAGCACGGCGGGATTAGGCCGCGGAAAAGCTCGCCGCATCGTCGAAAAAAGCGACGACCGAGCACCGCCGAGACTCTGCGCCCGGGCCTCCTTCATGGCAGAGGCTCACGGGACGAACGACGGAGGAGCCAGCGCCGAGCGACAACGGAGGAAGCAACCAGCGAGGGAGCACCCACCAAGGAGTCCCAACGGGCGTCAGTGCAGCTTCGAGCACAGCTCCAAAATCACGACACCACGCTGCGGAGCTTCTTCCTCTTTGTCCGCTGGCTGCGGCATGAACGGAGGCATTCCATCGACCGGCAGCTCGAGCACCGGACGGTCGAGCTGATTGCGCCGTTCCTGTTCCTCTTCACGGCGGCGGATTTGGTCGATGATGAATGGAGGAAGCATATGCGCCTCGCTGCGTGAGTGGTTCGATAGGCTCTGCTGGGTTGTGTGGCTGGATGTGGCTGGTCTGAGTCTGGTCTCTCACGAATACTGTAGCCAGCCGATCCAGGCGGTCAAGCCGACCCACCGGAAGCGCCCGAAGCGGGTTCTCGGGTCCATGCGCCGGCAAGAGCGCTCTCTCATCAGCGTGACGTCCCACTTCACCACACGCACGCCCCTACGATAGGTTGTTCGCCCCAGGAGAGTCTGCGCCCGAAATGAAGTGCCCGAGGCCACAGCCCGCCAGTCCCTCGAACGGCCACGGGCGCCACACGGTAAGACGCGCCGCCCGCCTGCTCTTAGCGCTGCTCGCGCTTCTTTCGTGGGTCCTCGTCGCCTCTGGCGCGCCGCAGCATCGCGGTTCCGATGGTCCATTCGAGGTGGCCGACACCTCGTGGGAGGGCGGCAGCGATCTCTTCTCACTCGCTACCGAGCGGCTGGGTCGAGAACGTGTCCAGGTCGTCTCCACCCTGGATTACTCCGAGCTCACCCCGGACGATGGGGTCCTCGTTCTCCACCCCGAGGTGGACCTTTCGTTCGAGGACGTGACGCGCTTCCTCCGCGGCGGGGGTCGCTTGGCGGTCGCGGACGACCACGGTCGAGGCGACGTGCTGCTCAAACGATTCGCCATTCGTCGGGTCCCGCTCCCGGGGCGCCCTGCGCTCACGCTGCGGGACGACCCGGACCTCGCCATCGCCACGCCGGTCATCGAGGTCGTGGCGGGCTCGGAGCGCGGCAGGCATCCCGTCGCGGCGAAGGTCGATCAAGTGGTGACCAACCACGCGACGGGGCTCGAACACCCGCAACTCACGCCCATCCTGGAGGTGGAGGCCGTCGACTCGAAAGCCGTCTCATTTGCCGTGACCGGGATCATCGGCGCGCGAGGGCGCCTGCTCGCGATTGGAGATCCCTCGGTCTTCATCAACCTCATGCTTCGGTACCCGGGCAACCGCGCCTTCGCCGAGGGGGTGGTCGACTATCTAGTGGGCGCCGATGATTGGGGGCCCCGAGGCGGTCGATTGTTCATCGTCGCAAACGAGTTTCGCCAAGTCGGACGATTCGGTGGCGGCAGCGCGCTGCTCGACGACCTAGCGACCAAACGACGCGAGCTCTCGGAGGCCGTTCGGGATTGGCACGACCGAGGACTCCCGGACGTCGCCGCCTGGGCGCTCGCTGCGCTCGCTGCGCTCCTGCTCTCGTCGTGGGTCGTGACACGGGCGGCGCGCCTGCACGTGACGGCGCTGCCGCGCTTCGCGCGGCCGATCCCCGAGGTGGCCCAAGGCGGGGTCGCTGGACGCGCTCACGTGCTGGCAGCGGCGAGCACGAGCCGCGCGCTTTTGCTCGTCGAGCTGAAAGTCGCGCTCCACGAGGCGCTCGCGGAGCGACTCGGAGTCCGGAGCGGCGAGACCGTGGAACGCCTCGTCGAGCTGTGTCGCGAACGAATGGTGCTCGGCGTCGCGGACCTGGATGCGCTCCGCAGAGTGCTCTCGCGGCTTCGAGACATCGAGCGCCGGGTCGCCGAGGGAGGCCCCGACAAAGTCGACGAACCGGAGATGAATCGACTTCACGAAGAGTCCATGCGACTGATCCGTGAGCTTTCGACCGCAGAAGAGGCGCACGCGCTGGCTCCGCAGCCAGCTGCGGGGCCGCTCCGCCCGTCGGCGGAGGGTGTGAACGAGGAACGGGCATGAGTCAGGCGCTTCAAATCAACGAGGTACAAGCCGCGCGCGAGCGCATGGACGACGTCCGCCGCCAGGTGAGCCGCGTGTACATCGGAGAGGCCTCGGCGCTGGACACCCTTTTGGTCGCGCTCTTGGCGCGCGGCCACGTGCTCCTCGAGGGCGTCCCCGGCGTCGCAAAGACCACCCTGGCCAAGGCGTTCGCCCAAACGCTCGGTTGCACGGTGCGCCGCATTCAATTCACGCCGGACCTACTGCCCGCAGACATCACGGGCACCTACGTGCTCGATCCGCGGGTCGGCACGTTCTCGCTTCGCCCCGGCCCCATCTTCGCCAACGTCGTGCTCGCCGACGAAATCAACCGCGCGCCGGCCAAGACGCAGTCGGCGCTGCTCGAGGCCATGCAAGAGCGCCAAGTCACGATCGAAGGCGAGCGCCTCGAGCTACCCAACCCGTTTCTCGTCGTCGCCACTCAGAACCCCATCGATCTGGAGGGCACGTATCCGCTACCCGAGGCGCAGATCGATCGCTTCCTCGTGCGCGTCGTGATGGGCTACCCGGAGGAGGGCGCAGAAGTCGCGATGCTACGGGCGCACGGCGTGGAGGCGCCCGAGCCCTCCGCCGTATTGAACCACACCGACATCGCCACACTGCAGGGCATCGCTTCGCGAGTGCACGTGGAGGGAGACGTGTATCAGTACGCCGTCGCGTTGTGCCGCTTTACCCGCGTGCACCCGCGCGTGCTCTTGGGCGCGAGCCCTCGCGCGTCGCTCGCGCTCCTCAAGGCGGCCAAAGCGCACGCCGTGCTCCAGGGCAAGCCCTTCGTGACGCCGGACGACGTGCGCGCGGTGACTCGCGCGGTCCTCGCGCACAGGCTGGTGCTCGTCGCCGAGCTCGAGAGTGACAGCGGCGCGCGCACGGCCGTCGTCGAAGAGGCCCTGAGCCGCGTCTCCTACCAGAAGGCCGCGCGCAGACTTTAAGAGCGCGCCGCTGCGCTCACACGAAGACGTGATCGCGCTGCATCGGGTGGTTCCAAGCCAGAAAGCTGATCGTTCTTGCCACCATCCAGGCGAGCGCCGGAGTCACCGTGGGCTCGAGGAGCGCAAGCGAAACGGCCGCGGCATTCACCGCAGCGCTCGCGCCGCTGACCCAGGCGTATCGGACCGCGGCCCCCGCAAGTGAGCTACGACCTTCGAAGACCCAGCTGCGGTTGATGCCGAAGTTGACCACGCTTCCGAGCGCGCATCCGGCGAGGGTCGCCATACCCGGCGGAGCCGCCCCGAGCAGCGAATGAAACAGGGCGAAGTCGGCCGCAGTCGCCACGGCCGCTGCGACCGCGTTACGCCCGACCCCTCCCCTCGCCGTGGCCAGGCCCCGCAGCGAAGGGCGGAGCGGATCTCGCGTAGTGAAGCCTTCCGTGAGCAGACCCAGCGCACCCAGGACGAACCACGCACAAAGAACCAACCAGCTCGCGCCGACGGCGCGGGGCCACTCGACCCCGAGTGAATCCAGGTGGGGCCCCCACTCGACCAGCCCAACGACGGCAAGGCCCAATCCTAGCCCCCAGGTGCGAAGCTCGTTGCCCCGACGTCGCCCGCGACCGGCGCGGACCCAGGACAGGAGCCAGAGCGCCACGCTGCCCGCCAGCACGAGCGCAATGCGCCCCACGCTGGGCTCCGCGAGCACCCACCCGGAAACCGCCCCCACCTCGCCGACCAGAAGGCTCGCGCGTCGGCGCGGCACGATGGCGGCGACGGTGAGCGCCAGCGCCGCACCCCAGGCTCCGAAGCTCGTTGCCACCAATGCACACGCGCCGAAGAGCAACGCGCTCGTCGCTGCACGCTCGAAAATGACCTTGTGATACCGAATCACGACCAAGCACGCCCGGGCGATCCAAGAGTACCCGGGTCACGTTGAATCTGCCTCGATGCCTCGACCTCGTCCACCGAAGCCCAGAAGTCCGAGACGCGTGCAGCGTCAGAGCGTCGACGCGTCGAGCAACGACACGCTGGTCGTCACGCTCGGCTGAACGAGGAGCGGCATTCCGAAGGCTTGTCCGAACGTCGCGAAGAAGGTACCCGGGAACGGGTCGTCCGGGCGACTGAGTGGCAGCGCCCAATCCACCCGAAGCACGATGCGCTCGGCCTGCGGAAACAAGAGGCGCACCCCCACGCCAGCCCCTTGCTGAAGCCCCGTCAGAGCGAGCGCGTCGGAGGCGTTGCCCACGTCGTAAAACACCGCCCCTCCCAGCTGCGCAGACAGCACGTCGATGGACCTCGAACGAAACTCGGCGTTCCCCACCAAGACATCTCGCCCCTGAAACTCGTCCAGCCGGTAGCCGCGGAGGCGGTTGTTACCACCGAGAGCGAAGGGCGGAACGTTCAGGTAGTCGCGGTAACGCGTCGCGTACAAGCCATCGAGGTGGAGACGCCCCACGGGGAGCGTGGGCGTGGCGATGCGAGCCCGGGTGCGGAGCAGCGCGTCGTCCTTTCCGTCGTTACCGAGCGTGATGTCCGACGTCACGATGGCGCGGATGAGCCCGTCGGACCACGCCTCCGTGTACGCGACTTCGGCCATGACGCTGCACGTGTCACGCGTGGACCCAATGTCGCGGCTGCTGCCGGAAACTCGCAGCACGACCTCGTGCCCCAATCGATAGTCTTCTTGGAGGCCAAGCGTCTCCAGGTCGAGCGTGCGGAGGAACCTCGTCCCGTACGAGCGCAGCTGCACGAACGGCCCGATGAGCACGTCGCTCACCGGCATGATGTCTCGGTCGAACGCCGCGACCGCCTCCGGCGTGAACTCGGTCAAAGACGGGCGACGATAGCGACGTCGATCCGCTTCGAGCCCGAACATGAGATCGTGCTTGACGTGGATCCCCCACGAACGAACGCCCCAATACTCGCCCGCCAGACGGTCCGTGTCGTACACCTCCGGTAGCTGCTCCACGACGCCATCGGGGCTCACGTAGTCGAAGGTGCGGATGCTCCCGCCGTCGTAACGCCGCGTGACCTCCTGCCGCCAAGCCACGCGGCTCGAATAGCCCCAGTCCGAGCGCAGGGAAAAGAGCGGTCGCTCGAAGATGAACAAACCCGTCGAGCCTTCGCCGTGCCCCGTGTCACGGTTGAACGCGAGCGTCGACTGCAGCGAAAGGAAGAGCCGTGAGCCCCCGAGGCGCCGGTCCACGTAGCGTGCGCCGAAAGACTGACTGTCGCGCTGGAGCAGGTACAAAAGACCGATGCTCTTGTGCGTACCGAACAGGTTCTCTTCGGCGGGGTTGATCAAGAGAAAGTCGAGCGCGCCAGCGCCCGCGCCGAAGTTCGTGTTCAGACGCAAGCTCCAGACGTCCTTGACGATGGCCACGAGGCGCACCCGATCGGGCGCCGAGCCACGCGCTGGCACCAAGAGCACGAGCGACAGCTGAGGGAGCAAGCGCAGGTTGCGCTCGGACTCGTGGACCAAGCTCGAGTCGTAGACGTCGCCCTCACCGATCAAGAGCTCACGTTCGATGACGCGCGGCCGCGACGTTGCATGAAAGACGTTCAGGAAGTCCGGTACCGGATCCCTCTCGTCGAACACCTCGATGGCGTAAACTCGGACGTCCTCGATCCGTTTGCCGTCCGGCGCCGGATCACGCGTCCAGCCGTAGTGAGCGAGAGCCTCCTCCACGGCCGAAGCCTCGAAGTCCGACAGCTCATCGCCTGGGGCCTCCGAAGCCGCGGCTACGTCCGCGCCCAAAGCGCTACCAAGCATCCAGGCAAGCAAGAGGCAAACGGCGAGCCGGAGCAAAGTGCCGAGAGCCTACAGCGAAACACGGACGTGCCCACCCGGCATCGTCCGGCGCGACCAGGGCTGGGACGCGCTTCGGGGGAAGGATATGGTGCTCACGTGCAAGTCCATCCCACCCGCGCGTCGAGCGATCTCGTCTGGGCTGGCGTCCTGACGGTCGCTGCTGGCCTGGCGACGCGCGTCCCGGCCATCGCCGGCTACGGGAGCGCGTTGCTATTGGGGGTGCTGGTCGCGCGCGCCGTGACACGAGTCGGCATCGCTCGCGTTCGCGCCGCCGGCTTCGAAATGCTCTGGGGAGAAACGGAGCGAGTGCGACGTGTCGCCCGCGGCTCGCGCTTCGAGCTCCGCGCCGAAATACGGAACAGGGACACGCGGGCGACGCGCTACGGCCGCCTGCGCGTCGTCGCGGCGCCCGAGCTCAACGTGGTCGTGGAGCCGACGGAAGCCGAGGTCTCCGCGGGTGGGCGCCTCGAGGTACGGCTTCACGTCACCGCAGAGCGCGTCGGACGACACGGCATTCACGGTCTTTCTCTCGAGGTTCTCGGCAGCCCCGGCCTCTTCGAGGTCCCCCTGACGTTCGCCAACCCGCAAGCCGTCGAGGTCTTGCCTGCGCCATTCGCGCCACTGCTCCGCTCGGCGCGCGGCGGTCGCAGTCGCATGAGCGCCACGGACGGTCACCCCGGGCCGCTCGCCGGGGACGGGCTCGAGCTGCGGGAGCTGCGGGAGCACCGCCCCGGAGATCCGTTCAAACGCATCGCTTGGAAGGCGTCGGCGCGACGCGGCAAGCTGCTCGTGACCGAGACCGAGCTCGAGGAACGCGATGTGGTGTGGGTGCTCGTGGACGCGTCGGTGGAAAACTGGGCCGGTAGGCCCGGCGCTTCTCCGCTCGACGCCGCGCTCGACGAAGCCGCCGCCGTCATCGAGCGACACCTCGCGCGCGGCGACCGCGTAGGGCTCGGCTTGTTCGGCGCGCGCATGCTGTCCTGGCTTCCTCCAGCGCGCGGCCCCAAACACGTCAGCAACTTGATGGCCGCGCTCGCCTTCGACGCCGGGTGCAACGATTCGGACCGAAGCGACTGGGACGAGGGCGAGGTCGGCAATCACGTGCTCGAACACCTGCGCCCGCTCGATCCGGCGGGGACCGCGCAGCTTCACCGCGCGGATCTCGAGCGCTTGGCGCGGCGCGCAGAACGCTGGCTCGGCAAGGCGCCGCTGAGCCCGCCGCGTCCCCGCGCTCCGTCGAATCGTGAGCGCGTGCTCCGTCACTACCTCGCCTCGTTCGGCGTGACCTCGCCGCCCCGCCTGGAGCCGGAACGCGCGCAGAGCGAGCTCGGCATCGCAGCAGCGCTCAAAAAGCTGGGGCGCGAAAAGTCACGCGCCAGCGTCGTCTATGTTTGGGCACGCCCGCCGGAAGCCGTCGGAAACTCCGCGCTCTTGGACGCGTTCGAGCGCTTTCCAAAGCGACGAACGGAGCTCCGCTTCTGCTCGATGAGTCACACCCTGGGCCTCCCCGACGGCGAAGACGCCCGGTCACTGGTCGTGCGCGACGCCGTGGGGCTCCGCCTGCAGTTGGCGACGCGACGCGGCGACCGCGAGCTGAAGAAACGAGGCGTCCGTCCCATCGCCCCACACAAACCGCTCGGGCGGCGCTGACGCTCAGGGCACCAGGGAAAACGCGCGATCGACGACGAGCCGCCCCTCCGTTTCGACGCGTACATTCCACGTACCGAACGAAGCGTTGGGCGGCAGCTCGATGACCTGATCGAAGCGGCCTTGACCCGCCGGAACGCTGGCCTCGGCCACCCGCGAGACACGCCGCTCCGCCGGACCCGGCATGTCCACCTCCCAACGCACCGAGAGAGGCTCGCGCAACGCTTCCGCGAACGTGAGGCGAAACCCGACGGTCGGACGCGGCCGATCCTTCGGCATGCTCACCTCGCGTCGCTCCTGCACCTGGCCGCCGTAGAACACGCCCAGCTCCGCGCGCGACACCAAGTCAGCGGCGTCCCGCCGTGCGCAACCGAACGTCGCGAGCGCCAGGAGCAGCCCAACCACGAAGGAGCCCGCGCGGCTCATCGCGCCTCTCCTTCGTCCGCCTCCGCGAGCGATTCGTCGTCCTCCGCGGGCAGAGCGCTGAGCGCCGAGAGCGCGTGCGCGAACGCAGCAAACTTCTCCACGCCCAGCGTCTCGCCTCGCGCGTCGAGATCAATCCCACACGCGCGCGCCGCCTCGGCGACGGCTTCGCCGTCGCCGAGCGCGCGCCACGCGTTTCGAAGCGTCTTGCGGCGCGCCGCGAACGCCGACTTGACCACACGGCGAAAGGCGCTCGTCTCTTCGGCGACGGGCACGGGGTGCGGATCGAGCACCACCACGGCGGAGTCGACGCCCGGCTGCGGGTAAAACGCCCCGCGCCGCACGATGAACGCTCGCTCCACTCGAAACTGCGCCTGCACGAAGACGGAGAGCGCCCCGTAGCTCTCGCTCGCAGGCGGCGCCGCCAACCGATCGGCCACCTCGCGCTGCACGAGGAACACGCCACGCCGAATCTCCCGACCCACGCCCACGATTCGCTCGAGGAGCGGACCGGTGATCTGGTACGGCAAATTCCCCGAAATGACCCGCGACGACGGCGGCACGGCCGGCATTTCGGCGAGAAAGTCGACTTGCTTGGCGTCGGCTTCGAGCACGGAAAGGCGCCCGGCCTCGAGTGGCTCCGCGAAGATTTCGTGGAGCGCCGGCACCAAGTCACGATCCCGCTCGATGGCCACCACACGACGGGCGCGTCCGAGCAGGAGCGTCGTGAGCGCGCCCAATCCCGCACCGATTTCGACGACGGCGAGCCCGGGCTCGGGCGTCGCGAGCTCCGCTATGCGAGCGGCGATGTTGGCGTCCGCCAGGAAATTCTGGCCGAACGAGCGCTTCGGCCGCAGGCCGAAGCGCTCGAGCAGAGCTTTGGGGGAAGCGAGTACTACCTCGACCACGAGTGACCTTCGTTCCTCGAGTCGGGCACACGCCGCCCCGCTCGAATCAATCTTCCTTCACCGAGCCTTCGTGCTCGACGTGCGCCTCTTCCCGATCGCTTTGCACGAGTGTTTGCGAGTAGTCCTCGTGGCTCATCAGGCGCATTTCGTGCTGAAGCACGACCGTCGGCGGCGGCGGATCTCCGTAGAGCTCCAGGCGCGCAGCCGCCCAGCGCAGCGCCGCGATGAGCTCGAGCACGTGGTTCCGCCCGGCGTCGTCTAGCGGCTCCCGCGCGAGCTGGTTCAACGCGTCGTCGGCTTCCTTGAGCTCCTTGCGGACCAGGACGGCGTCCACGTCCGCCTTCTTGATGAACTTCTCGGTGATGATGACGGCGTTGTCATCCACGACTCGGGCAAAACCCGGGCCGATGGCAACCGAGGAAGTTTCCCCGCCAATGCGGTACGTCACGAGGCCGGTGCGCAGCGCCGCCAGCAAGGGGCGGTGCTCGGGGAGTACCCCGAACTCGCCCTTGACGCTCGGCGCCGTGAGCTCCTCGACCGAGGTCTGGAGCTGCACCCCCTCGGGGGTGACGATTTCAAGCTGAATGGTAGCGGCAGCCATGATCAGGAGAGCTTCTTCAGCTCCTCGGCCTTGGCCTTCGCCATTTCGATGCTGCCGACCAGGTAGAACGCCTGCTCCGGCAAGTCATCCAAAGCGCCCGAGAGAATCTCCTTGAAGCCCGCGATCGTTTCCTTGAGCGGCACGTACTGACCCTGGAGGCCCGTGAACTGGCTCGCTACGAAAAACGGCTGCGACAAGAAGCGCTGGATTTTACGCGCGCGCGACACGGTGAGCTTGTCGTCCTCGCTGAGCTCATCCATGCCCAAGATGGCGATGATGTCCTGCAGGTCCTTGTACTTCTGCAGGGTCTGCTGCACCTGACGCGCCACGCCGTAGTGCTCGTCGCCCACGATTTCCGCGGAGAGCATGGTGCTCGTCGAGTCGAGGGGGTCGACGGCCGGGTAAATACCGAGCTCGGCGATGGAGCGGCTGAGCACCGTCGTTGCGTCCAAGTGCGCGAACGTGGTGGCCGGCGCCGGGTCGGTCAAGTCGTCGGCCGGCACGTAGATGGCCTGCACCGAAGTGATGGAGCCCTTGTTGGTCGAGGTGATGCGCTCCTGGAGGGCGCCCATCTCGGTGGACAGCGTGGGCTGGTAACCCACGGCGCTCGGCATGCGACCGAGGAGCGCAGACACCTCGGAGCCCGCCTGCGTGAAGCGGAAGATGTTGTCGACGAACAGGAGCACGTCCTGGCCCGACTCGTCGCGGAAATACTCCGCGCAGGTGAGCGCACTGAGCGCCACGCGAGCGCGCGCTCCGGGCGGCTCGTTCATTTGCCCGAAGATGAGCGCGGTCTTGCTGAGCACGGGCTCACCCGTCTCGAGCTTCGACTCCGCCATTTCGAGCATGAGGTCGTTGCCTTCACGAGTACGCTCGCCGACGCCGGCGAAGACGGACACGCCGCCGTGCGCCTTGGCGACGTTGTTGATGAGCTCCTGAATGAGCACGGTCTTGCCCACGCCGGCGCCGCCGAAGAGGCCGATTTTACCGCCCTTGCGGTAGGGGGCGAGCAGGTCGATGACCTTGATGCCCGTCTCGAAAACCTCGACCTTGGTGTTTTGGTCGACGAACTGCGGCGCGGGGCGGTGAATCGGCCAGTGCTGCTTGGCGTTCACGGGGCCGGCTTCGTCCACTGGCACGCCGACGACGTTGAGCACGCGGCCCAGCACCTCGGTGCCCACCGGCATGGCGATGGGAGCGCCCGTGTCCTTGACCTCGGTGCCGCGAGTCAGTCCCTCCGTGGCGTCCATCGCGATGGCGCGCACGACGCCCTCACCGAGGTGCTGCGCGACCTCGAGCACCAAGTTGTCCGCCTTGTCCGAAACGTTCGGATTGGTGACCGTGAGTGCGTTGAGAATTCTCGGCAGCTTGCCTGGGGGGAACTCGACGTCCACCACCGGGCCGATGACCTGAGTGATCTTTCCCTTGGCTGCGGCTGCTTGCACCATCGTCGTCTCTCGAAATGTCTGAGTAGGCTAGGCTCACCCGAGAAGCCGACGCCCCCCAGAGACGGGTCGAGCGCGGCTTTTCTGCCCCATCATTCTCGCGCGGGAACGCATTTCCCGCGGAAATGGCCGCCCGAATCCGGGTTCGGCCGAGGGCTCGGGGCGAGCGCGGCGGCGTCTAGCACGATGCCACCCCCCTGCCAACGGCCGCAGTCTGGGGGAGCTAGCGGGCGAAGCCAACCAAAAACGGCCTCTGCTGCGGGGAACGCCTATTCAGTGCGCGGCAAAGCCACTTTCGGAGG
The DNA here is from genome assembly GCA_023432025.1 of Pseudomonadota bacterium. Classification (GTDB taxonomy): domain Bacteria; phylum Myxococcota_A; class Polyangia; order Polyangiales; family Polyangiaceae; genus NIC37A-2. The sequence goes on from JAEYVE010000149.1 coordinate 20,910, forward strand.
GCGAGAATTTTTTGACGACCCCCGAGATTTTTGTCGGCCGCTGCCGTCCCAGGCCGGTGCTCCCGCACTCCGGCAACCCTCCCCGCCGAAGCGCACCGAACGGAGCCTACCTGCCCCCGAGCCCGGCGAACAAATCGAGCTGTGCCCCTCGCTCGACTTTCGCGCCGTCGCCGCCCGACGCCGAGGCGCGGCGCTTCGCCGCGCGCCCCGGTTCGGACGAAGCGCGCGGGGAGCCGGCCTCTGTCGAAGCCACGCCCATCGCCGGCGCACGCACACGGCCCTCTCCGCGTTGCTCCTCGTTCGAAGAGTGCGCTCCCGAATGCTCGTCGCCTGACCGCAAGCGCTCGCTCGAAGAAAAGCCGAGCCGACGCGCAGTCACGGTGAAGAGCCGCGCGATGCTCTCGGCGTAGACACCTTCTCCCGTCATGCGCGTGCCGAAGCGCGGGTCACTCCTGTGTCCGGACCGCACCTCGCGCGTGCGCGCGATGATGCGTTCGGCGCGAAGCGGCAGCGCCTCGCGCACGCGCGCGTCGAACACTTCCTTCACGTTGCCCGGAAGACGCAGGAGAATGTACGCCGCTTCGCTCGCCCCGGCCGCCCTCGCCCGCTCGAGCACCTCGGCCATTTCCTCGTCGTTCAAGCCGGCGATGACGGGCGCTACGTTCACGCCCACCGGCACGCCGGCTTGACTGAGCCTTCGAATCGTCTCGAAGCGACGCGCCGGGGACGCGACGTACGGCTCGATTTTTCGAGAGTGCTCGGCCGACGCAAAGGGAATGCTCAGCGTCACCCCGACGCGCGTGACCTTGCCCAGCTGCACCAAGAGATCGAGATCCCGCTCCACCAAGGGAGACTTGGTGATGACGTGTAGCGCCTGACGATGCTCGAGGCACACCGCGAGACAACGGCGCGTGAGCTCGTAGCGCGCCTCGAGCGGCTGATAGCAATCCGTGTTGCCGCTGAAGAGAATGAGCTCACCCTTCCAACTCTTCTTGGACAGAGCTTCGTTCAAGAGCTCCGGTGCTCTCGGCTTGACGACGATGCGACGCTCGAAATCCGTGCCGGCGCCGAAGCCGAGGTACTCGTGCGTGGGTCGCGCGTAGCAGTAGGCGCAGCCGTGGAAGCAGCCGCGGTACGGGTTGACGCTGTAGCGGAAGCCCAGGTCCGGGCTGTCGTTCTTGGAGAGAATGCTGCGGGACTGGTCCTCGAACACCTCGAGCCGCACCTCGGGAGGCTCTCCAAAGTAGTCGACGACCGTGCGATCCCAGGCGCTGGGCGGGTTTTCTAGGCGCGGCAGAGCCATACCCTAGAATACCGCACACGCGTTCAGTGGCAACCGCCGGGGCGTCGCGTGCACGCCGCACCTTCCCTGGGCGGAGAAACGCGGTATTGCCCAGCGGCGTGATCGCGCAGGAAACCATCGACCGAGTCCGCGAGCAGACGAGCCTCGCAGAGTTGATCGGAGAGACGGTCAAGCTCGAGCGCCGTGGCCGGAGCTTCGTCGGCCTCTGTCCTTTCCACCAAGAGAGAACGCCGAGCTTCCACGTCAACGACGAGCGCGGCTTCTATCACTGCTTCGGCTGCAAGGCGGCGGGCGACGCGTTCAAGTTCGTACAACAAACCGAAGGCCTCGAGTTCATCGAGGCAGTTCGTCGCTTGGCGGAGCGGCTCGGCATCGAAGTCGTCGACGACTTGTCCGACACCGAGCGCAGGCAACGCGCCGCACAGAAGCGCCGCGAGCAGACGCTCTACGACGTGAACGCCGCCGCAGCGAGCTTCTTCGAAAAGATGCTCGTGGAGCACCCCGAGCGGCGCTACGCGACAGGCGAGCTCGAGCGCCGCGGCTTGCCTTACGACGGCCCCGCGCAGGGAGTCTTGCGTTCTTTCCGCATCGGCTACGCGCCGGATTCGTGGGACTCGCTCTCGACGTACCTGCGCAAGGCGGGCCTCGACCTCGAGTCGGCCGAGAAGCTCGGCTTGGTGGCGCCGCGCAAGCAAGGTCCCGGCTACTACGATCGTTTTCGCCACCGCCTCATGTTCGCGGTCCTGGATCTGCAAGGACGCGTCGTCGCGTTCAGCGGACGAGCGCTGGAGCCCATCGCCGGCTCCGAGCCGCCAGGCGATCCTCCTGCGAAGTACATCAACTCGCCGGAAACGCCGATCTACAGGAAGCGCGAAACGGTGTTCGGTCTGTACCAGGCGCGCGCCGCGCTCCGCGCGGATCAGCCGTGTGTGGTCGTCGAAGGAAACTTCGACGTGGTCAGCCTGCACGCGCGCGGCGTACCCGGCGCGGTCGCGCCCCTCGGAACCGCCTTCACCGTCGAGCAAGGCAAGCTCATCAAGCGCTTTGCCACGTCCGTCACGTTCTTGTTCGACGCAGACAAGGCAGGCCAAAAAGCCGTCATTGCCAGCCGTGAGCCGTGCCGAGAAGCGGGCCTTCGCGCGCGCGTCGCGTCGCTGCCCGCCGGCATGGACCCCGACGACTTCTCGAAGAAGCGAGGCGCAGAGGGCATGCAAGCGGTGCTCCGCGCTGCGCGAGGCATGCTCGAGCATTTGATGGAGGAAGCGCTGAACGAAGCGTTCACGCAGGGCGACGCCCGCTCACGCGCCGAAAAGCTCAAGAAGGTGACGGAGCTCCTCGCCTCGGAAGACGATCCCGCAGTTCGGGCGCTCGCCGAGCGCCACGCGGACTACCTCGCCTCGCGCCTGGATGTAGCCGACGCTCGCACCTTTCGTGCGCTCCAAGCGGCAGTGCAGCGCTCGCTTCAGGCCGGCGATCCGGAGCGACGCGTCGGTCAGCACGACGGCGACGGACAATCGCAGGCTCGCCAGCCGACGTTGGGTGCCCCGCAGCGCGCGCGTTCGCGCGCGCGTCTGGAGGAAATCAGCGCCGAGATCGTCGGAGCCATCCTCGACTTTCCGGAGCTCCTCGACACCCCCGAGGTTCTGTCCTACGGGGCCGAAGTGGAGGGAGATTTGGCTTCGGCACTCGCTGCTCTGCGCCAATGCGCGCGGTCTCGCCAAGACGAAAGGCTCGACGAGGAGAGCCGCGCTCACCGCGCAGAAGGCGCGCCTGGCCGCGCTCTTCCCGATTTTCGTGCGGCCCTTGCGAAGATGCCCCCATCGATCCGACCATTCGCTATCGCACGCATGGCGGCCCCTCGCCATCAGCTTGTGGAGGCCGCGCACGCGGAGCTGGTCGGTAACGTGAAAAAGCTGAGGCAACACGAGCTGGCACGACTCGCCCGAGATGCGATGAGCGATTTGGAGCGCGCACGTCGTACTGGCGACAGTGACCAGGAGAACGATCTCCTGCGCGAAATTGAACTCCGTGCACGTATGCGGCGCGGTCTGTGAGTGAGGTCCCGGTGGGAGTAAAAAAGACGCAGCGCACGGCGGCGAAGGTCACGACGGCGAAGAAGGCGCCGGGCAAAACGAAGGCCACGCCTTCCGCGACCGCCAAGCAAGAATCGCCGAAGGGCGCCAAGGCGGCGAGCTCGTCCAAGGCCGCGGGCGCCAAGAAGGGCGCATCCAGAGACGCAGCCGAGCGTGACGAGGACGACGACGACGACTGGGACGACGACGCCTGGGCTGACCAAGAAAGCGAAAAATCCCCGCGAAAGTCCGCCAAAAAGGGCGAAGACGGGGCGACGGACGCGCGCGCGCTCGCGACGCAGGCCGCCAAGGCCAAGCTGATCGAGCTGGGCAAGGCGCGCGGCTTCGTCACCTACGACGACGTCCAGAGCGTCATCCCGGACGAGGACGTCGACACGGACACGATGGACGAGGTGCTCGCCGCGCTCGACGAAGCGAGCATCGAGCTCATCGAGGAAGAGCCCACCCCTCCCAAACCGACGCCGAAGGCGGCCCGCGTCAAGCCAGAGTCGGCAGGGGCAAGCGCCAAGCCCAAGGCGCCACGCGTGCCCAAGGTATCGGACGACGATCTCTACAAGAGCAACGACCCCGTGCGCATGTACCTGCGCAAGATGGGCAGCGTGGCCTTGCTCACCCGCGAGGGTGAGGTCGAAATCGCCAAGCGCATCGAGGAGGGCGAGGACTCGGTGCTCGAAGCGGCGTTGCAGTGCCCGCTTTCCGTCCGAGAAATCATCGCCATCGGAGATCGACTCCGGCAGCACAAGATCCGCGTCAAGGACATCGTCAAGGACGGCGAGGACGAAGAGCAGGAGTTCGACGAAGAAGAGGCCGATCGACGCGTCATTCGTCTCATCGACAAGGTTCGACGCATCGACAAGAAGATCAACGACGCACTCGAAGAGCTGCGTCAGGCGTCGCGGGGGCGCGCCGCGGAGCTGGAAGCCACCATCGGCGGTCAGCGCGCGGACATCGTCAAGACGCTCAAGGAAATGCGCTTGAACAAGCGCACCATCGACCGCGTCGTCTTGCGCCTGAAGACGCTCATCGAGCAGGTGCAGCGCGCGGACGAGAAAATTCGTGATCTCGAGCGTTTGGCCCGCTGCTCGCGAACCGAGTTCGCCGAGAAGCTCCAGGCGGCGCGTGAGTCCCAGGACGCGGCGCGCCATCTGGCCGGAGACTTGCGCATCGACGTGCGGCGCCTGGAACGCATCACGGAGGAGTTGGTCGAGTCCTCGCGGGTCATCGAGCGCGTGGAGGCCGAGCTCGGCGTGCCCATCGACGAGATGGTGCAAACCTATCGCAAAATCGCGGTCGGTGAGCGACGCGCGGAAAAGGCGAAAGCAGAGCTCGTCGAGGCGAACCTTCGCCTCGTCGTTTCGATCGCCAAGAAGTACACCAACCGCGGCCTCCAGTTCTTGGACTTGATCCAAGAGGGCAACATTGGGCTCATGAAGGCGGTCGACAAGTTCGAATACCGCCGCGGCTACAAGTTTTCCACGTACGCCACGTGGTGGATCCGACAGGCAATCACCCGCGCCATCGCCGATCAAGCGCGCACCATTCGTATTCCGGTG
>JAEYVE010000181.1 GCA_023432025.1 Pseudomonadota bacterium
ACGCTGGAACATGCGCAGCATGCGCTGCGTCACGAGGAAGCCACCCGCGATGTTGATGGTGGCGAGCAAGATGGCGGCGGCGCCGAGCAGCGTGACGGGCGACGAGACCGGCCCCGAAACCTGCAGCATGCCGCCCACGATGATGATGCCGCTGATGGCGTTGGTGACGCTCATGAGCGGTGTGTGAAGGGCCGGCGTGACGTTCCACACGACCTGCCAGCCGATGAAGCAGGCCAACACGAACACGGTGAGGTGCCCCACGAAGGCCGCCGGCGCGACGGCGCCGAGCAGAAGGAGAACGACCGCGAGCCCGACGAGCACGACTGCCGTCTGCGTGGCCTTCTTCTTCTTGAGCTCCTCTTCGCTCGGGCCCTTGACGAGCACCGGCTTGGCCGCCGACTTGGGCGGTTCGGGTGGGTGCTTGGGCTTGGGCGGCGGCCACATGATTTCGCCCTGGTGCGTCACGAGCGCGCCGCGGATGACGTCGTCCTCGAGGTTGACGTTCCACTTGGGGGCGCCGCCGAGATCGCTCAGCAGGTGGGCCAGGTTGTTGCCGTAAAGCTGGCTGGCCGTCGGCGCGAGACGACTGGGCAGGTCCTGGTAGCCGACGATGGACACGCCGTAGCGGCTGACGACCTCGCCCGGCTCCGTGAGCGCGCAGTTGCCACCCGCTTCTGCGGCCAAGTCGACGATGACGGAGCCCGGCTTCATCGAGCGCACCATCTCTTCCGTGATGAGCGTCGGGGCCGCCTTTCCGGGGATGAGCGCCGTGGTGATGATGATGTCGACGTCCTTGGCCTGCTCGGCGAAGAGCGCCATTTCTGCCGCGATGAACTCGGGGCTCATCGTCTTGGCGTAGCCGCCCTCGCCGGTGCCATCTTCCTCGAACGTGAGCTCGAGGAACTCGGCGCCCATGCTCTGGACCTGCTCCTTGACGACCGGGCGCGTATCGAAGGCGCGCACGATGGCGCCGAGACCACGCGCGGCGCCGATGGCCGCGAGCCCCGCCACGCCGGCGCCGATGACGAGCACCTTGGCGGGCGGCACCTTGCCGGCCGCGGTCATTTGCCCGGTGAAGAAGCGACCGTACAGGCTGGCCGCCTCGACGACGGCGCGGTACCCCGCGATGTTCGCCATCGAGCTCAGCGCGTCCATTTTTTGGGCGCGCGACACGCGTGGCACTTGGTCCATCGCGAACGTCGTGACGTTGCGCTGGGACAGCCGCGAAAGGAGGTCTCCGTGTTTGGCGGGCCACACGAAGCTGATGAGCGTGGCGCCTTCGCGCGGCAGATCCGCCTCGTGCGTCCCGTCGGGGAGCTCCGTCGGCGGGTTCAGCTTGAGCACGACGTCGCCCGCGGCCCACGCCGTACGTGCGTCGGGCGCGATGCTCGCGCCGGCTTTTTCGTAGTCCGCGTCCGAGAACGCGGCGAGCTCGCCGGCGCCCGACTCGACGACGACCTCGAAGCCCTGCTTTTCGATGAGTCGAGCGACGGTCTCGGGCGTGCACGCGACACGCCGCTCACCCGCGCGGACCTCTTTGACGATGGCAATCTTCATGGGAAACCTCCCAAACGCCGCTGACCCTCGCCTGACGAGGCGAAACGATAGGCCGAGCAGGCCGTGGTCGCGGGGGGGTGCCCCCCATAGCAAAAATTTCGCCCGAGTACGTCTTTCGCGTGCGAGTGCGCGTGCTTTCGGCGAAATCTCGCGCGGCCCCGCCTGCATGCTTCGGCCGCGCGCGCTAGCCCATTTTCGATGTGACTCGATGAGACCGGCCCACTCCGCTCGCGCGCCGACGTGAAAAGGAGGGGGTGATGCTGCGACGAGAACAGGGTGAGTCGGGCGAACGGGCGGGTGGTAGGTTCCGAAGAGTCATGGCCCCGCACCACTACGCCTCGTTCGAGACCCCGCTCGGACACTGCGCCATTGCCTGGAGCAAGCTTGGGGTCGCGCTCTTGGTGCTGCCTGCGACGACCGAGGAGCAAACACGCCTGAAGGTGCAGGCGCAGCTACCCCAGGCCGTGCTGGGAACGCCGTCGGGCCACGCGAAACGCGCTATTTCGGGCGTCGTTCGATTGCTCGAGGGACAGCGCGTGGACCTCGCCACCATCCCCCTCGACTTCGACGGCGTGCCTCCTTTTCATCGCCGCGTGTACGAGTTGGCGCAGAGCATCCCGCCGGGCGCCACGCTCACCTATGGGGAAGTGGCGACGCGACTCGGCTCACCCGGAGCTGCTCGCGCCGTGGGCCAGGCGCTCGCCAAGAACCCGTTCGCCATCATCGTTCCGTGCCACCGCGTGCTCGCGGCGGGCGGAAAGCTCGGGGGCTTCACCGCCGACGGCGGGGTGAACACCAAGCGTACGATGCTCGAGATAGAAGGCGCGCTCGGGCCCACGTCGTTGTTCGATGCCTCGGGCGGCTTCGCGTTCGACCCCGAGCTCGCGGTTTCGACCCTGCGGCGAGCGGACGCGCAGCTCGCGCGGTTGATGGACGCGGTGGGTCCCTTTCGCATGGGGCTGAAGAATACGTCGAGCGTTTTCTCGGCGTTGACCGAAGCCATCGTTTACCAGCAGCTGAACGGCAAGGCGGCCAAGACGATCTACGATCGTCTGTGCGCCGCGTTTCCACGCGCGACGCACGGCCCGAGCGCGCGACAAATTTTGGCGGCGACGGACGACACCCTGCGCGGCGTCGGGCTGTCGCGAAACAAGCTGCTCTCGTTGCGCGACCTCGCCGAGAAGATGCAGTCCGGGACGCTCCCCACACTCGCCGAGGCCCAACGCCTCGACGACGAGGCGCTCATCGAGCGGCTGGTGACGGTGCGCGGCGTGGGCCGGTGGACGGCCGAAATGTTCCTCATGTTCGGCTTGGGCCGACCGGACGTGCTCGCTCTCGACGATTTCGGGTTGAAGCGCGGCTTCGCGGTCACCTTCAACGCGGGCGAGACGCCGACGCGCGAACGCTTCGAACGGCACGCGGAACGTTGGCGGCCCTATCGCACGGTGGCGTGTTGGTATTTGTGGCGTGCGGCCGAGCGCGCGCCGAAACCCACCCCAGCCGAAATGAACGCCTCCACCCCGACCCCGCCGAGGTCACGCGTCGCGCAGAGCGCCGTCGCACGGAGCGCGAAAGGCGCTCTTGGAAAGAGCACCGTCGCGAAACGCGCCGCCGGAGAAAGCAACGCCTCGAGGAGCGCCGCGCCGGCGTCGCTCGGACGTAGAACGGCGAGCTCTCCTGTCCCCCGTGGCGCCCGGCGACCGCTTTAGTGCGCAGAGCTCGGCGCGACGGCTTCCTCTTCGGACCTCCACGCGCTTCCGCTCCCGGATGAACGAGCCTCCTCGTCCGCCGTGAGAAAGGCCCCCAAACTCGCCGCAGGTCGCGAGCGCTCGCTCGCAACGGGCGGCACCCAGTCGCCGGCCTCGGCGAGGCACGTGCGGTTTCTGCCATCGAACTTGGCGCGATACATCGCCAGGTCCGCCGCCCGCAGGAGCATTTCGGCGGACGCGTGTCGACTGGGCTCCGCCGCGGCGACGCCGAGACTCGCCGTCACCTGAATGTCGCCGCGCTGGGTGCGCACGGGGCGCCCCGCGATTTCTCGTCGGAGACGCTCGGCGACGGCTTGGCCGTAGCGCGCGTCACAGTCGGGCAAGACGAGCAAAAACTCTTCTCCACCGAAACGCCCGGCGGCGTCGTACGTGCGCAGCACGCCGCCGAAGCGGCGCGCGAGCATGCGCAGCACGCTGTCGCCCACCAAGTGACCGTGCTCGTCGTTGATGCTCTTGAAGTGGTCGACGTCGATCATGATGGCGCAGAGCGAGCCGCTCTGCCGCGCCACGCGCAAGAGCTCGCGCTCGAGGTGCTCGAGGAGCGCCGTGCGGTTCAAGAGGCCGGTGAGCGCGTCGTGCATGGCCTCGCGTCGGAGCGCCTCGCGTGAAGCAATGAGCGCTTCTTGCAGGTCCAACACGCGGCGCCCCGCGCGCAGACGCACCTCGAGCTCGAGCGCGTGGCACGGCTTGGCGATGTAGTCGTCGGCGCCCGCGTCCAAACCGCGCACCACGTCTTCCTTCTCGGTCTTTCCCGTCAGCAAAATCACGTAGGCGTACGGTTCGCTTCGCGCGCGAATGGCGCGACAAACGTCGACGCCATCGAGCCCCGGCATCATCCAGTCGACGACGCACAGGCGCAGCCCCTGATCGTCCCGCAGCGCCTCGAGCGCCGATAGACCATCGCCGACCGCAGTCACCTGATACCCCCACTTGGTGAGCCAACGTGAGAAGAGGATGCGCGCGGCCGGATCGTCTTCCGCCAAAAGAACTTTCAAAGCTTCGGACCTCTGGTGCCTCGAACGACCGTCGCCGGGCGTGCTTGAGCGCGGCGTGCTCTCGGAAGTGCGCTTCGCTCCACTTCGTCAGCGCCGGAAGTCCCTGCGAGAAAGCCGGGAGTGTGAGAATGCGGAGCGTCCCTCCGACAAAGCCGTGCGATGCCGAGTGTGAGGGATGCCGAGCGGCCGCTGCGAGAAAGCCGGGGCGATGGCCCAGTGCGGGAGCACCGCCCCTGTGAGCTAGCCCAGCCGCCCCCCAACGACTTTCGGCGTTCGCGGGGGCGCAGTCCCTCCCGCGTGTGGTAGAGGTCGACAAAGCCATGGTGACCATCGTCGAGTCTTTGGCTGGAGGATTGCTCATCGGTGTTGCTGCCTCCTTGCTCTGGGTCGCAAACGGCCGAGTCGCGGGCATCAGCGGTATCGTGGGCGGCATCGTTGCTCCCACGCGCGGAGACGTCGTTTGGCGAGCGCTCTTCGTCGCCGGGCTGATTGGAGGAGGGGTGATTCTTGCGCCACTGGTGCCGGAGCGCTTCGACTTGAGCGGCATCCCGAGCTTGCCTTGGGTCGCTTTGGCGGGCGTGTTGGTCGGCGTGGGCACGCGGCTCGGTTCGGGCTGCACCAGCGGGCACGGCGTGTGCGGCGTGAGCCGGCTGTCCGCGCGTAGCGTCGCGGCAACGGTGACGTTCATGATCACCGGCGCGCTCAGCGTGATTTTGGCGCGTTTTTTGGGGATTCACCCGTGAACCGTTCTGTACGAAGAGGCGCGGTGGCGCTCGTTTCGGGCGCACTCTTCTCTGCGGGCCTCGTGCTCTCGGGCATGACGGAGCCGAAGAACATCATCGGCTTCTTGGACGTCACAGGAGACTTTCGTCCAAACTTGCTCTGGGTGATGGTGGGCGCCATTTTGGTGCACGCGACGGTCGTTTCGCTGACGAAGAAGCGCGAGCGGCCGCTGCTCGACGAACGATTCCAAGGTCCCACCAAAAAGACACTCGACGCGCGCTTGTTGGGCGGCGCAGCACTGTTCGGCGTGGGCTGGGGACTCGGCGGCTTCTGCCCCGGACCTTCGCTCGTCGCGCTCGGCGCGCACGCTCTGCCCGTGCTGGTGTTCGTGGCCGCGATGCTGGGCTCCATGTGGGTTATGCCGCGCCAGCGCAGCGGGCGCTGAAGCAGCTGTCCACGGCCAGCAGCGCCCGTGGCTTGGCCTCGCCACACGGGGTGCGCGCTCGCTTCGTGAGGAGAAACACGAGCAGGTGAAAAAACGCTGCGCGCGAAGCGCGCGGCGGGGCCGTTTTCTCGGGTGCGGCCGCGCGGGCGCTCGTGTACGTGTGTCGGCCAGGCGCGTTCACGAGCGCACGGCGTTCGTCGCTTGCACCTCGTCGCCGTGTGAAGTGAACGCGTCGAGGATGAGGGGAAGGAAGCTCGTGGGGAGACTCTCACTCTCGTCGTCACGAGGAGCGGGAACGAATCATGAGTACGGTGATCGATGTCGCCATTGGTGTCGCATTTCTCTACCTCTTGCTCAGCTTGGTCGTCACGACGGCTCAAGAGGCCATCGCCAGCGCGCTGCATTGGCGCGCGAGAAACCTCTACGACTCCATCGCGGACATGCTGGAAGATCCGGAGACGGCGCGACGCTTCTTCGAGCATGGCCTCGTCCGCAACTTGACCGCGGAAAAACTCACCTTGAACGACGAGGGCAAACCCGTGTGGAACGGTCGCGGCCTCCCCTCGTACATTCCGAGCCGCACCTTCGCGCTCGCGCTCTTGGACGTGCTGCGTCAAAAGTCCGGGCTCACGGACGCGAGCGGCGCAACCCAGCTGCTTTCGGGAGCGCACGAGTTGGTGGACAAAGTGAGTGAGCCTCGCTTGAAAGAGCAGCTGCGTCTCTTGCTCGCGGATGCTAGCGAGCTCGGCTCCAAGGTGGACGTCAAGGCCGCCATCATCAGCAGCCGCATCGAGGGCTGGTTCAACGACCGCATGGCGCGCACCAGCGGTTGGTACAAGCGCAAAGCGCAGCTCTTTTCCCTGGTCTTCGCGGGCGCGGTGGCGCTGTTCGGCAACGCCGACACGCTCCACGTGGTGAGCCGGTTGTGGCGAGACAGCGCGCTGCGCGACACCGTCGCCGTCGCCGCCCAAGCCTTTCACGAAAACCAAAGCAACGCCGCCACCGTCGACGCAGAACCCAGCGGTGTCGGCTCGACGCCGAGCGCCAAAAACGACTCCGCGAACAACACCAGGGGCGACTCCACGACCAAGACCCTGGAAGCCAACTTCCAGAATCACCTCGCCGAGATCGCGAACTCGGGTTTGCCCATTGGTTGGTCTTGGGGGCGCGATGGTTGGCGCATTTGGGGAACGAACGGCCTGTGCGCTCGCCCGCTCAGCGAGGGAACCTGCAAAAACCCCGACGGCGCGGAAATCCTGCTGCTCGTCGTCGGCTGGCTCATCACCGCGCTCGCCGTGAGCTTGGGCGCAGCGTTCTGGTTCGACATGCTCGGCAAGGTGCTCCAACTGCGCGGCACCGGACCGCGGCTCGATCCCGAAGCCGCAACGGACGTCTCCGTACGGCGCACCGCGCCGGAAAACGACGAAGCGGTCGTCTCGACGCAAGTTCGACGCGCCGTGTAACGCCGCCCCCGGGCACGGTGGGGGCACTAGCGCAAACACGCGCGGCGTGCGGCGTCCCCACCGAATCGGCGTCCCTCGACGCGCTCCGCAACCGCTCGGCGGGCGCGCGGCGCCTAGGCGCCGCGCTCAGTCCACGCGGACGACTTTCACCCCCTGGACGCCGCTCGGAGCTATGGCGACGTTCAGGAAGTGGCGCCCGATGCCGTCGAATTTTTCGGGGATGGCGCCGCCACCGCCCGAAATGTGCGCGTCGATGCCAGCGTTGTTGAAGCGATAGTAGGAGTGCACGTGGCCGTACAGCGTGAGGTCCACGCCGCCACCAGCGAGGCGGCCGAGGAGCTCGGCGGCTTCGTTGCGGCTCGCAAACGCGCCATTGCGTACGCCCGTCGGATCGAGCGGAGGAATGTGCATGGCCACGACGTGCACCGCGCCACGCCCGCGCTCCAGCCAATCATTCAGCCAATCGCCGACGCGCGAGTCGATGGTCGCGCTGGCGGAGTCGAGCAAGGTGAACCGCGCCCCACGGAACGTAAAGCTCGCGCTACCCCGCCCGAAGTACTCTTGATAGAGCGACGGGGAGACCCCCAGCTCGTGGTTGCCGAGCGTGGTGTAGTAGGGAATGCGTAGGCCCTTCAGCTCCGCTTGAAAGCGCTCGAGCTCTTCGCGCGAGCCGCGCTCGGTGAGGTCGCCCGCGCCGAGCAAGAAGGAGAGGTCGGTCTCCTGATTGATGCGGGAATAGACGTCCTGAACGCGATCAATCGCCTCCTGCACGTCGCTCAGCACACCGAAATGAAAGGGAGAGAGCTCGTCGGCGCCCGGCGGAGCCAGGCTAAAGGCGACCTGCTCCGTTCGAAGCTCCAATCGAAACTCGCATTCGGTCGGAAGCTCGCGGGCGATCGGCTCGACCGTCGCCAGACCTTCCGTTACTTCGAGCACGGCCCCCGGCATGCAGTTTTCCACGAACAGCTCGACCGAACGCGGCTCGTCCACCTCGAGCTCGATTTCGATGGCCGGGGCGCCCTCCCACAGATGAACGCGCTCTTCCTCCAGCCCACGCACGGCCGCCAAGCCACCGCGAACGTGCACGGCAAGCCCCGCCCTCGCGGCGCGACCGACCTCGGCGTCCCTCTCGGCGCGCTCGTCCGCAGGCTTCAGGCACGCGGCGGCGACCGCAGCCGCCAACCCGATCAGGAGTGAGCCGTGCGCCCATCGGTTTTTCATGGATCGCCTCCAAAGCGAAAGAGCCCCGAAGCGCCGACGACCAGGGCGGAGCCGAGCTGCGCTTCGGCGCGCACGCCCCAGTGCTCGCTCAGGTAGTAGAGGCCCTCCAGACCGAAATGGCCGATGACGCCGCTACCGAGCCCCGTCGCGAGCGTGCCCGCGGCGTAGTCGTCGTGACGGTGATCGTAGTAAGCGCGCACGAAGCCACCCTCGGGAGAGCGGTCTCCCAAATAAACGCCGAAGCCGAACCCGGCGAGCAAGAGCGTGGAGCTGATGCTGTCGTCGGGGACGACCTCCCACGAATAGATTTGGGAGGCTGCGCCCAGAGAAAAATCGACGAACGCGCCGCGCAGGTGTTCGTCGTAGTCCGAAAGATCCCAGCGTCCTTCGAGCGACGCCTCGTAGGTGGTGAGCGCAAAGCCTTCTTGTCCGTAGCGGTGGTTCGTGAAGGCCACCTCCAGATCGAAGAAGGTGCCGCTCGCGCTTCTTTGGTCCGGCTCCGGACCGCGGAGGCGGTAAGCGAGCTCGGTACGAAAGCGCTCGTTGGCGTTCTCCGGAGAAGCCCAGAGTGAAGGCGTCAAGCGCAGCGCGCCGGTACGCGCCGTGATGGCGTTCACGACGAAGTTTCGATACGGAAAGCTCGGGTCGTACACGTAGCGGTAACCCAGCTCGGTTTCGAGGTTCGGCGTCCAGCCGGGGTCGCGCCCCCAGCCGTCGACGGGCGCCGTGACCGAATAGAGATCTCCGAGCCACGACACCGAGAACAAGCCGACCCCCGCGGCGCTCATGGCCGCAGCTGGCCCCACGAAGTCCCGGGCCGCGCCCGTGGTGACCAAAATCCCACCACCAAAAGCCAAAAGACCGAGCCCCACGCCCTGAAGTAGAAGCAGGCGCTTGGCCGTTTGCGTGCGGCCGAGCACGTAGCTGCCGGAACCGTGCAGCAAAATGCCAGGAACGACGGCCGCGCCGAGTGCGAGCGCCTGACGTCCCGAGCTCACTTCGCGTTCGTCGTTCGCCTGTGCTCCGGAGGCTTCGACGCTCCGAGACGGGGTCGCCTCGACCGCACCATTCGCCGACGGATACACGGCGTCTTGCTCTGCGTGAGAGGGGCGCGCCACACAGAGAGCGCTCGCGAGCGCGAGCGCGCGAAAACCCCGAGATCGCCCCCACGGCTCGCTCACCTGACGCCTCACGATTCCATCAGAGCATCGAACACCCCGCGGAGTCGACCGCTCTGCGGACGAAAGAGGCCCGCCCGTGGGCGGCCTCCTTTCGTACTTCAGCCGAGCCCAAAGCGCGCGCGGTGGTCCGCCACGAACGCCACGTAATAGCCGCTCTCGCGGTGGCTCTCGATTTCACCGGCTTCGATGGCCACTTCGAGCGCCCGCTTCATGTCGCCCACCAACTTGGACGGCGGCAAACCGAACGTCTTCATCAGGTCGTCGCCGACGCCCTTGGGCAGCGGCGGCACGCGAGCATCTTCGACGGCCAAGACGGCGATCCGCTCGCTGAGCTCGTTGATCATGCCGATGCCGCGCCGCTTTTTTTCTGGGCGCTTGGTCGTGATGTCTGCGCGCGACAGGCACAAGAGATCCCCCAAGTAGGGCCCCATTTCCCGCGAAAAGCGCCGGACTGCGCTGTCGGTCCAGCTGCCGTCGTACTGGCTGGCGCGCAGGTGGTGCAGCACCAAAAAGCGAATTTCTTTGCGCAAAGCGCCGTCCGAGCGAAAGAGGCCCTCGCGCTTCTCGAGCTTGTCGAACATGCGCGCCCCCACCTCGGCGTGACCGAAAAAGTGCACCTCGCCGTTCGGCGCGATGGTTCGCGTGCGCACCTTGCCGATGTCGTGGAACAGCGCCGACCAGCGGATTTCCAAGCGTTCCTCGGCCTGCGTCACCACTTGCTTGGTGTGCTTCCAGACGTCCTTGTGACGCCATTCGCCGTCCCCGAAACCGACGAGCGCTTCGATTTCCGGCAGCACGGCCTCCAGAACGCCCGTCGTGAGGAGCGAGTCCAAGCCGGCGTCGGCGTGCGCGCCCAGCATGACGCGGTCCAAATACGGACGTAGCTCTTCGGCGCCGATCTCTCGCAAGTCGGCGCGGCGCACCAAAAGCACCGGGCGGTCCGCCTCGCCCCGCTCGGCAGCCGCTACGGAGCGCTCCAGTGCCTCGATGACTCGGCCACGATCGGCCGGCACCTCACTCAGGGTCGCGTCGCCGAGGACGGCCGGTGCCGCGGGGGGACGTGACACGCGCCCCGACGCACCGGAATGTGCGGGCGAGCCAGCGGAAGGGGCAGGGGCGGTTTTGGTAGCCTCGGTCATCGGCCTCGGGTTGGGCGGGACCGCGGCTTGGGCCGGGTCCATCGGGCAAAAACAGCCGCAGAGGACAGCTCGTTGGACCCCCGTGGGCCCTGGGGACGCGCTCTCTAGCATACGTGACCCGAAAACGCCGTCCCGGAAACCGCCCCCACGAGCCAGTCAAAAACCGGCCTTCGAACCTCCGACCCACTACGCTTGGCTCAGATGTCTCCCCGCCCCCCGAGCTCCATCCCGAGGCCCCCGCGTGGGCGTTTCGGGCGCCGCGACGTCGGCCAGCTCCTGGCGCGGCTCTTGTGCGCGGTTTTCGCGCTGATTGGGGCCATCCCTCTGCTCGCTGGAGTCGCCGTCCAATCGGAGCCGCTCCGGCGTTGGGCCTCCGCGGAGACCGCCCGCCTGCTCGAGACCCACTTGGGCTTGGTGGCCACCTACTCGGTCGAGTTGAACCTCTTGCCGCTGCGTCTCGCGGTCACGGATCTGGTGGTGCCGGCGAAGGACGCGGGGACGCCGGCGCTCTCGGCGCGCAGCATTTCGGTGCGACCCCGATTTTTCTCGCTGCTCGCCGGGCGCATCGACGTGGGCGACATCGAGCTGGACGAAGCCCGTCTCCGCCTCGTCATCCGCGAGGGCGAAATCCAAAACGTCGATTATCGCATTCCGGAGACCGAGGGCGAAAGCAAGATCGAGCACGCGCCCTTCAAATCGCTCTCCGTGAGCGATTTGCGCGTCGACGCGGACATCGACGGCACCCGCATCGAGACGGGCACCGTCGACGTCGACGTGTTCGCCGAGGCGGGTCTTACCTTCGACGTCGCGCTGCGCATGGGGGAAGGCCGCGTGACCAGTGAGCACGCGCTCCTTCCACCCGAAGAGGAGACAGAGAGCATCGAGCCACCCCAGGCGACCGCAGGCGTAGAGCCGCTCCGCTCCGTCGACGAAGACGCCGTCTGCGGCCTCGAGCTGCGCGTACACGTGAGGCCCGAGGAGCTCCTCATCCGTCGTTTGTCGCTCCTGGCGATCGCGGACTTGGCGCCGGCAGCCGGCACGCGTCCCACCTGCGCCACGAGCTCCGACGAAGATCCCGGTCGCCTCGCCGTGCGGCTGTCGCAGGTCCGCGTCGTACCGACCACCGCGCTGCCGCGCATCGACGGTCACGTGCTGGTGCGAGCGCCGCTCGAGGTGCTCGGTCGCTTCACACCGTCGCCCCAGACGCGCGGCTGGGCCGGCTTCGTGGGCGACGTGAAGTTCGGCGCCGGCGCCCGCTTGCCCACGTTGCGCGGCCGAGTGAGCGGCGCAGGCCTCGGACTGAACGAGTTCAACCTGGCGGAAAAGCTCGACGGCGAGGTGCACATCGAGGAAGACGTGGTCGTCGTTCCCCGCTTGAACGTGCGCTTCGCGGACGGGGACGTTCTGCTCTCGGCGATTCGCATCGCTCCGTTCGAGCCCTCGGGCACTCTGGCCGTCGACCGCATGGAGGCGAAAAACACCGTTTTTCCCGCGCTCATGCGCGACCTCGGCATCACCGAAAACACCATCGTCGGCTGGGACTACGACGACGTCGTCGTGACCAAGGTGCGCGGCACCTTGAGCCCGTTCTACATCGACGGTGGCGTGAGGGCCGACACCAGCGACTTCGTCGTCTGGAACTCCGCGTGGCACGACCCCGCACGCGAGCCGATGGTCGGCGTGAAGCGCTCCCACATCGAAACGCGCTTTCGCGCCCACGAAGACGCCCTCGAGTTCTACGACTCGCGCATCACGTTCGGGAAGAGCCGCATAGCCAGCAAGCTGGTGTCGATCGGCTTCAGCAACACCTTTGCCCTCGACATCCCGGAAGACGCCGTCATCGATCTGGAGGACGTGGGCCCGGTCGCGGGTTTGCCCATCAAGGGTACGGCCCGTCTGCAAGCGACCGCGACGGGCGCGCTCGTCGACCCGGTCATCACTGCGAAGCTGTCGGTGGACGAGTTCTCGCTGGCGGGCTTCGACGCGGGCGACATCGTGAGCGCGAACGCTCGCTTTCAACCACTTCGCGTGGATTTCACGGGCGTCACCGTTCAGAAGAACACCAGCGACTTCGTGCTGGACCACGCGCGCTTGAGCTTCGACGGACCCGCCAAGGTGTCCTTCGACGCGCACGTCACCAGCAAGCGCATGGGCGTTCGGGACTTCTTCGAAGTTTGGCATTTCGACCGAGATCCTCGCTACGAGGGCATCTCCGGGTCTGGCACCGCGGAGGCGCGCGTGCACTACGCGCTCGGCGGACCGGAAGACGTCTGCAAGAGCGGCACGCTGCGCGTGGACGGACGCGTCGCGCTCGACCGCGCCGACATTTTCGGCGAGCGATACACCGGAGCCGAGGCAGACTTTCGCCTGAGCTGGCGAGACATGGACGCGGGCTCGTACGGCTTCGACGTGGACGTGCCCAGCCTGGCGCTCCGCAAGGGCAGCGGCGCGCTCGTGGGCTCGCTCCATATTTCTCCTGGCGCTGCCATCGACGGCAAGGTGGTGGCGACGGCCGTCCCCGTCTCGAACATCGATGGACTCGGGCTCATCGCGCGACAGTGGGACGGCACCATCGACGGCGTGGGCCGTATCGGGGGCGCGCTCGACGCGCTCGAGGTCACCGCGAATCTCGACGTGAGCCAGGTGCGGATCGGACGCGTCCAGTTGCCGCGCTCCTCGCTCCGCGTGCGGCTCACGCCGGAAGAAACGGCGCAGAAGACGCTCGGCAAGAGCCTCTGCGGCAACCCCATCCCCACCGAGTTCGATCCCGCCGAGTACCGCCAAGATCGCGTGGACGGACACTTCCACGTGTCGGGCCAGCTCTTTGGCGGGCAGGTAGCGCTCGAGGACCTGACCGTCACGCGCCAACGCAGCAAGAAAGTGGTCGGAGAGGTGGCGCTGCGCTCGCTCGACGTGGGCGCGCTCCTGGAGTCGTGGCCGCTGCTCGCAGAGCGCGTCGAGCGCGCGCGCGGCAAGTTGACCGGCAAAGTAGTCTTCGAAGAGTACTTCTTGGAGCAGCCGCTCGCTTCTTCTGGAGAGCTCGTCCTCACGGACGCAGAGCTCGGTGCACAGGGGTTCTCCCTGCGGCTCGCCTCGGAGGCGCGCGTGTCACTCCGCCGCGGGGACGCGGAAGCGCGCGGGCTCGCGTGGGAGGTCGCCACCGCGGGCGGCCAACGCGGCGTCGTCGACGTTGGCGCGAAGGTGACGGGCGGACGCGAGATCGACGCCAGCCTGGTCTTGCGTGACACCGAGCTGCGCGGGGTGGCATCGCTCTTGCCGGGTGTCGATCGCGCGGACGGAACGCTGGCGGCCCGGCTCGACGTGCGCGGTCCCCTGACGGAGCCACGCTACGAGGGTCAAGTCGAGGTGCGAGGTGGGCGACTCTACCTGCAGGGCTTGGACGCCCCCATCGAAGGGCTCGAGCTCCTGATTGCGCTCGAGCCCTCCGCCATCGTGGTGCGCAAAGGAAGCGCGCGCATGGGCGGCGGCACGCTGGAGCTCTCGGGCAACGCGCCGCTCTCCGGTCGCGAGTTGGGTCGCGTGACGGCGCTGCTCCGCTCCCGCGGAGTCACCTTGCCGCTCGGCGACGGCGTGCAGGTGACTTTGGACACGGATCTCGAAGGAACTTACGTGCGCCCGACGGGCAACGCCGAGCGCTCGCTGCCGAAGCTGGCCGGCACGGTGAGCGTGCTGTCGGCGAGCTATCGGCGCTCCATGAACGTCACGGCGGACCTGGCCTCCCTCACCGGACGGGGCAAAAAAACCGAGGTCGATACCTACGATCCCACGAGAGATGCCCTCGAGCTGGACGTGCTCGTGGTCTCGAAGGGGCCGCTCACCGTCGAAAACGACCTGGTGGACGTCGAGCTGCGCATCGATCCCGCAGGTTTGCGCATTTCCGGCAGCGATCAACGCCTGGGCGCGGTCGGCAACGTGCAGCTCAAGCCGGGCGGCCAGCTGCGCCTTCGGCGCAACGAGTTCGAGGTGCGTCAAGGCATCGTGCGCTTCACGGATCCAACGCGCATCGCGCCGCAAGTGGACGTGACCGCGACCACCGAGTACCGACGCTACGACTCTCCGGGCAGCGCGGACGCCGGCACGGCCACCACGAGCGCCGGTAGCGGCACGTTGGGCGGCCTCTGGCGCATCAACCTGCACGCCTACGGCGAACCCGAAAACCTCCGCGTGGATCTGACGAGTGACCCGTCGCTCGCGCAGGACGACATTTTCCTCCTGCTCACGGTCGGGCTCACGCGCGCCGAGCTGGACCAAACGCGCAGCGCGGGCGTCGGCTCCAGCGTGGCCCTCGAGGCGCTGGGCACGCTGTCCGGCGCCGGCGACGTGGTCACCGAGGCGGTGCCCGTCATCGACGACTTCCGCTTCGGCAGCGCCTACTCGTCGCGCACCGGCCGCACGGAGCCCACGGTGACCATCGGCAAGCGGCTGAGCGAGCGCATCCGCGCCAGCGTCACGACGAGCCTCGCCGGCTCGAGCGAGGTCCGCTCCAACATCGAGTGGCGTGTGTCCCCGCGCGTGAGCGTGGAAGGCTCGTACGACAACGTGGAGGACATCGGCTCCCAAGCGGTCGGCAACCTCGGCGGCGACGTCCGTTGGCGGCTCGAGTTCGAGTGAGCGGCGCTCCGGCTCGACCGGCGCCCAGGCGCTCGGCCACCGTCGACTGGCAGTGAGGCGCCTCTTGGGGTACGCCCCCCGTCGTGAAAGTTCGTCTCGTCCGCAATCTGAGCTTCGAAGCCGCCCACCGCCTGCCCATGGTGCCCGCCGGACACAAGTGCGCGCGCCTTCACGGCCACAGCTTCCGAATCGACCTCACCGTAGAAGGCGAAACGAACCCGGAGAGCGGCTGGTTCATCGACTACGCCGAAATCGACGATCTGTGGCAGCCGCTCTTTCAGCAGCTCGATCACAACTATTTGAACGACGTCCCCGGCCTCGAGAACCCGACGAGCGAAATTCTGGCGCACTGGCTCTGGCAGAAGCTCAAGCCCGTGCTGCCCTCGCTCACGCTCGTGACCGTGCACGAGACGTGCGACGCCCGCTGCGAATACTGGGGGCAGTGAGAGAGCGAGCCCGCGCGGTAGTGAGCCCGCGCCGAAGCGCCCCCCTGCGGCAGTGACCTTTGGGGGCAGTGACCTTTGGGGGCAGCGAGCTTTGGGGGCAGCGAGCTCGAGCGCCTTTGGGGGCCACGGAGCCTCCCCGTGAATCCGTCCACGACGTGACGTAAGGTTCACGGAGGATGAAGTACCTTCACACGATGGTGCGGGTGAGTGACCTCTCCCAGGCACTCGATTTCTACGTCGAAAAGCTCGGTCTGGTGGAGCAGAGCCGGCGCGAGTCGCCCGAGGGGCGCTTCACGCTCGTCTTCTTGTCGGCGCCCGGAGACGAGCACGCCCAGCTGGAGCTGACGTACAACTGGGACCCCGAAGAGCTCGCGGGCGG
The DNA here is from genome assembly GCA_023432025.1 of Pseudomonadota bacterium. Classification (GTDB taxonomy): domain Bacteria; phylum Myxococcota_A; class Polyangia; order Polyangiales; family Polyangiaceae; genus NIC37A-2. The sequence goes on from JAEYVE010000181.1 coordinate 15,951, forward strand.
GCGCAACTTCGGCCACCTCGCCTACCAGGTCGAGGACATTTTCGCGTTCTGCGAGCGCTTGATGAAGGCTGGGGTCACCATCAATCGCCCGCCGCGCGACGGCCGCATGGCGTTCATCCGCTCCCCGGACGGCATTTCCATCGAGCTGCTCCAGCGTGGCCCAGCGCTCACGCCCATCGAGCCGTGGAAATCGATGTCCAACACCGGCGTTTGGTGAGCGAAGGACGACTCAGAAGTCGAGCTTGGCGCCGATCTGCACCAAACGCGGTGCGTTGGGTCGCGCGCCGTACGGACGGTGCGACACGACGTACTGCGAACCGAGCACGTTGCGCACGTTCACGGACACGGAGAGAGGCCCGTACACGCGATAGCGCGCGCTCGCGTCCAACCAGAGCTGTGAGTCCGTGGACATGACCTCGTCCAGCGGCTCCGTGCCGGGTTGCTCGCGCGTGGCCGACACGTAGTTCAAGCCAACGATGCCTCCTGCGCGGTCGGTCTCGACGCCGAGCGAGGCGTTCACTTGATGACGGGGCACGTAGGGCAGCTCGTCGCCTTTCTCGACCTCGCCGTAGATGACGTCCTCTGCCTTGAAGGCGCTCCGGAACTCCGCGCGCGTGTAGGTGTAGGCCGCGAGGAACGGGAACTTGAGTGAGCCGACGCGGAGCTCGTGCTCGGCCGAAGCCTCGAAGCCGTAAATGCGCGCCTCGCCCGCGTCGAACTGGGTGTCGATATCGTCGGGATCGCAGCCCGCCGCCAGCGTGCAGCTGATCGTCAGGTTCGAGTAGTCGTTGTAGAAGCCGATGACCTCGCCCCGCGCCGCCCCCGTCCTGGCGCGTAGCCCCGCTTCGTAGTTCACGCTGTACTCGGGCTCGACGCGTTCGTGGCTAGCGACCGGCGGCGGGCTGAAGCCGCGGTAAACACCGGCGAGCGCGCCCAGATAGTCCGTGATGGCGACGAAGAGGCCCGCGCCCGGCATCACCGCGACGACACTTCGATCGCCTTCCGCGCCGGACAGAAAATCTTCGCGCTCCGACCGAATGAGCTCGGTGCGGACGCCGGGGGTGAAGGTGAGGGCGCGCCACGTCATCGCGTCCGTCGCGTGCACGGCGAGCGCGTACGTTTCCTCGAAGTTGGCGGCGGTGACGGTCTCTGCCGTGCCGTCGGGGATCAGCTGTCCCCCGATCATGAGGAAGCCGTTTTCGCTGTGGCGGCGCTTGATGGAGTCGTTGTGGAGCCGTACGCCCGCCTCGACGCTGTGCGAAAGCGGCCCCGTTTGGGCCTTCAGCTGCGCTACGGTTTGCACGCCCTGGCTCACGAAGGTGCGGTCGTTCGGGCCAATGAGCAGCGCTTCCGCCAGCGACGCGCTGTCGGATTCGCCCTTCAGCACCGCGTAGTACGACGCGCTCGTCGGAGAATCGGGGTTCTCCAGCACGGGCCCAATCTTGGTTCCGCGGAACTGGTTCACCTTGCGCCAAGCGCGTTTGTAGTCGTGGCGATACGCCTTGGTTTGCAGCACCAAGTCGTAGCTGGGCACCTCGAGCTGATGGCTCAGCACGATCGAGGTGCGGTGGTTCTTCATCTGATCGAGCGCGCTCGCCGCGTAGCGCTGGTACGGATCGTCTCGGAAGTCGTCCTCGCTGAGGCCCAGATACGTCTCGTTGGACACCTCGTCCGAGTAGGTGAGCTTGAGGCCCAACGTGTTCAGGTTCTCCGCGCGCGGGTCGATGACGTACGAGCCCTTCACCATCCACTCGTTGCGCGTGGAACCGGTGTCGGCGTCGTTCGGCAGCGTCTTGAAGCCGTCGTCGTGCAAATGCACGCCCTCCACGAGGAACCCGGTCTGCTCGTCGCTGGTGCCGAAATAGCCGTGCGCTTTGGCGTAACCGAACTGACCCGCGCCCACCGCGAGCGACCCGGACGTGGTCGACGGAATCGCGCGTGTCCCGAAATCTATGGCGCCACCTACCGTTTGTGGGCCGAACGCGACGGCCCCCGGCCCCTTGATGACGCGCACCTGCGTCATGCGGCTCATGAGCGGAAAATAGTACGCCGCCGGCGCGGAGTACGGCGCCGGCCCGAACAACACGCCGTCCTCCATCAGCGTGAGCTTCTTGCTGCGATCGGGGTTCACACCGCGAATGCCGATGTTCGGTCGGAGCCCCATGCCGTCCTCGGCGCGCACGTACACGCCCGGCACCTGCACGAGCACGGAGTTCGGGTCGTCGTACGAGAAGCGCTCGAGCTGGCGCCCCTTGATGACGTGCGCAGAGCCGGCGACTTGGGCGATGCGAGTGCCGGCGACGGTCACCTCTTGCTCCACTTCGGCTTCGGGCGACGCGTTCGCGGCCGCCACGTCGACCTCCGTGGAAGCCGGTGGCGCGCTCGGCGGATCGATGCTGGTGCTCGGCGCTGCGGGCGGCTGCGGCGCAGGCTCCGCCGCAGGTTCGTTCGGCTGAGCCGCGGGCGCCTCCGAAGGCGGCGAGGATGCGTCGGCAGACGCGGCGCCCGCGGGCTCCGAATCATCCGGTGCTGGCGTGGGTTCTTCCGCGGGCGGAGGAGCGTTCGGCGCGGATGCGTCTTCGCTGGGCGCGTCGGGCGCGCTGGGAGTGGCAGGAGCGCTCGGTGCGGGCGCGGCAGGCGGCGCGGCGTCCGTTTCGCGGGAGCCCTCGGCGGGCTCGGGCTGCGCCAAGACGGACGCGGGCAAGAGCCACAGGGTACCGAGAGCCGTCAGCAAGCGGAGAGCGCGGTGGGAACGAAGGGCAGAAGCTTTGGACATGATGGATGGCTCGCGAAGTGCGAGAAGAAGCGGGGAAGGAGTCAAAGCACCGGGCGCGTGCGCGGTGGCGGCCCCGCGGGGGCCGGCAAGATCCAGTCGGCGCGGCGGAGCCCGTCGGAGACGCGCGTCAAATCCACGTTGGGGTCGATCATGAGTGAGCTACGACGCCCGTTCAGCGCCACACGAGACTCCGCTCGGACCTCCACCGGCCCCAAGCCGCGCGCCTCCATGTCGCGCTGCACGTGGTGCGCGAGCTGCAGGATGAGATCCGGCTGGCTCGACATTTCGCTCTCCTGCATCCCGGTGAGGTACGAGCGCGGGCTCACGTGCCACACCTTGCCGGTGAGCTTGTTGCGAACGACGAACGTGGTGCTGCCACCTTTGGCGCGCAGCATGACTCGCCAAGAGAACCGCATGCCTTGCTCGTGCCAAAGCACGTTGCCACCGTAACCGAGGTACCGAAACGGCAACGCCAAGTGCACCAAGCAGTAGGTGACTCCGAACGCGAGCCCGAGCCGCCGAACGAAAGACGGGCGCAGCCAACCCAGCCGGGGCGCGCTCGCCCGAGCGAGCGCGTCCGCCGCGCGACGCTCGAGCTCCGAAAAGCGACCCGACACGCGAGCCAGCAGACGAGCGAGCACGGCCCCGACATGGCGCGGCCAGCTCGGCGAAAAGAACGCCACCGCGGACAGCACCATGATGACCGGGAACATGCCGATCGGAAACAGGATGCGCGTCATCACGTGGAAGGCGATGACCACCAAGTACGCCCACGGACGGCTGCGCCGCCACGAGAGCCAACCGACGATGGTGACGTCGAACAAAAATCCGCACCAGCTCATCAGGAGCGGCACGCCGTCCATCGTCAGAAGCGGACCGACGAGCGGCAAATCCGTGCGCGTGCCGAGCCAAATGCGAAGCGGCTGACCATGGAGCAGCCAATCGCTCTGCGCCTTGGCCAACCCCGCGAACGTGTAAACGACGCCCACCTGAAAGCGGAACAGCCAGAGCCAGGCGCCGGAAACGGTGGGTGCGGCGTCCGCCGAGCGGCGTCCGAGTCGAGCGGCGAGCCAGGCGTCCACCGAGTAGGCGCGGTTGGCCGGCGACACCGCGAGCAGCCAGGAGAGCAGCGCCGCCAAATAGTAGTGGTTCAGGTACGTAGAGACGTCGATGAGCTGGATGTACGTGATGCCCAGCGCAAAGGCCGGCGCGGCGAGACGGAACAAGAACCCGAAAGAAACAGCCAGCGCCAGCGCCGCAAGACACCAAAAGAGCGCGTGCATCTGGGGCGCCGGCAGCGGCTCCACCCACTCGAAGCCCCAGTATTTGAAGAAGAATCGCGGCTGCACGAAGAGGCGCTCCACCCAGCCGTAGCCGATGAAGCGCAGCATGCTGATACAGAGCGCGAGGCCATAGAGCACGCGGAAGGCCGCGAGCCACGCGATGTCCACACGACCGAAGAGGGCTTGGCCGAATCGCAACCGCAGCGTCGCCAGAGCCCCCGTCGCCTCAGTCATTGTCTCCCTCGAGCGTCGCGGGAAGCTTGAGGTTGAGCGCGCTGCCCGCTCCGAAGAAGTCCGCCTTGAGAAGATCCGTGAGGCCCTTGATTGCGCGGTACGCTTCCTCGATCTGCGCGGGCGTCGCCTGGTGGAAGGGCGGCAGCGCGTCGAACACGCTCTGCGCGTTTTCGTAGGCGTCGATCATGTCGTCGGCGAGCTGCTCTTGGCCTACCGCGCGCAGCCAATCGTCGAAGCCGATGCCCTCGCCGTTTTCGCCGCACCCGACGAACAGCGCTCGAAAGCCACGCAGGTTGGCTCGCAGGCTCTCCGTGGCCAGCTGCGCGTACGGCGTTTCTTGGGTGACCAAGGCGTTTTGGGTGTACCCAGCAGGCACGCCGAGCTTCCAGTCTTTCACCTCGCGCTCGACGTAAATGAGCGCCCAGGCCAAGACGTTCATGGCCTCTTGCTCGTTCGGGTACACGCTCGGGTGAGCGGCGACGTTCACGAACTTGTCATGATAGGCCTTGCCTGCCTCGCCGAACGCTCGGCTCAAGTTCTCTGCTTGTGCTCGCAGATCGGCCGCCAGCGCCACGGCGTACGACACCTTGCGACTTTCGATTTCCTCCGCGGGCAATTGAGCCCACGCCTTGGCGGCGGCCGTCACGGCCAGGCACGCCGTATCCGACTCTTCGTAGAACAAGAGATACTCGAGCGCCGTGAGGCCACGCGCGGTGACGAGCACGCTGCCGACGCCGCTCTGCAAATACTTTTGGCTGACGAGCTGCTCTTCGACTCGGCAGCGCGCCGCCTTTGGCCAGTAGTAGATGGCCGCGCGCAGATCCTGACCCTGGTAAACGTCCATGGTCGTCTCCGCGAGCGGACCGAACTGAAAAGCCTCGAGGCGCGACCAAACCAGCATCGCCTCACGAAAGCGGTCCCGTGCAGCCGCGAGCTTCTTGGCGGAACGGTCTTCCGCGTACGCAGCCACGCTCGCTTCGAGCGCGGCGGCGGTGGCCTCGAACTCACAGAAGTTCCACAAGGAGCACTCGGCCGCTGCGCTGCGCAGCGCAGCGCGCGAGAACGTACCTTCCTTCACGGGAGGAGCGCCGCACTCGATGCCGTTCGTCGACCCGCCGCTGGCGGCGCCTCCCGTGGCTGTCTTCCCACCACTGCCGACGCCGATCCCACCGCCGTCCCCCGACGCCGCGCCGCCGGTGCCCGGACCTGCGCCGCCCGGACCGTTCGTGGCGCCGCCTGAACCCGTCTTACCGCCCGAAGCATTTCCGTTGTCGGATGCGACGAAATGCTCCTTCGGGTCCGTGGTCGTACAGGCGCTGGAAAAAAGCGTCCCGACCAGCAACGCGGAGAGACCGAGCAAGGAACCACGGAGCCCAAATGGCCGACGGCGCTTGAATGCGAGTGCAAGGTTCATGGCAAAGAGGAAGCGTGGAAAATGGACTCTGGGGTCCCCACGAGGAGACCCCAGAGCAGGGACGGGGAAGACGCGCCTATCGTCAGTCGCCGATCTGGAGAATGGCGAGGAGCACTCCAGCAGCTCCGCCGCTCGTGATGGCCGCGATGCGCTTTCCGTTGCCCGAGAGCGCGACCTTGTAGAACTGCTCGTTGCTACCCGGAAGCGGATTCGAGTTGACCGGGTCGTAGCGGAAGACGCCGTTTTCGCCGACCTCTTCGTCGAGACCGCCGTCCGGCAGCGCCACGAGGATGGCGGGGTAAGTGAGCGCCGGCACGGCTTGCACGGGCGGGTCGGCGCTCGGGTTGGCGTTCACGCCAGACTTGGAGCCAAAGTGACCGACGAACACGACGCGGTCGTCGGGCAGCACCAAGAGGTCACGCCCTTGCTCGACCTTGTTCGGGAACGCAGCGACGCCTTCGGTCTGAATGGCGAACGTGCCCTCGGTGCCGTACGTCGTATCGAGCGCGCCCGGGCGGAGGCCGAACGTCACGATGTCGTTGGCCACCGTGGTTTCGTAGCCGAAGCTCGAAGCCACGTTGACGTCCGTCGCACCGCCGTAACCCACCGTCACGTAGCGACCGTTCGACTGCAGGCGCGCCGCGTAGCACTCCGCGCGGCCGCCGTCGCCGATGAACGGGTTCGACACGAACACGCCCACCTGGTTGGTGCCGTACGTAAAGGCCGGATCGGGCGCGCCGTTCGGTAGGAGCCGAGCAAGGACGATGTGGTTCCCGTAGCCGGTGCCTGCGCCCGCGCCGGAGCCGTTGAAGTTCGAGTACCCGGACGTGACGATCGAGCCGTCGGCCTCGACCGTGCCGCGACGGCTGTTGTCGGCGTTGTGGCCGTAGACGCCCTCGGTACCGAAGGTGAAGACCTTGCCACCATTGAACGCGAGATCCGGCTTGCCCGTGCGCGCGATGACGCGAGCCACGTAGCGGTCGTTGTCCGTGCGCTGCGGGCCGGAGCTGACCTTGGCGGCGGGGCCGTGACCGAAGATCACGAGCTTCTCGGTGCCGGTGCTCCAGTCGACGAGGAGATCGCCGGGAGCGTCGTTCGCACTCGCGTTGTCCGCTTCCGTCCAACCGAAGTCGACACGCTGCACACCATCGGTGCCGAAGCTCGTCACCAGATTTCCAGTGTCGGAGTCGATGCGCGCCAAGACGGCGTCGTTGCCCGAGTTGCTCGCGGCCGTCGCCTGCACCAAGACCACGACGTCGCCGTTCGCCAGCTCGACGACGGCCTGAGCGGCTTCGTTGCCGGAGTTGGTGACGGTGACCACCGGGGGCTCCGAGTCGTCCGTGCTCGTCGTGCGCGGGCGCAGGTTGAGAAGCAGGACGCCGTCGTCGTCGAACGTGGTGTCGAGCGAGCCGTCGGCGTTGAAGCGCACGATGGCGGTGTGCTGATCCGCCGTGTCGGAGACGAGCACGCCGGTGCCGGCCGCGTAGATCTTGCCCGCGCTGCCCGTTACCGTGGAGTAGACGAGACCCTTCAGGTCGGTGACGCGCACGTCGTCGGATTCGTCTCCCGGGCTACCGGAGTCGACCTGGAACAGCGCCACCTCGGCGACCTCGGTGATGGCAGCGAAGGGCACTGGGCCGCTTCCGCCCGTGCCGCCGGTCGCTCCAGTACCGCCGGTGGCCCCAGTGCCGTCCGTGCCGCCCGTCGCGGGCTCACCGCCCTGACCAGGAGCTCCCGCGGTGCCCTTGTCGCCCCCGGTTCCGCCAGTGTTCTTGCTGCCACCGCTGGCCTTCTTGCCACCGGTGCCGTCCTCGCCCGCTTGCCCGCCCGTTTGGTCGGAGGACGTGGAATCGTCGTCTCCACACGCCGCAAGCGTGGCCGCGCTGATTAAGAGGGCAGCGATGCCCGTAAATCCGAACCGACTGGTACGCATGACTGGTGAAACCTTTTGTAGTGAAACTGTTAGCCGCGGCTGGCTTGACCACGGACTTGGGGTTGCCGAAGGCAACGAAGCCACCGCTGAGGTGCCCTGAGAAGCGAAGCGCACGAGGGCCTTCCCTCCGAGCGCGTTCATATCGGAGATGAAAGTCGTTTGCAATAAGGTGTGTTCAACTCCGTCTGCGGGCCCCGCGCCACGCAGCGCAACCATCCAACTTTATGAAGTCTTTTCCCCAAGCCCCCTGTTTTGCGGGCGCTTGAGCCTGGTAGGGCGAGCAGTTGATTTTCAAGTTCCTGCCCTCGGACGGCAGCGTTCGGCCGCCTCCGCGCGCCGCCTGAGACGTCGAAGCGGGGCGCGCTCGAGCCCGATTCGGAGCGCGTGACACCACGGAAAAGCGCAAGAACCGAACGCCGGGGGGCGGCTCAGCGCGCTTTCGCAATCGAAATGCCAACAGCGACGGCCAAGAAGGTTTCGTCAAACGGGCCCGCTCTGCAGCTCGGACGGACTTCTTCGCCCTTTACGCAGGGCGGCCCACCGACAGGCCACCCCGCGCAGCCAGCCCCCGCTCTGAAACGCAAACCTCTGGCGAGTGAATCGCCGTCAGGGTCTCGCGGCGTCACCCGACAGCCGGACGTCGCCGACAACGCTGCTTTTGATGGACGCGAGAGCGCGCGTCTGGAGCGTGTCTCGTCAGAGCTGGGCTTGCTGCGCTCGAGCGTTTTCGAAGCCCGGTCGATTGTTTCCGGCGCCCGTTCCACCGTTCTTGGAGCGACCGTTCTCGGAGCCCAGTGGCAGGCCCTCCCCTCCCGCCACTGGGCTCGTCCTCCGGTTCCCCCCGACACTCCCCCTCGAGCCACACGGCTTCCGGCGCATCGTTGTGGACCCAACGCACCGAGCGGGCTCCAGCGACGCGGAGTAGCCCGCTCGCCCCTGCGACGACCACACGGCAGCGAACGTCTGCGTGACGTACGAAACGCTCCGGCAGGTCATCATGCTTTCATCGTGCCCGACCCCATTTTCCGACGAGTTTCCGCAACGCGACGTACGCTCGAAGAGCACCCTCTTGCGCAAAAATGTCGCACAACGTGCGATGCGCTCACCCAACGAACGCCTCCCGCTGGACGCGCAGGCACGTCGCCTCGCGCCCCCATCGGTCCGCCGCCACGAAGTCTCCAAAAGGCCGTCACCGCGCATTGCCGGGGCTGGGCGCGCGCTGGACCCATCCGCTCGCTCGCATCCGCCCCACGCCGCACCCGCGCATCGCCCACGCGTCCGCGCGCCGCACAGTGCCCGGGTGCCGACGCGCCGGACCCACCAGCTCGCTCGCATCCGCCCGACACCGGCCGCACGTTACCCCGGGCGCGAGCGCGTCGCGCCGACCCGCGCGCTACGAATTCGCAGCGATTCGCGCTGAAATGCGCGATCTTGCGAGCTCGGTCCCCGGGAAATGACCTGGACGGGAGACTAGGCTAGAAGCTCGGTCCGTGAAGGCCGCTCAGCTTGCGCAAATTGCGTTCATCGCGCTCGCGTCGTTTCTGGTTTACGCGTTCGTTGCGTCGGCCAAGGACGGCGAGACACGCCGCGCCTGCTCCGCGCTGTGCGCGCTGTCGCCGAACTACTCGGCGCAAAACCGCAAGGCGCCGGACTTCGAGCTGAAGAACTTGTCCGGCGCCACGCGTCGCCTCAGCGACTACCGCGGCGAAATCGTGGTGCTGAACTTCTGGACCAAGACGTGCGTGCCGTGCCTCGAGGAAATGCCCTCGCTCGCCAAGCTCGCGCACACGTTGAAGCGCGCTGGCGGCATGCGCCTCGTGACCATCACCACCGACGAGTCGGCGGAGGACGCGCGCGCCACGCTGAGCTCGATTCTGGGCACCGAGCCTCCGTTCGAGGTGCTCGTGGATCCCGACTCCAAAGTCGTGACGGATCTCTTCGGCACCAAGCTCTACCCCGAAACGTGGTTCATCGACGGCAACGGCATCATTCGGGCCCGCATCGACGGAGTTCGTGACTGGTCGAAGCCTTTGGCGGTCGAGCTCGCAGAGAGCCTGCGCGGGCCGCTCGCGTGCGGCGTCGAGTTCGACGGCGGCGAAGCGCGCGGGCCGCTCGCCGGGCTCTGCGCGGAAATCACCGGCAGCTGAGCCCCCACTCGCGGCCCGCGTCGTAGTGCGGGAGCACCGCGCGGCGACGTGTGACGCCGCCCCAAAAACTCGCGGGGGCATTGGCTTGTCCGGCACCACGAACGGTCCGAAAGGCCGTTTGCGCGGCTCGTGCGCGCGCGTCGTGGTGGTACCGCGCGAAAAGTGGGATGGGAAACGGGGATGGCCGCAAAAGAAAACCGACGCGCGCAAAACCGCCTCGCCCGAGAGACGAGCCCGTACCTCTTGCAGCACGCGACGAACCCCGTCGATTGGTACCCGTGGGGCCCCGAGGCGCTCGCGCGCGCCAAAGAGCTGGACCGGCCCATTCTACTCAGCATTGGCTACGCAGCGTGTCACTGGTGTCACGTGATGGAGCGTGAGTCGTTCGAGAACGACGCCATCGCGGCGCTCATGAACGAGCACTTCGTATGCATCAAGGTCGACCGCGAAGAGCGCCCGGATCTGGACGAGATTTACATGGCGGCCACCACCGCGCTCTCGGGCAGCGGCGGCTGGCCGATGACGGTGTTTCTCACGCCGACGCAGGAGCCGTTTTTCGCGGGCACGTACTTTCCGCCGACGGATCGCTACGGACGGCCCGGGCTTCCGTCGCTCCTCGAGCGCGTCGCCGCCCTGTGGAAGGAGGACCGGGATTCCCTCGTGAAGCAAGCCGCCGAGCTCACCGAGCACGTGCGCGCCTCGGCCCGCGCCACCGAGCCAGCGGCCATTTCGCGCGACTCGCTCCGCCTGGCGTTTCGCGCCTTGTCGCGCGACTTCGATCCGCGCTTCGGCGGCTTCGGCGGCGCGCCCAAGTTTCCGCCTGCGAGCACTCTTTCGCTCCTGCTTCGCTACCACCGCGCGAGCGGCGAGCCGGACGCGCTCAGCATGGTGCGTCGCACGCTCGACGCCATGAAGGACGGCGGCATCTACGATCAGCTCGGCGGCGGCTTCGCGCGTTACTCCACGGACGAGCGCTGGCTCGTGCCGCACTTCGAGAAGATGCTGTACGACAACGCGCAGCTCACCGACGTGTACCTCGAGGCTTACGCCGCAACGGGAGACGACGAGTACCGGCGCGTCGCGGCAGAAACGTTGGACTACGTGGCGCGCGAAATGCAGAGCCCCTCGGGCGGCTACTTTTCGTCGAGCGACGCCGACAGCGAGGGCGAAGAAGGCAAGTACTTCGTGTGGCACCACGACGAAGTGCGCGCGCTTCTGGGTGAGCCGCTCGCCGAGCGTTTTTCTCTTTTTTACGGCGTCACTCCCGAGGGCAATTGGGAGGGGAAGAGTGTGCTCCACCGGGCGTTCTTGCCGAAAGACGCCGCGCGTGAGCTGGGCGTTTCGGAAAGCGAGCTGACGCACTCTCTGGAAGACGCGCGAGAAATCCTGCTCGAGGCGCGCGCGCGACGGACGCCGCCCGGCCTCGACGACAAGGTGCTGACGTCCTGGAACGGCCTGATGATCGGCGCCATGGCGCAGGGCCACCGCGCGCTCCACGACACGCGTTACCTCGAATCTGCGCTCCGCGCGGCCAACTACGTGCTGTCCTCGCTCCGGAGGCCCGACGGCGGGCTCTTTCGTACGGCGCGCGCCGAGCAGGCTCACCTCGCCGCGTACCTGGAGGACTACGCATACCTGTGCGACGGCTTGATCAGCCTGTACGAAACCTCCGGGCTGACGCCGTACCTGGCGGAGGCCGCGCGGCTCGCCGAGCGCATGGTGCAGGACTTCGGCGATCCGGCCGGGGGCGCCTTCTACCATACGGCTCACGGACACGAGGCGCTCATTTCGCGCCCCCGTGAGGGTCACGACGGCGCGCTGCCCAGCCCGAACGCGGTGGCGTGTCGCGCGCTCGGGCGGCTCGCCGCGCACCTCGACCGGGCGGATTTTCGAGAGCGCGCGCTGAAAGCGGCGCTCGCCTACGGCAAGCAAGTGCAACGCGTGCCGCGCGCCTTTCCGAGCCTGCTCTCGGCGGTGGATTTCTTGGTGGAGCCGCCGCTGGAGCTGGTGTTCGCCGGGGATCGCACTCATCCGGACTACGCGCGTCTCGTGCACGAGGTGAGCCGGTGCTACCTGCCCAACCGCATCGAGGCGCACGCGCCGCCGGACGGCGACGGCTCGGGCGGCGCGGCTCTGCCGCCGCTGGTCCGCGAGAAGCACGCCGTGGGCGGCCGCCCCGCGCTCTACATCTGCGAAGGCTTCGCTTGTCAGGCTCCACTCACGGATCCCGACGCCGTGCGCGACGCGCTGGCGGCGCATGGCGCTCGCCAAGCGGAGCGCGCGCTCGAAGAGCTCGGCCGACGGCGCGTTTCGGGGCACGCCACTGCCGTTGGCACGGCTCGTCTCGCGGCGCGCTCACGCCTGGGAACGGCGGCCTACCGCGCGCTCCGCGTGGGCGAAGAAGAGCTCTCGGTGAGTCGCGTCGGCTTCGGCGGATATCGCGTCGGCCAGGACGTTCCGGAGCACCGCGCGGCGCTTCGCGCCGCGCTCACGCGTGGGGTCAACCTGGTGGACACAGCGCCCACGTTCGCGCTCGGTGACAGCGAACGATTGATCGGCGACTGCCTTTCGAGCCTCTTCGACGAGGGCAAGCTCGCGCGCGACGAGATCGTCGTGGTGACGAAGGTGGGGCTCGCTTTGGGCGCCGACCGCGCGCGCATCGAGGCGCGAATGCGCGGCCCCGCGCCGTACGAGGGCGTCGTTTGGCTCGACGAAGCACAGAGCCTGGCTTACTGCACCAGCGGCGACTTTCTGCGAGATCAACTGAGCGCGTCACTGGAACGACTCGGGCTCGAGCGCGTCGACGTCTGCCTCCTGCAGAACCCCGAACACTTGCGTGAGGCGCTGCCGGGCGAGTCGACCGAATCCCTGCTCGCCCGTCTGACGGAGGCGTTTCGCCACTTGGAAGGCGAGGTCCTCCGTGGCCGCATCGGCTGCTACGGCGTGAGCACGAACGGCGCGGGCGCCTCCGCCACGCCGGACGCGCCGCCCGCGCTGCCGCTGTCGCTCTCGTGGCGCGCCGCGCTGGCGGCGGGCGGAGAAGGGCACCACTTCCGGGTGCTCGAGCTCCCCCTGAACTTGGCCGAGAAGGGCGCGCTCCAAAGCAGCGGCGGCGAGCCGCCTGCGCTCGAGCTCGCCGCTCGGCACGGCCTCGCCGTGCTCGCGAACCGGCCCTTGAACGCGTTCGTCGACGGCGCGGTGGTGCGGCTCGCCGAGCCGCCTCCTTTGTCCGGGGAGGCCGAGCTGCCCGAGCCCGCCACCGCCCGGCGCCGCGTGGCGGCGCTCGAAGCCGAGTTCGAGCAGCGCCTCGCACCGATCTTGCGTGCGCTGGGCTCGCTCGGAAAGGAGAGCGTGTTCGCCTTTGGCTCGAGCTGGGGACAAGCCGTGGAACGCGCGGCGAGCCTCGAACAGTTCGAGCACTTGGAGTCGACCGTGCTCTTGCCCAGCGTACGACAACGTGTCGCCGAGCTCGACGGCGCCTTCTCCGGTCCCTCCCGGGAGCAATGGAGCGCCTTTCGCAGCCGCTACATCGAGGCGCTCGGCCTTTGGCTGGCAGCAGCGCGCAAGGCAGCGGGGGCAGGCAACCGGCGCGTTCTGGCGCGACTCGAGGCAGAGCTCCGTGCGCGCCCCGAGCTCGAGCGCACCTGGGCGGAGGTGCTGGAGCCTGCGCCCTGGGCCGCGAGGAGCCTCGCGTTGATCTCCGCGGTGCAGGGCGTCACAAGCGTGCTCGTGGGGACGCGCAGTGAACGCCACGTCGACGTCGCGCTTTCGAGCGTCGGGCTCGCCGTGCCACGCCTCACGGGCCTCTAGGACGCAGAATCCATGCGCAGAGCCACGCCGGCCTCAGCCGACTTGGCGCGACGAGCGGACGAGCGACGGCGCGAGCCCGGCGGCGTCCAAGTGTGCCCGGACCTCCTCGAAGGCGCGCGCGAGCTCGGCCACCGCTTCGTCGTCCTCGCAGCGCGGCGAGCGTTCGAGCGTCTCGGCGAGCCGGGCCAGAACGAGCGCTCCGAAGTTCGCCGCCGAGCCCTTGATGGCGTGCGCCAAGCGACGCACGGACTCTTCTTCGCCAGCGAGCTGCGCTTTTCGCAAGTGCTCGAGCCGCGCCGCGATGTCGGTGACGAAGATCTCGCTCAGCTCGCGCAAAATATCGACCGAGCCTGCTTGCTCGACGAGCTCCTCGAAGCGCGCCAGGTCGAGCGCACCGGCGGCTCGAGCGAGCTCCGCTAGAGGCCCGGATTCGAGCCAAGCGCCCGACGCGCGCGCCGAGGCGAACCCAGGTCGAGCTTCATTTTGCGCAGGAACCGGCGCGGCGAATGCCTCCGCGCACGCCTCCGCGGGCCCCGTGTCCACGGCCGTCACCGAGCAGCCGCTACCGAGCGGCGGCGGCGCGGGCGTCACGTCCTCCGAGCCAACCTCGTCCGCGCCGAGCGACACGCCCAACCAGCGCTGCACCTGTGCGCGCAGCTCGGGAACGCTGATGGGCTTGGCGAGAAATGCGTCCATCCCCGCGTCGGAGCAGCGAGCGCGGTCGCCGTGCGCCGAGTTGGCGGTGAGCGCCACGATGGGCACGCTCGAAAACGGCTCGGGCAACGATCGGATCCGGCGCGCCGCGCTGAGTCCATCCACCTCCGGCATTTGCACGTCCATGAACACCAAATCCGGTTCGAACGACGACACGGCCTCGAGGGCAGCGTGACCGTCCGTCACCGCAAGAACTTCACAGTCGAGCGGCTCCAGCCCCCGCACGATGAACTGTCGGCTGAACTCGTTGTCCTCGGCCACGAGCACGCGGGGCGGCCGGTGTCTCGGCAGCGGGCGCAAGCCGTTCGGTCGCAAAGTAGCTGGCGGAACCGAAAACCCCGCGGTGGGCCGCGACCCGCGACCCGTCGTCCGTACGCGGCCGAAGCGCACGCAGAACCGAAAGCTGCTGCCCGCGCCCAGCGTGGCGGTCACCTCGACGCGCCCGCCCATGAGCGCGACCAGCTTTTGCGTCAAGGCGAGCCCCAAGCCGATACCGCCGTGTCGCCGCGAGAAGCCCTGATCGAGCTGGTGAAAGGGCGAAAAGAGCCGCGCCCGCGCCTCGGGCGCGATGCCGACGCCGGTGTCGCTCACTTGAAAGCGGACCCAAACGCCCTCTTCGTCCTCCCGATCGAGCGCCACCGCGACGCGCACCCAGCCACGCTCGGTGAACTTCAGCGCGTTGCTCAAGAGCGCGTCCAAGATCTGCGTCAGGCGATGTGCGTCTCCGTCGAGGCGCGCGGGCAGCTCGCGATCCCACGAGAGCTCGAGCGTGAGGCGGCGCTCCTCTGCAGACGGACGGTACCGCTCGATGACGCAAAGCACCGCGTCACCGAGCGAAAAAGGTCGCTTGACGAGCCCCAGCTCGCCCGCCTCGACGCGGCAATAGTCCAGGATGGCGTCGATGGTGCGCGTGAGAGACAGCGCCGAGCGGTGCGCGACGTCCAGCGTGGCCCGCTCTTCCGAGTCGAGGAGCGCTCCCCCCGCCAAGAGCTCGAGGGAGCCCAACACGACGCTGAGGGGCGTGCGCAACTCGTGGCTCATGGTGGCCAAGAAGGCCTCGAAGACGCGCGCGGCGCTCTCCGCCTGCGCGCTGAGGGCAGTCACGACCCGTCGCGAACGCGCGAGCGCCGCTTCCTCGCGCTGCGCCAAGTATTCGGAAATCAGAGCGAGACACGCCGGCCACTCCCCGACCGAGGGCCCGCGCTCGGCGTCGACCCCGAGCGTCGCGAGGCATTCGACGAGCTCACGATCGACGGGCCCTGGCTTCGTCACGCGACGTCCTGCGACAGCTCCAGGCTGGCGATGCGCCGGTAGAGCGTGGCCCGGCCGATCCCCAACATCTTGGCTGCCTTGCTCACGCTGCCTTGGGTCACCTTGAGCGCGTGCTGAATGGCGCGGCGTTCGAGCTCGCGCAGGGGCACCACCTCGTCGTCCGGGAAGTCTTCCTCGAGGCGAGAGCCGCTGCGCTTTTCCGGCGCCGGTGGCAGCGCGGGGAGGACACCGCTGCGAATGTCGGCCGGAAGATCACTCAAGCGAACGACGTCACCCGAGCAGGCAAGCAAGCTCCGGTGCACCACGTTCTCCAGCTCGCGCACGTTTCCGGGCCACGAGTGACGGCTCAAGGCGTCCAGCGCGTCGGGCTCGATGCGCTCCACGTGTCGACCCACGTCCTCCGACAGCTTGCGCAAGAAGTGCCCGACCAAGAGCGGAATGTCCTCCCGTCGATCACGCAACGGCGGCAAGTGAATGGGGTACACCACCAAGCGGAAGTAGAGATCCTCGCGGAACCGCCCCACTTCCACCTCACCGCGCAAGTCGCGATGCGTCGCGCACACGATGCGCACGTCCACGGGCAACTCGGCGCCTCCGCCCACGCGGCGAATGGTGCGCTCCTGGAGCGTCCGCAGGAGCGCGGCCTGCGTCGCCAGGCTCATTTCGCCGAGCTCGTCCAAAAAGAGCGTGCCGCCGTTGGCCTGCTCGAAGCGCCCGCGCCTCATTTGGGTGGCGCCGGTGAAGGCGCCGCGCTCGTGCCCGAAGAGCTCCGACTCCTGCAGGGACTCCGGGATCCCCGCGCAGTTGATGGCGACGAAGGGCCCGGATTTTCGGGGCCCGCCGTTGTGGATGGCGCGCGCCACGAGCTCCTTGCCGGTGCCGCTCTCGCCGAAAATACAAACGGCAACGTCGCTCTCGAGCACCCGGCTCACCTGTTGAGCGAGGTCGCGCATCGGTCTTCCGCCGCCCACGATGGAACCCAACACCGCACGCTCGCTCAGCGCGCTTTGCAGGCGGCGCACGTCGAGCGCGAGCGTACGCCGCTCTTTGGCGCGACCCACGGCGTGGAGCAGTCGATCACAGTCCAGAGGCTTCGTGACGTAGTCGTAGGCGCCCGCCCGCATGGCCGTCACGGCCGTTTCCACCTCGCGCTGCGCCGTCACCACGATGGTGGGCATCTCGGCGTCGAGCGCGTGCAGGTGACGCAGAACCTCGATGCCCGAAACGTCTCCCAGCCCCAGATCCACGCAGGCGATGGCGGGCTGCTCACCTCGGTACTCGACGGCGTCCCTTCCACACACGAACTCCACGGTGCGATAGCCGGCGCGCTCCAACCAGAAGCGCATGAGTCGTCGCGCCGTCGGGTCGTCGTCGACGACGGCGACGAGCTCCGCTCGCGCCCCCGACTGAGGTGTGGACGAGAGCGGCGGGGCCGGCTCGACGCCGGGAGCTGGCGGGGCGCCAGGAGCCGCCTCGGTGGCTCGTGCAAGGTCCTCGGCCATGGTCACTCTGGAGAGATACGCCCGCCCGGTGGAACATCTTTAGGAAGGGCTCGGTTTCTGCATATGGACCCACGAGCGAAGCGCCATTACGCTCCTTTTCGCCATGCGTATCCGAACCGGCACCATCGAACGCTTGCGGGACGCCCTCCTCGAGAGCGGGCGACGTGACGGTGTGGTGCTCTCCTCGGCCTACGAAACGCTCGCCCGCCAGGGTCTGCTGAACGTGGAAGAAAAGGGCGCCTTGCAACGCGTCGATGCGGTCGCCGAGACCATGTTTCTGATGATGGCCGCAGACGGCCAGGTCGCGGAAACCGAACGGGACGCCGTGCGCGGCGCCATCCGTGGTTTGACGGGCGAAGCCCTCCACACCGGCATCATCAACGTCATGCTGGAAACGTATGACGCCCGGCTACGTGAAGAAGGCCGGGAGGCGCGGCTGCGCCAAATCGCCAGCGGGGTCGCCGGGGACGCAAACGAAGCCGAGAGCGCCTTCGCCCTCGCGGCCGCAGTCGCCCTTGCGGACGACCAAGTGGCGGAGGAGGAGAACCTCCTCATCGACGAGCTGGCGCGCTGGTTCGGCTTCTCCGAGACAGAGGCAAACAGCATTCTGGAGCGCCTCTCCCGCGATCCGGATTGACCCTCGACACGTAGACAGCCCGCTGCTTAGCTCTCGGCGTGAAAATCGCCGTCATTGGAACCGGTTATGTCGGCCTCGTAGCGGGTGCTTGCTTTGCAGACTCCGGTACGCAGGTCGTGTGCGTGGACGTCGACGAGCGCAAGCTGAAGAAGCTTGAGGCTGGAGAGGTCCCCTTCTTCGAACCGCGCCTCGCGGAGCTCGTCCAACGCAACTGGCCCGACCGCCTCACCTTCACGTCCAACCTCGCCCAAGCCGTGCGCGGCGCCAAGGCGGTCTTCATCGCCGTGGGCACGCCTCCGCAGGAGGACGGCTCCGCAGATCTCAGCCACGTGCTGAAGGTCGCCGAGGACGTCGCCAAGTTGGCGGAGCACGATCTGGTCGTGGTGCTGAAGAGCACCGTACCCGTCGGCACCAACGCCCGCGTGCGGCAAGTGGTGGCGAAGTTCGCCAAACACAAGATCAGCGTGGTGTCGAACCCCGAGTTCCTCAAGGAGGGCGACGCCGTCAGTGATTTCATGAAGCCCGACCGCGTCGTGGTGGGCACGGACGACGACGACGCCTTCGCGGTCATGTCGCTGCTCTACGCGCCGTTCAACCGCCAGCAAAACCGAGTGCTCCGTGTGAGCCCGCAGAGCGCGGAAATCGTGAAGTATGCCGCCAACGCGCTCCTCGCCACCAAGATCTCGTTCATGAACGAGATCGCGCGCTTGTGCGACGTGACCGGCGCGGACGTGGAAGACGTGCGCGTGGCGCTGGGCTCGGACACGCGCATCGGCATGCAGTTCCTCTACGCAGGCCTCGGTTTCGGCGGCAGCTGTTTTCCGAAAGATCTGCGGGCGCTGGTGAACACGGGCAACGAGCTGGGCGTTTCCTTGCGTGTGGCCGAGGCCGCCACGCAAGCCAATCTGATCCCGGTCAAAGCCCTCGTCGCCAACATGGAGCGGGACCTGGAAGGGCTGGACGGCAAGGTCGTCGCCATCTGGGGTCTCGCCTTCAAGCCGCGCACGGACGACGTGCGCGAGGCTCCCGCGCTCAAGCTCATCACCGAGCTCAAGCAGCGCGGCGCCAAGGTGCGCGCCACGGATCCGCAAGCCATGGACACTGCACGTGAACGCCTGGAAGCCTACGGAAGCCTGGACGCAGTCACGTTCGTGAAGAGCGAGTACGACGCGTGCGAGGGTGCGGACTGCCTCGTCGTGGCGACGGAGTGGAACGAGTATCGTTCGCCCGACTTGGACCGCATCAAGGCGCTCATGCGTGGCTCTTGGGTCTTCGACGGGCGCAACGCGTTGGTGCCGACCGCCGTCGCCGCCGCCGGCTTGAACTACCGCGGCATGGGTCGCCCGGTGCGCAAGCCGAGCTGAGAGTCCGGTCTTCGCGCTTCAAGCGCCATTCGGGCTCGAGCTGCGCCGCCCGGCGGAGCTCGAGCCCTTCGTCATTTCGGGCGAACGAAGAGCGGAGCGCGCCACGTCGATCGCCGCGGCTCGCCACCAGGGTCCATTCGTCCGCTGGAGGCGCAGAAACGGCGCGCGGCCGCTGCGCCTACGCTACACGCGGTCGCCGACGTCGACCAAAACGGCGGCTTCCTCGGCGTTCGCGGCTCGTTCTGAGCTCGCTCGCGCCGCGCACGTCCGTCACGGGGCGGGCGGCGGCGGGGTCACCGTGCTTCCCGCAGGCGGCACGCTGCCAGCGGGCGCCGCGCCGGACCACGAAGCATCGGAGCTCGGAGCAGGCGACGCTGAGGGCGCGCTCGGGCCGCCACAGTCACAAGCGCCGTAGCCGCTGCCATCCGCGAGGCACGCCTGACCACCTTCACAGGCTCCCGCGCCAATGCACTTTTGCGTGTGACCGGGCACACAGCTCTTGCCCGCCGAAGGTGCCGGCGTCGCCGCAGGCGCAGGCGTCGCCGCAGGCGCAGGCGCCTCCGACACGGCCTCCGACTCCGCGTCGGAACGGGGAGGCAAGCGCAGCGGCTCGACGTCTTCGCCCTCGTCCTCGCCACAGCGAATGAGAAGCTCCGATTGACGCGTCTTGGATTGATATCCGCTGGATCCGCCGAGCATGGTGCTCTGCGTGCCGCCACCGACCACCGTGTAGCCCTTGTCCCGGCACACGGCGTCCGCTCGGCTGGCGCACGAGCTCATGTTTTCCCCGCACCGAATGCGCCAGCCGTCCGCGCCGTACCGCGTGGTCGTCGTCGACGAGCAGGCGAAGAGGCCCCCCAATGAGGCCACGGTGAGCAAAGTGAGCGCGAGGCCCTGGGCCGACCCTACGCCGCGGCGACGAAGCGAAATCATGGCCGAACCTTAGCCAGCGCCCCGAGTCGACGCCAGCGCGCGGAGAGCCGCGAAACGCAGCCTTTCGGGCGCTCCGGACGTTCGAGCTAGCCAAGGCCCGCGCGGGGGTGCGACCGAACACGCCACCCGCGGGCGGCCGCGCTCGCGACCCCGGCCAACGCTCAAAGCTTCGTCAGGCGCGCCAGAACGTCCGCCTTGAAGGCATCGACCAGGGAAGCCACGTAGGAGGTCACCGAAAGCTCGTCGTCTTCCACGAGCGGCGTCAGGTCCATCCCGTAAACGAGCCCTTGGTGCGTGTCCACGTCGTGGCTCTCGCTGAAGGTGGCGTGAGCGCGGCGGCGGCCCAGCGTGGCCAAGTCGTAGCGTTTGCCGCCCGCGATTTGTGAGTGGAAAACGCCCAAGAGCGCCGCCTGCAGGTGCTCGTGGCGACTCACGTCCAGCGCCACTTTGTGCGGCGCGCCGAGCCAGTCCAAGTCGCGCCACACCTCGCAGCCAACGACGCGCCTCGGACGTTCGTCCCGGGGCAGCAGACGCAGCGCGGCGATGGTGCGCAGAGCGACGGCGACGTGAGTATCGTGCGCGTCCGCCGGGTTGTGCGTGTAAACAACGTCGGGACGACTCATCTCGAGCACGCGAGCAATGTCCTCGACCACGCGCGTTTCGTCCGCGCGCTTCACCGCGGCGCTCGGGTGATCCAAGAGCACGAGCGCCGCGTACTCGCCGACGAACGCGGCCTTCTTTTGTTCGACGCGCCGCGCCGCCTTCATTCGTTCGTCCGTGTGGTTCGCGTACTCGAAGGCGCGGGCGCTCCCTGCGCCATCCGTCACCACCACGCCGGAAAAGGCCCGATCTGCTCGATGAAAGCACTCCAAAATGCCGTGCAAAGCCAGAATTTCGAGGTCGTCCTGATGCGCGCAGACGCCCAGGTGCGTGGTGCGCGCAAGCGCGTCGGGCGCCCTCGCGCCGTCCCACGTGTAGACCTCGGAGCTCGCTCGACTCAGCTGCATGGGGATCCTCGACGAAGCTTCGGCAAACTCGCGGCGGCAATGGCTTGCCCCACGCGGCGACTCGTCTCGTCCGGCAGATGAACGCCAGCGCGAGCGGCAAGCGCCGGATCGTGCTCGCGGAGCACGTCTCGCGCTCGCTCGGCCACGAGCGCGCCGCCGGCGCCAGACATGACGCGGCCCAAGAGGAGCACGTGGCCCAAATCGTAGAAGCTCGAATAGTGCAAGAGCCCGTAGCCCACGTACGAGCCGATGCTCTCGAACACGGCGTGGGCGCGAGCATCCCCCTGGGCCATGAGCGCTTGCACGTGGGCGAGCTTGTCAGCCGGCGACGCGTCGGCGGCGAGCGCAATGCCAGCGCGTGGCGCGAGCCGCACCACGGCCTCTTGCGAAAAATAGAGCGCTCCCGTGCCGCGATCTCCCGACCACTCGTGGTCGACCGGCGCGCTCGGCGAGTAGTCTACCGGCGCGAACGCCAGCTCGTTCAGCCAGCCCGTGATGAGGCCTTCGCCATCGACGTAGCCGGCGGCCTCGCTCGTGCCCAGCGCGAGGCCGAGCACCGGGCGAAGCCCCAACGAGAGCGCTCCTGCGAGCGCGCTCACGTCACCGTCGTTTGCCACGACAAGGGGCACGTCGCCCCATTTTTTGGCCAGGTCGGGGTAGAGGGTTCGGATTTTCGCCTCGAAATCCGCGGGAGCCACCCGACGAAAGAGCGACGCCACCCGCGTTTCGTTGTCCACGTAGATGCCCGCCGAGCTCACGCCGATGGCGTCGACGCGCGGCAAGTGCGCCGCCGCTCTGCGAATCGAGTCTTCTACGCCGTCCACGTGATACTGCGCGTCGGTCGCCTGCTTGGGGTGCCAAACGACTTCGCACGAAAACACTTCTTTGCCGTCGATGACGGCAGCGACCTTGCGGTCGCTGCCGCCCGCGTCGAAGCCGATGCGACAGCCCTCCAAGTGGCCGCCCACGCGCTCGCGACGCTCGCTCACGGGCGGCAAGCTGCTCGAGGTCGCCTGCTCCACGGAAAACCGCGGCACGCCGTACACCTGGGCAAAAAACGCGGCGTCGAACGCGCGCACACCCCCCGGCGCATAGGCGCGCGCCAGAAAGCGAGTCACCTCTTCAGGCCCCGCCACGTGCAAGCGAAACGCTCCCATTTGCCAGAGCAGCTGCTTTACGAGGCGTTCGACGAACGGCAGGTTGTCTTTGGACGACGGATGTCCGTCTGGCAAAAGCGCCGTCGCGAAATGAGCCACCTCACCGCGCGCACGCGTGAGCGCCAAGGTGACGGGCTCTCCGCCTCCACAAGCATCCACCTCCTGGGTGAAAGCGCGGTAGCCCAACGCAGCAGGACGAAAGTCGGGATCGAGCTTTGGCGCCAGGCTCGGTTTCCGGAGGAGCAGTGAGTCCGCCATCGGCGAGCGACTCTACCGTTCGGCCTCGAACGCGAGAAGCGGAGCGCGCGACCGTCTACGGTTGGGGCCTCGCCTAAGCCACGCCTCCTGCGCTGCCGTTCGGCCGATCAGCGTGGACAGCGTTCGATCAACCGAGCTTCGAAAAGCGCCGACCAGTCGCCCTGCGCCGCTGCCGCTCGGCGCCGATCCGCCGCTGCCCACACCGAGCATCGCGCCGCGTGTACGGCTTCCGGAGGCGGCGGCTACAGCGCCCGTCTCGAGACGAGGCGCGCTCCCCTCGGTCCGCGAACCCCGCCCCTCCCAAGCGCCAGCCCTACGGAAGGCCAGCTTCGGGCGTCGCCTGCTCCTGAGCGCGCTCACGTGCGTGGCAACCGTTGCTTCCGTGCTTTTGGCAAAGCACGCCGTCGAATCCTGGTACGCCCCCGAGGCGGACGCGGACGCGGAGACGAACCTCGGTCAGCGTCAGCACTGGCAGGCGCGAAAGCTGGTCGTCACGCTCGATCAATCGCTCGAGCGTTTGGGGCCGACGCATGAAGAGGCCGTCCGCGCCGCCTTTGCTTCGTGGAACGCGTCGGGCGCGGACCTGCCGCGCGTGATTTTTCAGCGCGGCCAGGGGCGCTTGCCGAGCCTGACCCCCGACGGCGTCAACTCGATCATCTTGGCGCCCATCGAGTTCGAGGGGCACGAGATGGACCTGGCCATCACCGTCGGCTTTTCGAACCCGAAAACCGGCGAAATCACGGAAGCGGACATCATCATCAACACGCGGCACCGCTTCTCCGACGTGGAGCCCACGGACCGTGTTGCACGCGCGGACGGCCCGAACGGCGACGTGCCGTCGCCTGCCCAGAAAGACGCGCCAGGCGCGACGGCCACGCAAGTCGCCGCCAAGGCCACCCTGCGACCCGAGTCGTGCGTGGGTCAGTTCGACGGCAGCACCTGCGGCCAGTCCTACGACTTGCAAAACGTGCTCACCCACGAGGTGGGCCATTTTTGGGGTCTCGGGGAAGACTACGACGACCCACGCGCCACCATGTTCAGCTGCACAAGCGCGTGTGAGGTGCACAAGCGCGAGCTCACCGCCGTAGACAAGAAGCTCTTGGCGAACCTGTACGCTTCCGTCGATCGCGGCTTCGGTTGCAGCGCGCTGCCCTTGCGGAGCTCGGTCAGTCCGTGGTCGTGGTCCGCGGCGCCTTTCGTCGTGGGCGCAGCGGCGCTGCTCGTGTGGCGCAGAAGGCGCGCCCTTCGGGCGCCCTGACGGTTTCGCGTGCACATGGGTCGGCTCGGCGCGCCTCTCGGCGCGCCGACGCCGCCCCGCTTCAACCGGGAATGAGCACGAGCGCGCCGAGCGGCGGCAGTCGCAAGTTCAAGGACTGCGCTCGACCGTGTGACGGCACCGGCTCGGTCCAAAGCTCGTGCGGCGTGCCGTAGTCACTGCCGCCCCAGCGCTTGTCGTCCGTCGACAAACGCTCCACGTAGCGCCCCGCGTGCGGCACGCCGATGCGGTAGTCGTCCCGCGGCACCGGCGTGAGGTTCAGCACCACGACCGCGTGAGAGCCCTCCACCTTGCGTACGTAGACGAGCACCGAGTTGTCGCGATCCGTGCAGTCGATCCACTCGAAGCTGTCCGCATCCGGATCGCCGCGCCACAGCTCGGGGCGCTCCGCGTACAGCTTGCCCAGCTCGGCCACGTACGCGAGGAGCGCGCGCCGCTGCGGATGATCCGCCAGGTGCCAATCCACCGAGCCGTCCACGTTCCACTCGCCGTGCTGCCCGATTTCCGTGCCCATGAACATGAGCTGCTTGCCCGGCCGCGTGAACTGGTAGGCGAGCAAGAGGCGCAGGTTGGCGAGCTTTTGCCAGAAGTCGCCTGGCATTTTCTCGATGAGCGAGCCCTTACCGTGCGTCACCTCGTCGTGGCTGATCGAGTTGATGAAACGCTCGGTGTTCTCGTAGAGCATCGCGAACGTGAGCTGATCTTGGTGGTACTTACGGTGCACCGGCTCCTTCTGGAAGTAGCCGAGCGTGTCGTGCATCCACCCCATGTTCCACTTGAAGGTAAAGCCGAGACCGCCCGTCTCCGGGGGACGCGTGATGCCGCCCCAGGCCGTCGACTCCTCGGCGACCGTGAACGCGCCGGGCGACTCCTCGCGCACCGCGGTGTTCATGGCGCGCAAGAAATCGATGGCGTCGATGTTTTCTCGGCCGCCGTACACGTTGGGGATCCACTGCCCCTCGTTGCGGCTGTAGTCGAGGTAAAGCATGGAGGCGACCGCGTCCACGCGCAGGCCGTCGATGTGAAACTCCTTCACCCAGTACACGGCGTTCGCAACCAAGAAGCTTTTCACTTCGTTGCGCCCGTAGTTGAAAATGAGCGTACCCCAGTCCGGGTGCTCACCGAGGCGCGAGTCCTCGTGCTCGTAGAGCGCGGTGCCGTCGAAGCGGCGCAGCGAAAAGTCGTCCTTGGGGAAGTGCGCCGGCACCCAGTCCATGATGACGCCGATGCCGTGCCGGTGGCAGTAGTCGACGAAGTACTTGAGGTCGTCCGGGCTGCCGTAGCGCGCCGTGGGCGCGAAGTAGCCCGTCACCTGGTAACCCCACGAAGGGTAAAAGGCGTGCTCCGCCAGCGGCATGAGCTCGATGTGCGTGAAGCCGAGCTTTTTCACGTGCTCGACCAAGCGAGGCGCCACTTCGCGGTAGCTGAGCGAGCGGTGACCTTCCTCGGGGATGCGCGCCCACGAGCCGAGGTGGAGCTCGTAAATGTTCACTGGCTCGCGCGTGATGTCCTTTTGTGCGCGCTGCGTCATCCAGGCGTCGTCGCCCCACTCGTAGCCGG
Organism: Pseudomonadota bacterium; assembly: GCA_023432025.1. Lineage (GTDB taxonomy): Bacteria > Myxococcota_A > Polyangia > Polyangiales > Polyangiaceae > NIC37A-2. The sequence continues at coordinate 41,228 of JAEYVE010000181.1, forward strand.
ACTCGTGGACGATGGACGCCGTTTGAGGCGGGCACTCCATGCGCTGTGCGAGCGGGTCCGTCTTGACGCGCAGGTCCCCCAGCTGCGTTTTGACTTCGAACTTGTAGAGATCGCCTGCCTTGGCGCCGGGCACGAACAGCTCCCACACGCCCGAGCTGCCGAGGCTGCGCATGGGGAAGAGTCTGCCGTCCCAACGATTGAACTCTCCGACGACGCTGACGCGCTTGGCGCTGGGCGCCCAAACCGCAAACGAAGTACCCGGAACGCCGTCCACCACCAAAGGTCGCGCCCCCAGCGCCTGCCACAACCTTCGGTGCGTGCCCTCACCCAACAGGTAGAGGTCCATTTCCCCCACCGTGGGCAGGTACGAGTAAGGGTCTCCGCGCTCCCAAGAGGCGCCGCCGGCGAAGCCGAAGCGCAGGCGATACTGAAGCGGCACCTTGGCGTCGGGCAGGTGCAACCCGAAGACGCCGTGCCCGAGCGGCTGCATGGGGCGCGGCGCTTCCCCGGCGACGATCACGTCGCACGCCTCCGCGTCGGGGTGGAACGATCGCACGATGACGCCTCCGCCCAGATGCGGCTCCACCGGATGCGCGCCCAAGACGGCGTGAGGGTTGTAGTACTCGGCGCGTTCGAGCGCGGAGAGGACTTCGGGCTCGACGGAGAGGAGACTATCTGAAGCGCGAGCGTTCATTCGGTACCTTCGTAGCAGAGCAAGACGAGTGAATGGGGCGCGACGTTAAGAGTCGTACCCTTCGGAATTCTGTGCGTGGGCTGCGCGGTGTTGACGAGCTCGTGCCAGTAGCCGCGCTCGGGCACGTCGGGCAGCCGAAACTGCCGGGCGCGGTTGCTCGAATTCAGGAGCAAGAGCAGCGTTTGGCCCATGTTCGGGCGGCCGCGCTCGTCCACGTCGTCCGAAGCTGCCCCGTGAATGAGCATGCCGAGGACGCGATTCTTCGGGTTGCGCCAGTCCTCGTCGGTCATTTCACGGCCGTCGGGCCGCACCCACTGCACGTCCTTCAAGCCGCGATCGGTGGTGGGGTTGCCCGCGAAGAAGCGTCGCCGCCGAAACACGGGGTTGGAGCGCGAAACCTTGAACACGCGCTGCACGAACTCGAGCATCTCGCGCGCGTGATCGTCCAGGTCCCAGTCGATCCACGTCAGCTCGCTGTCTTGGCAGTAGGCGTTGTTGTTGCCCTTCTGCGTGCGCCCCAGCTCGTCTCCGTGGCTGATCATGGGCACGCCTTGCGAGAACGCGAGCGTGGCCATGAAGTTCTTCATCATCCGCTCACGCATGCGGTTGACCCACGCCGCGCGCGTTTCTCCCTCGTGGCCCCAGTTGCGGCTGATGTTGTGGTCGTGCCCGTCGCGGTTGCCTTCGCCGTTGGCGAGGTTGTGCTTCTGTTCGTAGCTCACCAGGTCACGCAGGGTGTAGCCGTCGTGACAGGTGATGAAGTTGATGCTGGCGTAGGGCCCGCGGTCGCTCGCCTGAAAAATGTCGCTCGAGCCGGACAGTCGGGAGGCGAGCTCCGGCACCTGCCCCTCGTCGCCGTGCCAATAGCGGCGCGTGCAGTCGCGGTAGCGGCCGTTCCACTCTGCCCAACCGGGAGGAAAGCCGCCCAGCCGATAGCCGCCGGGGCCGATGTCCCACGGCTCCGCGATGAGCTTCACGCGACTGAGCACGGGATCTTGCTGCACCACGCCGAAGAAGCGCGAGTAGCTGTCGAACTCGAACGGATCGCGAGCCAACGTCGGCGCCAAATCGAAGCGGAAGCCGTCGACGTGCATGTCGACGACCCAGTGACGCAAGCTGTCCAAGATGAGCTGCAACGCGCGCGGGTTCAGGACGTTGATGCTGTTCCCACAGCCGGTGAAGTCCTGGTAGTAGCGCTCGTTGTGGGGAACGAGGCGGTAGTACGACTGGTTGTCGACGCCGCGAAAGCAGAGGTGCGGGCCCAGCTGGTTGCCTTCGCCGGTGTGGTTGTAGACCACGTCCAGGATGACCTCGATGCCGACGCGGTGAAACGCCTTCACCATCGTCTTGAACTGGTTCACCTGCTGACCACGATTGCCCGTCGCGTAACGCGGATCGGGAGCGAAGAAGCTGATGGTCTGGTAGCCCCAGTAGTTCGCGAGGCCCATGTCGTGGAGCCTGCGATCTTGCAGGAAATGGTGCACCGGCAAGAGCTCGATGGCGGTCACGCCGAGCGACAGCAGGTGGTCCAAAATGGCGTCCGAGGCGAGCCCCAAGTACGTCCCGCGCAGGTGCTCCGGCACGTCCGGGTGACGCATGGTCATGCCCTTCACGTGCGCTTCGTAAATGACCGTGTCGCTCCACGGCACCTGCGGCGGACGATCGTCTCCCCACGTGAACGCCTCGTCGACCACGACGCACTTGGGCAGGTAACGAGCGCTGTCCGTCGTGGAAAAAGTCAGGTCACCGTCCGGGTGCCCCACTTGGTAGGCGAACAAATCGTCGTGCCACTCGACTTGCCCGGCGACCGCGAGCGCGTACGGATCGAGCACGAGCTTGTTCGGATTGAAGCGCTGTCCCTGATGCGGCGCGTAGGGGCCGTGCACGCGGTACGCGTAGAGCTGCCCCGGACGCACGTCGGGCAAGTAGCAATGCCAAATGCGGTTCGTGCGTTCCTTGAGGGGAATGCGGTGCGTTTCCCGCGTGTGGTCTTTGCTATCGAAGAGGCAGAGATCGACGCCCGTGGCGTGATGGGAGAAGAGCGCGAAGTTGACCCCCTCCCCGTCCCAAGTGGCGCCGAGGCGCAGCGGTCCTCCCGGCCAGATTCGCATCTCGAGAGAAAGCTAGTGAAAGCTGGGCGGCACGGGAAGCACCGGCTGACCGAGCACGGTCAGAAGGCCCCGAGGTGGACGAAACCGCCCCGAGGCCGAACGCGGCTCGCTACTTCGTTTTGCCGAAGCGCGCCGCACTGTTAATTTATGGCCACGTGTCCCGTATCCCCTGGCAGCCGGGCGAGCCCGTCGTCATCGAGGCGCCCCGCCTCGTTCTGCGGTCGCTCACGGCTCTCGACATCACGCCGCGCCTGCTTGCCTGGCATTCGGATCCCGCGGTCACCGAGCACCTGTGGCTGCCGCCCCTGCCCACGGCCCAGTACTTCCGCGCCTTGCTCGAAGCTCGTGACGAGCGCCGCTGCTTCGCGCTCGGCATCGAGCATCGAACGAGCGGCCGTCTCGTCGGCTACGTCAAGCTCGTTCGGAGTCCCTCGGAGGCCACCCTGAGCGGCACCCTCGTGGTTGGCGACAGAGCCTTCTGGGGCGCCAAATTCGGCTTGGAAACCATGCAGGCCACGGCCCGCTTCGCCTTCGAGCACCTGCCCATCGAGGCCATCGAGCTGCACGTGTATGCCACCAACACGGTACTCATTGCGCGCTTGAGGAAGAGAGGCTTCGTAGAAGCACGCACCTACGACGAGCCGCCACCTTCCGGTGACGGGGCGGCACGCCGCGTCCACGTGTTTCGTCAGACGCGCGGGGAGTGGCTACGGAGCGCCCCGCGCGTCGACGAAGAGCTCGCGCGCGCCGCCGACGTGAAGGTACCGTGGGAGCCAGGGGTGCCCGTCTCCCTAGAAACGCGCCGGCTCCTGGTGCGCTCCCTTTCCGAACGCGACATCACGGCGAGAAGCACGGCTTGGCTCACGGACCACGCCATCGCGGACAACGTGTGGCTCCCTTCCATGACCGCCGAGGCGTTTTTTCGAGGCCTAATCCGGGCCTCCGATCAAAAGTCCCGCTTCGCTTTCGCTCTGGTGCACAAGGCCTCGAGCACCCTGATTGGCTACGCCAAGCTCTCCATCGAAGCAGACGCTTTGGTGCCAACGGCCGCGCTCGGCGAGCGAGCGTTCTGGAACGGGGAGCTCGGTACCGAGGCGGCGCGCGCCATTCAGCACTTCGGCTTTTCCCATTTCCCGAGCTCCGCGATCGAGTCGCGCGTCTACTCCGAAAACACCAAGGTGCGCGAGCGCCTACTCCGCTCTGGCTACGAAGAAACCGGCGTGTATGACGAGCCCGGGCAGGGTAACGGCCGGGCTCGCCAAGTCTACGTGTATCGAATCACCCGCGACGCTTGGTACGCACGTTGGGACGCGACGGAGGCGCGCCTTTCCGCGCTACCCGACACGTTCGAGGCGAGCTGAGCCTCCACTCGGCAGCGCGCGAAACGCCATCGTTTCGACGGCGTTTCGCGGCTCGAGCGATGGGGGGCTCAGAGAGGTTGGGGCTCGTCGCACGTGCCCGTGGTATTGGGCTCCGTCCCCGTGGTCGTGCAACCGTAGTCACAGTAACTCGACGTTTCCGTCAGGGAGTACGGGTCGCAGTAATAGCGATAGTTGCCGTCACAGTACGACGGACCTTCCGGATCGCACTCGGGCATCACGCACCCTTGCTCGGGGTAGGCTGGCACGCACACCAAATTGTCGGGGCACTCCACCGTCGTCCGCTGGAACGCCTGATACGGAGGCAGGCCCGAGCACGACGACAGCTTCGAGTAAACGGAGCTACCCTCTTCACCCGGCGCACCGCACGCTCGCACCCCAGCGGTTTCGAAGAACGCGAAGGGGCCATCTCCGTAGAAGAAAGGCTCCTCCTCCATCAGCCCGCACACATCCGGAGTGCAGGACGCCTGCGCGCCCGCCGGAATCGCGGGGGGAGTCGGGAACGAAGGGAAGGCTCCCGATCCTTCGGCAAAGACCAGGCCCATGCTGAACGACAGAAGGTCACGCTTGTAGCGATCCACTTCGGCCTGTTCGACCCCCGAGTACGAGCAGAACTCGCCGGCTCCGCAGCTCTCGAGCTCCCAGCTCGTGCCGTCGACGCACTTCCACAGTACGCCATAACTGCCCGTGCCCCCACCCGAGAGCGGACCAACTCCATTGAACATCGCCAGCGCGAGATCGTCGGTCGAAGGATCGCAGCGCGTTTCTCCCACCGTGCACACGCCGACGCACGCGCCATCGGTACACTGCGTATCCGCAGGGCACTCGCCTTCGGTCCAGCCGCTGCCATTGCCCTTGCAGGTGAGCAGAGTGTCGCCGTCGCACTTCTTTTCGCCGGCCTCGCAGAGAGGGCCGGTTTGCTCGCACGCACCGTCGACGCACTCTTCGCCGGGCTGACAAGCCACGGGAACCCATTGCTTGCCGTCCGCGGAGCAAGCGCGCAAGGCGCGCTCGCCGACGCATTCCGTAGCGCCTGCCTCACACTGCCCGACGCACGCGCCGTCCTCGCAAACCTCACCTTGCGCACAGCTGAAGGGCACGCCACTCGTGCTGCCCTTTGCGCAAACCACGCCGGAAGCCGAGCCATTGCAGAAGCTCTCGCCCGGGCCGGGACACTCATACTCGACGATGACCGTCGGTGCGCCCGCGGAGCCGCGGGCGTTGTTGTTCGACGGGCTCGAGTCGTCGTCCCCGCACGCAACGAGGAGCGCTGCCGCCGCCACGCCGGGGACGAGCAGAGAAAATACGTGTTTTGTAATCTTCATGAGCTATGGGTGCTCCAGGGTATTTTGCTATCGACAAGCAGAGCGCCGCGGCTCACCGAAGAGCTCACGGGAGAGACAGGTTAGTCACTTCGTCTGAACCAGTAAACCAAAACGGTGAGCTCCCAAGCACCCACCGTGTGTGCGCATGAAGTCCAACCTCAGCCGCATTTCTTTAATTTTGGCCCATGGCGGCGACCGGGCGCTCTCCGAGCTGCGCTCCGCGTTGGCCTTGACGGAACGCCTGTCCGCCTCGGAGCTCCTGGCGGATCAACTACACCACCTGACAAGGTGGTTGCCCGTGGTTGCGCGCGCCGTGCCCTACCAAAGGTCTCACTTGGCCAAGGTGTTGGCGCGCGGTGAGGCGCTCCGCTGGGGCGACTTCCGCGAGCTACCACTCCTCACACGCGGAGACTTGCAGCGCTTGGGCGCTGCGCTGGAGTGCCCCGCGCCACCGCGACAATTTCGCGCTGTCTCGTCGACGACTACCTCTGGGTCGACGGGGCGCCCACTCACGACCAAGGGCAGCTTCGCGGGTGGTTTGCTCGCTCTCGCATTTCAGCTGCGCCTCGTGGCGTGGCACGGCCTCGACCCGAACGAAACCACGGCGTTCATCACCACGCCCACACCTCCCGGCACCGCAGACCCACCCGAGGGGGCCGTTTCTCCTCGGCCCTGGGCGGAGTCACTCGGGCGAGGACGCGGCATCACGCTCACCTTGCGCGCGGATGTGCCTACCCAGCTCGATTGGCTCCAACGCAAGGCTCCGAGCTACCTCGCCACGTACCCGTCCAACCTGCTGGCTTTGCTCAAGCTGAGCGAAGCGCGCGGCGTCACGCTACCGTCGCTCCGCGCCGTCACGCTCTCGTCAGAGCCGGTTTCCGACGTGTTGCGCGCCGAATGCCAGCGCCTTTGGGGCGCACGCCTCATCGCCACCTACAGCGCCAACGAGACGGGCATGCTCGCGCTCGATGCGCCGGACGAAGACGGCTACTACGTGCAGTCGGAGAATGTTCTACTCGAGGTGCTGCGCGACGACGGAGAGCCGTGCGAACCGGGGGAGATTGGGCGCGTCGTCGTGACGACCCTCCAGGACGTGCTGCGGCCGCTCGTTCGCTACGAAATTGGTGACTTCGCCGAGGTCGCGGAGCCGAGCACAGCTGGCCGGCCCTTCCCCAAGCTGCGCCGCGTGGTTGGACGAGAGCGCACCCTGGTGCGCTTGCCCGACGGACGTCGCGTGTGGCCATTCTTCGAATTTTCGCCGCTCGTGGCGCTCGCGGTGGTCGACCAGTGGCAGCTCGTCCAGAAGCGCGACGGCACCCTGGAAGTACGTCTCGTCACCAAGCGCCCCCTCACGGAAAGCGAAGAGGCAGAAGTGCGCGCCGTCGTGCTCGAGGCATTGCCCGGCCTTTCCGTTGGCGTGACGCGCGTCGACGCCGTCGCGCGCACCGCGCGCGGAAAATATCTCGAGCTCGTCTCGGAGCTCGACAACTGAGTCGTACCGACCCCCGCGGTTCCTGCAGCGCTCGCGAGGCGGCACCAACCCCGAAATCCGCCCGAAAACGCGCGCCAAGCCGCTTTCGCGCCCGGCCGTGGACGGCCCACTCCGCGACTCGTACAAGGAGCTCGTGCCGAACAATTCTCCTCCGCCCCCACCGAGTGACGACGAGCTCGAAGCCGCGTTCCAAGAGCTCCTCGACGAGCTCCACGAGCTGGCCTTCGAAGATCCGGAAGCTGCGCTCGACTGCTACGACGCCCTCCCGCCCGAAGTGCGCGAGCACCCCGAGGCGCTCCTCGAGCGCGGACGCGCGCTCTTGGAGGTGGAGGGAGCGCGCGCAGCGCGCCCCGTCTTCGAAGCCGCGCTCGAAAAGGAGCCGGAAATGTCCGACGCGCACCACGCGCTCGGTCTCACTTTGGAGGAGCTCGGAGAGCAGGCGCTCGCCAAAAAACACTTCCTCGAAACGCTCCGGCTCGACACGCGCGACGACGAAGCCTTCGAGCTGGTGAGCGACGCCGCGCGCGACGAAATTCTCGCGCACGCCGCGCGCACCGTCGAGGGATTGCCCGCCGAGTACCGCGCCCGGCTCGCGCACGTGCCCGTGGTCGTAGAAGATCGCCCGGCGCGGCACTTGGTCGAGGAGGGCTTCGACCCGCGCGCTTATGGGCTCTTCGAGGGCCAAGATCACGGCGCCGTGCTTTCGGGCGAAACCGCGGACGCGGTGACGCGCATCGTGCTGTACGCCGCCAACCTCATCGCGGATTTCAGCGAGCCCGAGGAGCTCGCGGAGGAAGTGCGCATCACCGTGCTCCACGAGTGCGGCCACTTCTTCGGACTCGACGAAGACGACATGGAGCGTCTGGGTCTGGACTGATTTTGGGCCTCGACTGATTCGAACGCGACCGACCGAGCGCGCTCGCCGAACGCGCCACCCATCGCCGAGGACGCGCTCCGAGCGGCGCGCCGCACGTCAACGCGACAGCTCGAGCTCGAAAATGTCGATGCTCCCCTCGCGATCGGACGCGAAAAAGAGCCGTGACCCGTCGGCGCTCAGCCACGGGTCGCGCTCTTCTGCCGCCGTGTTGACGAGCGGAGCGGGCTTTGGAGCCAAAAAGGCGCCGCTCGCGTCCGCGCGCGCCACGAACAGGTCGCCTTTGCGATCCGTCGTGCGCTGCTTGAACCAGAGCTCGTCGCCGCGAGCGTTGAGCCACGCGTCGACCACCTCGACGCCCTCCGCCGCGAGCTGGACGAGCACAGGCGCGTCGAACGGCTCGTCCACGGACGCGCGCCGCGCAAAGTAGGTGAGGTACACGCCGCCTTCGTCGCGACGCGCCAGCGGCATGACGGTGTCCCCCGCGCCCAGCGGACGCGGAATGTCGTCGCCCTCCGAGGAGAGCTCGCTCACGTTCGTGGCCTCACCCCACGCGGCGTCGCGGCTCTCGCGACGCGCCACCCACACGTCCGTTCCCCCCGCGCCACCTTCGCGATCCGAGCCGAACCACAGCGTCAAACCGTCCGCGCTCACTGCCGGGCTCGACTCGAACTCCTCCGTGTTGAGCTCGCTCAGGTTCGTCGGCTCACCGAACGGATCGTTCGGCGACGCGCGGCGCGCGACCCACAAGTCGACGTCGCCCTCGCCGCCCTCGCGATCCGACGAAAAGTAGAGCTCGAGCAAATCCGCCGTGAGCGACGGGTTCTCGTCGTCGTCGGGCGAAGCCAAGTGCAGAATCAACTCACCCGCGCGAGGCGCACGCCCCAGCGTGACCGTGTCTCCGCTGCAACCGCTGAGCACAGCGCCCAGCGCAGAGCCCGCAGCGCACATCCACGCGAGTGACGAGGAGCAAACGCGGGCCATGCGCCGGTTTTCGCAGGAAGAGGGCAGCTCGCAAAGGGCTCGTGACTCTAGCGCCCGGAGGACGCCGACGGAGCCGGCGCGGCGCCACGCACCCGGCCGAGATGCGGGCTCGTGGGGTGCTCGCTGGCGAAGCGCTCGGCGAGCGCCGCGGCGCGTTTTTCGTCTCCTGCTTGCCGCGTCGCCTCGATGCGCAAAGCCTCCACCTCTTGCCGCAACGTCCCTTGGGGAAAGCGCGCTCGGTACGCCGCGGCGCGCGACAAAGCGAGCGCAGGATCGCCTGCACGGAGCGCGCTACGCACCGAGTCCACCCAACGAATTTCTTCGTTCAGGGTGTTCTCGCTCAGGGGCTTATCGGGCGGTGCTCCCGCAGAAACCGGAGCGCGGCGTGATGCGTCCGCCACGTCACTTGCGACGCCGAGCGCGCCCTGCGCGATGCCGGAGCTCATTTGCGCGGCCGCCGCTGTGCCACGCGAAGCCGCCGCGCCCGAGCGCGGCGGCGCGCTAGCGGCCAGGCGCGCTTCGCTCGGCGACGTTGCGTTTCCGGCCGCAAGAGCGCCGGTAGCAGACGAAGGAGACGCAGAGTCACTCGAAGGGGGCCCGGCGCCGTCCGTTGGCGGGGCGCCCGGTACGACGTCGGACAACGGAGCAGCGCCTGGTCCGGCGCCTTGCGG
>JAEYVE010000183.1 GCA_023432025.1 Pseudomonadota bacterium
ACCGTGTACTGCAAAGGTGTGGAGCCGCGATCGCTGTTTTCACCGATTTTTCCCGGCGCCGCTTCCACGTTGAAGGCTTCGAGGGCCTCGAGGACGTCGTCCGCGGATACGTCGTAGGCGACCATTCTGTCCGGCTTGAGCCAGACACGCATGGCGTACTCTTTGGCGCCGAGGATGTCGGCGAAGCCGATCCCCTGGATCCTCTTCAGCTCGGCGAGCACGTTGATGTCGGCGAAGTTGTACAAGAACTTCTCGTCGTGCCGCTCGTCTGTGCTGTAGATGCTCAGGTACAAGAGCATCGCGTTTTCTTCCTTCGCGATCTTCACGCCGTTGCGGCTCACCTCCTCGGGAAGCTCGCCCATCACGGCGTTCACCCTGTTTTGCACGTTCACCGCCGCAATGTCCGGATCGGTGCCGGTCTCGAACAGGATTTGAACCACGCCGACGCCGTCGTTGCCTGCGTCGCTGCTCATGTACTTCATCCCGGGCACGCCGTTGATCGCGCGCTCGAGCGGAACGATGGCAGCCTTCGTCACGGTCTCGGCGTTGGCCCCCGTGTACTCCACGGTCACGTTCACCTCGGGAGGCGCCACGTTCGGAAACAACGTCATGGGCATGCGCGCGAGGGCCACGACACCCAGGAGCGTGATGATGATGGACACCACCGTCGCCAGGACCGGCCGGCGCGTGAACGCGAACGTATTCTGTGAAGGATTCATACGAAGAAGCTCAGTTCACGGCTCGCGTCTCCAAACGAGCGCCTTCTTTGACCTTCTGAATCCCCTCCAGAACGAATCTATCTTCCGAACCGAGCCCGTCTGCGACCACGAATGAATCCTTGAGGCGCGCCTTCGGGACCAGCTCCTTGGCGCGCGCCCGGTTCTCGGGATCCAACGTGTAAACGTAGAGACGGCCTTGCACCTCGAACGTGGACTTCTGCGGCACGAGCAAGGCGTCGCGAATGTCGGTACGAACGACCACCTTTCCGCTACTGCCGTGCTTCAAGAGGCCCGCGGGGTTCGGAAAGCGCGCTCGAAACGTGACGTTTCCGGTCTGCTTGTCGACCTCGTTGCCCACCGCGTCGATGACGCCCTGCTCGGAATAGACGGACCCGTCCACCAGACGCAGAGAGACAGTCTTGGGGCGCTCTTCGGGTTTCGACGCGGCGTACTCCAGGTAGTCGCGCTCCGAGACGTGGAAGTAAACGAACACCTCACTCGCATCCGCGAGCGTCGTCAGCACGTCGTCCTTGCCGACCATCGTACCCACACGGTGCGGAATGCGGTTGACGACTCCCGCGAAGGGGGCGCGCACGGTCGTGTGGTTCAGGTTGATCGTCGCCTGGTTGTGCTCTGCTTTGGCTCTCGACAGCTTCGCGGTGAGGGCGTCCACCTTCGACGTACCGAGCGCGAGCTCAGCCTTCGACGCGATGTTCTTTTCCGAGAGCATGCGAGTGTTGTCCAGCTCGAGCTGGGCCCTCTTCAGATCTGCCTCGGCGACCTTGGTGGCGGCGAAGGCCTTGAGCTGCTCCTGTTGCAGCTCGCTCGCTCGAATCACGAACATCGGCTGGTCCGCTTGGACCGGCGCGCCCTCGTCCACGTCCACGGACTGAATGACGCCCTTCACGCGCGACCGAATCTCGGTGTATCGAACAGCCTGGACCTGACCTACGAATTCGCGCTCGTAGCTGGCTGCGGAAGGCTCGACGGACGCCACTTGGAAAACCGGCGGCTTGTCCTCCGTTTCGGCGTGTGCGCCGCGACATCCGACGACCACTGCACAGAGCGTGATGCCAACGAGCGCCCTCACGCACCTCACTGGTAGCTGCGCCCATTCGACGGAACGCTCATTCTTCGCTTGCTTCATTACTCGGGCGGCCCTCATTCGTGAGCCCTTCGGTAGGACTTGAACCGCACTTTCGGCCCCCAGGCAGAGTTTGCGGCTTCGCTCGCCAAGCAAAGTAAGTGCCAATGCGTGAGCAGCTGCGTTCCAGGCCCGAAGCTCACGTGCGCTCCGCGCCGTGAGACAGAATGCGACCCTCTCTGGTCGTGAAATGCGACCTCGGGGCGCGCCGCTCGCTTCCCCGTTTCTCCACCCGGTGGCTCTCGCCCGAGAGCCGAGAGCTCCACTCCGCGGGCGCGCCTACGTTTCCGAATCGTCTTCTTCGGCGGACACAGCCACGTCCGAGTCGCCCCACTCCGCTACCTTCCGGTACAGCGTCCGTCGGTCCAGCCCGAGGATTTTGGCGGCTCGTGCCTTGTGCCCACCGGTCTTGGCCAAAATCCTCCGGATGTACGCTCGTTCGAGGTCCGCGAGCGAAAGCTCCTCCAGGGCCGCATCTTCGACGAGCGAGCCGAGCGCTGGCGGAGCATCCAGCGCAAAGTCCTCGACGGTGAGAACGTCGTGCTCCGCAAATACCGCGGCCCGCTCGACGGCGTTGATCAACTCTCGCACGTTTCCGGGCCACCTCTGACGATGGAGGTAGCGGCTTGCTTCGGCGGAAATGCCCAGGGGACCACGTCCCGACCGCTTCGTGATGCCGTCCAGAACCTGGTCCACGATCACGTCCACGTCCTCACGTCGTTCCCGTAGAGGAGGCAGCTCGATGCGCACCACGTTCAAACGGTGGTACAGGTCCTGGCGGAAGCGACGTTCACGCAGCGCTTCTTCGAGCGGTTGATTCGTCGCTGCAATGATGCGCGCGTCCGCGGCGACGTCTTCGGTGGCGCCGAGAGGCCGCACGTGATTGGACTCCAGGGCTTGCAGGAGCTTGGGTTGAAGCTCGACGGGCAGCTCCCCGAGCTCGTCGAGGAACAAGGTGCCCCGGTGTGCTTGTTCGAACACGCCAGCCCTGTTCTCGCGCGCGTCCGTGTAGGCCCCACGACGAACGCCAAAGAGCTCCGCCTCCGCCAGCCCAGAAGGCAACGCCGCGCAGTTCAATTGCACGAACTTCGCTAAGCTTCTTTCGCTGCTTTCGTGAATGAAGCGCGCCAAGGCGCCCTTTCCCACCCCGCTCTCGCCTGTAATGAGGATAGGCAAGTGGCTGCTCGCCGCGCGACGGGCGAGGCTCAAGACCCGCTGCATCGCCGGGCTGCGCACGGCGATTCCGCTCGGCGCCTCGCGAGCGACCGTCTCTCGCAGGCGGACGATTTCTCGGCGCATCTGACGCTCGCGAAGCGCCCGCCGCACGGCGAGCGTCAGAACCTCGATGCGGAACGGCTTGGCCAGAAAGTCCACGGCGCCGCGTCGCACCGCCTCGACCGCCAAATCGATGGAACCGAACGCCGTGATGAGCAGAACGGTTTGGCTCGGGCGCTCCTTGTGAATGGCGCGCAAGAGCTCCAAGCCGCGCAGCTCCGGCATTTCGACGTCTGAAATGACTACATCGAAGGACGTGCTCTTCAGTGTTTCCAGAGCGCGCAGAGCGGACGTTTCTCCCGTCGCTTGGAACCCCTCTTCCATGAGCGACTCGACGAGCCAGGACACGACTCCCGGATCATCGTCCACGACGAGAATGGAAGGCGCCTTGCTCATGATGCCTCCTGCTCGAGTTGGCGTGGAAGCGTGACCCGCACGACGCAACCCGGAGCGCCGTCCTCGACGAAATCCACGCTGCCGCCGTGCTCACGTACGATCGAGCTCACGACGGAGAGGCCGAGGCCGCTCCCGCCGGAGGCCGCCTTCGTCGTCAAGAAAGGCTCGAACAAATGGGCCCTCACGGGTTCGGGAATGCCGGTTCCACGGTCTCGCACTTCGAGCACGAGCGAGCGTTCATCGCCTCCGATCTCCACTTGGACGACGGCGTCTTCTGGCGACGCTTCGAGGGCGTTCCTCATGAGGTTCAAGGCGACCTGCTGCAGCTGATCGGGATCCGCAAACACATCCGTTCGTCCGGAGCGTTCTACCCTGAACGCCACCTTACGCCTTCTTGCCTCGATTTCGAGAAGCGCAACCACGCTGCGAATCGACGCCTCTGCGTCGATTCGCGCTCTCACGGGGGCTCTGCGTCGCGTGATGGAAAGCATTTGTCGCACGATTCGTGTGATGCGCTCCGTTTGTTCGACGAGCACGGCTGCCGTTCGTCGGGTGGCCGCCGCATCGTCCGCGTGTTTGTGAAGCGCACGAGCTCGGCCTTCCAAAATTTGGAGCGGCGACCCGATTTCGTGCGCCATGACCGCGGAGAGTTGGCCCAGGGTGACCAGCTTGTCGGCGTTCTGCAGCTCTCGTTCGATGCGCTGGCGCGCTTCCATCTCGCGATCGGCCCGCACTCTCGCCGCTTCGAGATCCCGAACGAGCAGGTCGAACTCCCGTTGGGTCTCGCCCACTTCGTCGGCGCTGCGCGACGACGGCGGTATACCCAAGTCCCCCGAACGAACACGCTGCATGTTCGCGACCATGCGAGCCAGAGGCGATCCCACGTACCTTCGAGTCAAAACCCACGTGAGGGCGGCAGCCGCAGCAATGAACGCGGCAGCGGTCAGGAGCAGGTTGCGCCGGGTCTCCGACAGATCGCGCTGCAACTCCGTCAGAGGCCTCTCCAGCACGATCGACGACGCCCCAGCGGGCACCTCGTCCCGCAGCCGAAGCCCCAAGAGCAAAGCGTTCGAGCCGCTCTTGGGCGAATACTCGAGCACCGGGCTCGCGCTGACCCTCGCGCTTCTTTCGACGCGGGCCACGTCGTCCGTCGGAAGCACGTTCCGCGTGGCGCCAACGAGCTGCCCCTCCTCGTCGTACACGAAGATGGCCACGGAAGGATCCACGTGGGAGAGGTCGCGTAGCGTTTCCGCGACGTCCTCAATCTGACGGTCGCGCAGCGCATTCTCGAAGGCCGTCTGCAGGCTTCGCCCCAAGAGGAGCGCCTCCCCCTCCGCCACTCGGCGTAGGTCCCGCTCCTCGCTCCGCAACTGCAAGAAGCCGCCGCCGCCGACCAGCAGCAAAGCACACGCACCAATGGCGAGCGTCATGCGGGTGGCCAGCTTCATGGTCGTGGTTTGTCACACCCCAGGTCGCAAAATGCGACCTGGCTGACGAAAATCACCCGCGCTCCTGCGGCTTTCTTCACGGCATAGCGCGCAACGCAAGAGGCGTGCCTGCTCCCCGGCAGAGCCGATTCCCGGGCATCCACCACAAGGCCCGCCGCTGGCGCGCCCTAGCCCGCCCCATCGATCTTGACCATCCCAAGCGCGGAGCATGTGACAAACTACCCCGGCATGACCGTGCACCTGCTCGATCAGATCGCCCGCCGAAACCCGGGCATTTGCCTCTACGGCTTTGCGCCGCCGAAGCTCACGTCCACTCCTGACCAACTTGCGAGCATCGCCGAGCAGCAGGTGGAGCGGCTGCGCGGCGTCGATGTCGACGGCGTCATCGTTTACGACATTCAGGACGAGGCGGAGCGCACCGCGGAGCCACGTCCGTTTCCGTTTCTGCCAACGCTCCCCCCAGAAGAGTACGTGGACGTTCACCTGCGTCCCCTCGCGCTGCCCAAGGTCGTCTACCGGTGCGTGGCCCGCGATACGCCGGAGAGCTTCGTCACGTGGCTCCACACCCAACAGGGCTCGCAGAACCTCAGCGTGTTGGTCGGCGCTCCCAGTCGAAATGCCTCCGTAGGGCTCACCCTGCGCGATGCGTACGGGCTCGTGGCTCAGCACGCTCCCGGGCTCACGCTCGGCGGCGTCACCATCGCAGAGCGCCACGAGCGCGGCCACGATGAGCACGAACGCATCCTGTCGAAGAGCGCGGCGGGCTGCCGCTTCTTCGTCACGCAGGCCGTGTACGACGTCACGTCGACCCTATCGCTCATTTCGGACTATTCACTCGCCGCCCGTGAAACGGGCAAGAGTGCCCAGCCCATCATCCTCACGTTCTCTCCCTGCGGCTCGCTCAAGACGCTCGCTTTCATGAAGTGGCTCGGCATTCGCTTCCCGCGCTGGCTCGAAAACGAGCTACGTCTCGCCACGGACCCCTTGGAAAGCTCGGTGCGCCTCTGCGAACGCATCTTCCTCGAGGTCTGGAGCTACGCGCGCGACAAAGGCGTGCCCCTCGGCGTGAACGTCGAGAGCGTCTCCATCCGCAAAGCCGAGATCGACGCTTCGATCGCGCTCGTTCAGGCTCTGCGCGCGCACATGCGGCGTGCGTTGGGTGAGGGGGCGGCGTTGGGGGGGTGAGGAGCCTGGCCGGCAAGACGACCTGGAAGTTTGCCGCGCCGTCGGCGGTCCTCTGTGCGAGCGCCGAGAGAGACGGGACGACGAGTGCAGTTCAACCCCAGGCACGCCCGTAGCGTTCTACTGCGTCTCCTCGGTGGTTCCCGCCGGGTGTCAGTTACTTTCGCATGGACTTTACTGCTGCCCGACCGGCTGAAGACCCCCGAGACCTATGCTTCTTCGCCTCTTCGCCACGCGCGCACGATGAGAAGAACCCCCAGGTCCCGCGAGGGAGGCGGGGGGTTCCTTCAGGGGCCGTTGAACAGGTCCTCTCCGCCCCCGACTCCCCCCGTCTTGGCGCCACCAGTGCTAGGCGCCCCGCCACTGGAAGTTGTGCCTCCCCCAGGTGAACCGGCTGTGCTCGGACATATCCGATCCTACCAAAGAGCTGAGTGTCGCAGACCGAGTTCCAGACCAGGCGACTCTCTGGTAGTCATTGGTTCCATGGTCGCATTCCCCCGCCCGGTTCATGAAGTTCGGGGCGTCGAGGAGTCGGTCGACTTCGAGCATGGCTGACTCCCACACCCCCAACCTCGCCTCCGTCCTGTCCGCACTCGAGCGCGAGCGCCTCTACGACCTGGCGCGCGTGCTCGGTGCCAGTCTCCCGGAGTCCAGTGCCAAGAAGGCGCGACTGATCGCGGACCTTACGCGGGCCGTGAGCAACGCGCGGCTTCCAGAGGTGCTCCGTGAGCTGGGGCGCGACGAGCTCCGCAGCGTGTGCCGAAGCCATGAGCTGGACACGGGGCCCAAGCGTCGCAAGGACCTGATCGAATCTCTTCTCGAAGCGGCAGGTTTCGACTCCGCGGCTTCTGCCCGCCCCCAGCCGCTCGTGCATGAAGGAACCCCGCAGCCGGGTCAGGTCCTCTCGGCACGCGGCCGCCAGTGGCTGGTCGAGGAGACCATCCCCGGGAGTCAGCCTCATGAGTCCTCGCTGCTCCGTCTTGCCTGTTTGGATGACGATGCCCCCGGCAAGAAGCTCGAGATGCTGTGGGACCTCGAGATTGGCGCGAAGGTCATCGACCCGCGCGTCTCGCCGCTCGGCAAGCCGGAAAAGCTCGATCCCCCATCGCATTTCGGCGCGTATCTGCACGCTCTGAAGTGGAGCTCCGTCAGCGCCGCGGACGCAACGCGCTTCCAGGCGCCCTTCCGCGCCGGCATTAAGCTGATGAACCACCAGCTCACGCCGCTGATGAAGGCGCTGGAGCTCCCGCGAGCAAACCTGTTCATCGCCGACGACGTCGGTCTTGGAAAAACCATCGAGGCGGGACTCGTCCTCCAAGAGCTCATCCTTCGCCAGCAGGCGGGCTTCGTGCTCGTCGTCTGCCCTGCCTCGGTCACGCTTCAGTGGCGCGACGAAATGATGAAGCGCTTCGGCTTGCGCTTCGAGGTGATGAGCCGAGCGTTCCTTCAGTGGCGTCGACGCGAACGTGGTTTCGGCATCAATCCTTGGGCCACGCACAACCGCTTCATCGTCAGCTACCCGCTCATTCGCCGACCCGAGTACCGCGACGCATTGCTCGCACACCTGGGTCATCGCGCGGAGAAGGGGCTCCTCATCCTCGACGAGGCCCACGTTGCCGCCCCGGCGAGTGCCAGCAAGTACGCCGTGGACAGCGACACCACGCGCGCCGTACGCGATCTGGCTCCCAAGTTCGACAACCGCCTCTTCTTGAGCGCCACGCCGCACAACGGGCACTCGAACTCCTTCAGCGCGTTGCTCGAGATCCTTGATCCGATCCGCTTCAGCCGTCTGAACAAAGTCACCGACCCGAGTCGCCTCGAACCCGTCATGGTGCGGCGCTTGAAGAGCGATCTGAAGCGCTCCGGCGTGGAGAAGATCCCCGAGCGTGTCCTCTGCAAGATCGAGCTGACGCACGGAGCGGGCGGATGGTCGGCGACCGAAGAGCGCTATCTCACGGACAGCCGCAGGACGGAGCCGAAATCCCCCCTTGCCGCCGGCCTGCCCGGCGACACCACCGAGCTCGAGCTCTCGGAGATGCTCGCTCGTTACACTGAGCTCTGCGCACCGGAGCGTGGCGGCGGCCGGTTCCCGTTCATCAATCTCCAGAAGCGCCTGCTCAGCAGCCCTGAAGCCTTTGCGCGCACCATCGACGTGCACGCGCAGACCGTGGAGAAGAAGGGCGGGGTCCAGGTCAAGGCGCGTCACCAGCAGCTTTCGCTGGACACCGCTCCTCTCGATCCGGAGACCTACGGCGAGGACGACGAAGCGGCCCTCGAAGAGGAGCTCGCCCAGGTCGAGAAGCTGAGCCGCGAGCTACCGAGTCCGACGGCGGAGGCGAAGGAGCTGCTCTCGAAGATGCGGGCCCTCGCCGACAAGGCGCGTCGGCGCCCGGATGCCAAGACGCTCGCGCTCTTCGCGTGGCTGAAGGAGCACTGCTGCGCGGGGCTCGGCAATCCAGACGCAAGGAAAGCCGACCAGAAGTGGACCGATCGCCGCGTCATCCTCTTCACCGAATACGCCGACACCAAGCGCTATCTCGTCGAGCTGCTGACTGAAGCCGTTCGACACACCGAACGCGGTGAGGAGCGCATCCTCCAGTTCCACGGCGGCATGGGCGATGAGCAACGCGAAGAGGTGCAGCGCGCCTTCAACAGCGCTCCGGGAGACCATCCCGTTCGCATCCTCGTGGCAACGGATGCGGCGCGAGAAGGCGTCAACTTGCAAGGGCAATGCGCAGACCTCTTCCACATGGACGTGCCCTGGAACCCGTCGCGTCTCGAACAGCGCAACGGCCGCATCGACCGCATCTTGCAGCAGTCCGAGCAGGTCCGCTGCCACTACTTCGTCCTCGCACAGCGCGGCGAAGATCACGTCCTCGAGACGTTGTTCCGCAAGATCCAAGTGGTCCAGAGCGAGCTCGGCTCGATGGGCGCTGTGCTCCTGGACGAGATCGAGGCGACTCTCAAGGACGGT
The DNA here is from genome assembly GCA_023432025.1 of Pseudomonadota bacterium. Taxonomy (GTDB): domain Bacteria; phylum Myxococcota_A; class Polyangia; order Polyangiales; family Polyangiaceae; genus NIC37A-2. The sequence goes on from JAEYVE010000183.1 coordinate 9,139, forward strand.
CTCCAGAAGAGCACGGCTGACAAGCTCGCCGCCGTCGGTAGCGATGCGCGCACCGAGACGACGGAGCGTGAGCTCGAGGCCCTGCGCCGCCAGAAGGAGCATCTGCAAAAGGAGAACCTCCGCGCAGGAAAGCTCCTCGAAGAGTCGAAGCGCGTGCTCCAAATCGCGCCCGAGGCCCTGAAGGGCGTTGTCGACATCGGTCTTCAGCTCGCAGGCACTGACGGACTCGTCCCCTGCAGCACCACTGAGGAAGACAACCCGACCTACCGTCTTCCGAGCCTCGACCGCTCCTGGGACGTCACCCTCGACACGCTCCGTCCTGCCCGCAGCCGTACTCAGTCGTTCTGGGAGTGGCGCGACCAGCCGCCGCGCCCGGTCACATTCCATCCGCTCCACGCGCTCGTCTCGAGCACCGAACAGCTCCACCTCTCGCATCCGCTGGTCAAGCGCATCCTCGATCGGTTCGCGGCCCAAGGCTTCGGCGCTCACGATCTCTCGCGCCGCTGCGCCGTGTCCGTGCCCGACGAGAGCGTGGCGCGCGTCATCGCCTACGCCCGGCTCACGTTGTTCGGCAGTGGCGCGGCGCGTCTGCACGACGAGCTGGTCGCGATCCCCGCAGCATGGACGCCGGGCGAGCCGCCGAGTCCCTACAAGGATCCGGTCACTGCCCACAGGGCCATCGAGGTCACGGAAAAGGCCCTCGCCACGGGTGCTCCCGCGCCGAATCGAGCGATCTGCGAGCAAGCGCTCGGCAACGCAGAAGCCATGTTCACGGCTCTCTGGCCTCATCTCGAAGCGGAGGCTGACTCCCGCGCGGTCGACGCACGCAGCGGTCTGGGCCGGCGCGCTCGCAAGGAGAGCGACGACCTGAAGAAGCTCCTCGAACGCCAGCAAGAGGAGACGGAGAAAGACCTCGAAGAGCTCCAGCAGATGACCTTCGAGCAACTTCAGGACAAAGCCCAGCGCAAGCAGGCCGAGCTCGATCTGAACGTCACGCGCGAGCGCCAGGCCACCTTCGCTCAGCAGCTCGAAGAAGAGCCGAAGAAGATCGCCGCCCTCTACAAAGTACAGATGACGCGTCTCTCCCCCGTTGGTTTGGTGCTCGCTTGGCCGGAGGGTGGCTGATGTCCAAGGACGCGCAGACACGCTTTCACGAAGAGTGGCTCGGCCTTGCCCAGCCTTACGAAGGGCTCGTGTTCTCCGTGCCGGTTCTCGCCGACGCCCAGATCACGCCCGAGGTCGACGCGAGCCTCACCGCCCGCTACCGCAGCGCCCTCGTCCAGCCGGAAGGCGACGATCCGGGTCACTACGGCGACCTACGCGTGTTCTTCGAGAGCTTCCTCGGCTACGCGAGCGCCGCACTGCCTCTGCGCGCGAACCTGCCCGAAGAGCTGCACTTCTACGCCCAGGAGGGCCAGCAGGACGTCCGCCCGAGCTTTGCGATTGCGCGCAGTCTGCCGGCGGAGAGCGAGGAAGATCTCTTTGGCTCGTTCGGGGAGGAACCGAAGGACGAGAAGACGGCCACAGGCGCGGGCACGTCCACGTCTACCAGTAGTTCTGCAACTCAAAGCCCCTACCTCGCCCTCGTTTGGGACCTGCGCGATGACGCCGGAGAAGACGCACTCGGCCTCGACCTCGACGCCCCCGAAGACCGCACTGGCCCGTGGCGCTACCCACCGACAGCCAAGTTCGAGCGTCTGCTGAGAGCGAGCGGCGTCCCGGTAGGTCTCCTCTCGAACGGCCGCGACCTGCGCCTCGTCTACGCCCCCGCGGGCGAGTCCACGTCCCACCTCACGTTCCGCGGCGACGTCATGCAGCGCCCCGAGGGACGCCCGGTGCTCGCGGCATTCGAGCTCTTGCTCAGCGCAAGCCGCACCTACGGCGCTGCCGAGCAGTTCACCGTCGCGGGGCTGCTCCGCGAGAGCCGCGGTCGCCAAGCCGACGTCACCAAAAAGCTCGCCGAACAGGTCTTCGAAGCGGTCGAGCTTCTCCTTCGAGGCTTCGAGGCCGCCGGCAATCGTGATGCGTCGAGCGGGCGCCCCGACTGGCTCCGCGCCGCCCTCGAAGAGCCGCACGACCACGCCTACCAGGGCGTGCTCAGCGTCGTCCTGCGCTTGGTGTTTCTGCTCTATGCAGAGGACCAGAGTCTCCTGCCCGTTCAACACCCCACCTATGCACGCTTCCTCAGCGTGAAGGGGCTCTACGACGAGCTGGTCGACGACGCAGGTCAGCACCCCGAGAGCATGAACAACCGCTTCGGGGCCTACGGCCGGCTGCTCTCGCTCTTCCGCGCGGTCTTCCTCGGTGTCGAGCATGGTGAGCTGCGCCTGCCGCCGCGTCGCGGTCGCCTCTTCGACCCGAACAGCTACCCCTTCCTCGAAGGTGGCCTCCCGGGCACCACAGCGGCCATTGCCCTGCCGGAGGACCGCGCCGCAACACGCCCTCCCAGCGTCGATGACGGCACGGTCTACGAGGTGCTGCATCGCCTCGTCTTCTTCGAAGGTCAGCGCCTCAGCTACGCGAGCCTCGACGTCGAGCAGCTCGGCTCCGTCTACGAGTCCCTGATGGGTTTCCACGTCCTGCGCGTGCAAGACAGCGCGGTGCGCCTGAAGAGCGGCCTTTGGGTCGAGCTCGGTGAGCTGCGGCGGATGAAGTCCATCGACTTGAAGAAGCACCTCAAGGAACAGGGCGACTTGAGCGCCGCTCAGTGCTCCAAGGTCGAACAGCTTCTGAATGAGCACAAGAACGACGACACCGCGCTCCTCGAGGCGCTGAATGACTTTTCTCCCGGCGGCAAGAAGGAGCGCCACCTGCATGTCGCCTCCGCGGGTCGGCTCGTCCTGCAACCTGGCGAGGAACGCCGCCGCTCAGGTAGCCACTACACGCCGCGGTCACTCACGCAGGGCATCGTCGAGCGCACTTTGGAGCCGCTCCTCGAGTGCATGGGTGACGAGCCCAGCGAGGAACAGCTTCTCTCTTTGAAAATCTGCGACCCGGCGATGGGCTCGGGCGCGTTTCTCGTTGAGGTCGTGCGTCAGCTGGCGCAGCAGCTGGTCGCGCTGTGGACGCGCACGGGCAAGCTGGCGGAAGTCGTCGCACAGGCTGCGGACCCGGAGCTCGTGGCGCGGCGAGTCGTCGCGCAGCGCTGCGTGTACGGCGTTGACAAGAATCCCGCTGCGGTCGAGCTCGCGAAGCTTTCGCTCTGGCTCGTGACGCTGAGCGCGGATTTGCCGTTCACCTTTGTCGACCACGCTTTGCGGCACGGGGACTCACTCGTTGGCCTGAGCCTCGATCAGATCGCGAGTTTCCACTGGAAGCCTGAGAAACAGGTCGATTTCTTCCGAGAGGTACTGAAAGAAAGCCTCGAAGAGGCGCTGGAGCATCGCGCGGAGCTGCTCATGCTCGCCGCCGACGACACTCCGCGCAGCCAAGAAGAGCGGCGTCGATTGCTCGACCATGCAGAGCAAGCGACGGACCGCATTCGCACTATCGCGGATCTGTGTGTGGGCGCGTTTTTCGCCGAGCAAAGGGACAAGGCGCGCGAGGCCGAGCGGGTTCGCCGTATGGACCTCGCGAAGGCGTGGCTGGAGGGCGATGCATCCGTCGAACCACAGGCGCGGAGCCTTGCGGCCGAGACGCGTGAACGGCTGTCGCCGTTCCATTGGATGCTCGAGTTCCCGGAGGTCTTCTACCTTGAACGCCCGGACCCGCTCGATGGGATGAAGGTGAACGGCGCCGCGATGATGGACGCGTTCGTCGGGAATCCGCCGTTTATGGGCGGCAAGACGATCTCCACGAACATGGGAGATGCCTACACCGATTGGCTCGTGGCGCTCCACGATGCTGGGAAGAACGGTGACTACTCGGCGCACTTCTTCCGGCGTGCCGCTAATCTGCTTGGCGCCCACGGGACGATCGGTCTGATCGCCACGAACACGATCGGCCAGGGGGACACGCGAGCCGCAGGGCTTCAGTTCCTCGTCGGTCGCGGCCTCTGCATCTACTCTGCGCGCGCGGACATGCCCTGGCCGGGAGAGGCCGCTGTGACGGTGAGTGTTGTGCACCTAGCAGCGGGTCGAGCGACAAAGCTGGCAGAACTACGGATAAACGACGTACCGGTTGATGCCATCAACTCGCGCCTTCGGCCGACCCAAGAGCGGGCCGACCCGATCAAGCTAAGAAGCAGCGAGGCTCTCACCTTCCAGGGAAGCATCGTGCTCGGCATGGGCTTTACGCTCACTCCGGAAGAGCGCGACACGCTCATTCAACAGAACCCGAAGAATGCCGAGCGCATCTTCCCGTATTTGGGCGGCGAAGAGGTCAACTCCAGCCCTACCCAGAGCCACAGCCGCTACGTGATCAGCTTTGGTCAGATAGGTCTGGAAGAGGCGGAGCGGTGGCCGGACTTGATCGAGATCGTGCGAGCGAAGGTGAAGCCTGAGCGGGAGAAGACGAAAAACGGCGAAGGCTCGAAGTTGTGGTGGCAGCACTGGCGGTCGCGTGAGGTCCTCTACCAAGCCATCGCGCCGCTGGAGCGGTGTTTTGTAACGGCGCGCGTAAGCAAGCACCTCATGTTCGCGGCGCAACCCATTGACCGAATCTTCTCCGAGCAATTGTACGTCTTCCCTCTCGAAGCCCACTCCGCCTTCGCCACCCTCCAATCCCGCATTCACGAGGTCTGGGCGCGGCTCCTCTCCTCGTCGATGAAGACAGACCTGCGGTACGCGGCGTCCGACTGCTTCGAGACCTTCTCCTTTCCTCAGCCCGACCCGCGCACCGTCCTCCCCGAGCTCGAAGAAGTCGGCGGAGAGCTCTACAAAGCCCGCGCGAAGTACATGGTCGACACCGACCAGGGTCTGACCAAGACCTACAACGCGCTCAAGGACCCGGCGTGCGACGACCCGCGCATCCTCGAGCTCCGCGCCCTGCACGAGGAGCTGGACCGAGCTGTCCTGCGCGCCTACCCCAAGCTCCCGGGCGTCGGAAGCAACGACCCGAACGTCGTCGGTTGGTCCGACATTGCGGTCCCGCCCTTCTGCATCGCCACCAACGAAGACCGCGCCGCCCTCCAAGCCTTCGAGGACGAAGTCATCGACCCCCTGTTCGTCCTGAACGAGCTTCGGGCGAAGGAAGAGGCAGCCGAAGCAGCGAACGCGGGCGGTAAGGCACTGAAGAGGCCTGCGGCGAAAAAGGCGAGCAAGCCCTCGCAGGGACAGGGGAGTTTGTTTTGAGGAGTAGTGACCGATGAAGGTTTCGCTCGACGAACTCTACCTTGCATGGCGGCAGGCGAAGCTCACTTTGTACTTCGAGCGTCGAGGCGTCGGCCTCGCGAAGCTCGCCCGTTTTGAAGAGCGGTTGGAGCAGAACCTCACCAAGCTGCAAGAGCATCTGAAAAACAGCGAAGGCTGGTTTGACGGCCTGTCCATCGGCGATGTTTGGGTAACCCCGAAGAGGCTGAAGCGCCCGTCGACCCCAAGCGACGGCCGGATCAACTACATCGGTACCGACGAGGGCAACGAGAAGCCAGAGCTCCAAGTGCAGCTGCGGTGCACACCGTCTCCTCAGTTCTCGATAGTCGAAGTCCTATTTCTTTGGAAGTTTGGCCAGATGCTCGAGGCACAACTTTCGAAGCACGTTGTTGGATACCGACTCGACCATCGGAACGACTTGAAGACCTGGCGAGAAAGGCGGTGGCTTTTCGAGTATTGGCCTCCGACCTACAGCGAATTTCGAACAACGCCGCTTCAGGCTGCCCGTGACCTGACCGATCCCCTCGTTTCGTAGCGTGAATCGGCTGAGGTGAGGAATTTGCTTGGCGGGAGAGGTGTTCGAGGGGGCATGAAGTTGCTGCCGATCGACAAGCGCCACGTTCAAGCTGCCCAAGA
>JAEYVE010000223.1 GCA_023432025.1 Pseudomonadota bacterium
ATGCGACCGGCGGCGCGGGCGGCGGCGGTTCTGCAGCTTGCGCTTCGGTCATGGCCACCGATACCAGCCCCACGCATCAACACATCCTCACGGTCACGCCAGCGGACGTGGCCGCCGGAGTCGACAAGACGTACACCGTGTCCGGAGCCGGGCAAGGGAACCACACGCACATGGTCACCGTGACCGCGGCGAACTTCGCGACGCTGGCATCGAGCGGAAGCGTGACGGTGAAGTCGGCTGTCGACGATACGCGTCACCAGCACGACTACGACATCGTCTGCAGCTGAGCACTGCCGCAGCGGGCGCCTCACGGGAGGCGCTCCAAACGCCGAGGGCACCCGCCTTCGGCGTTCGTCGTTTGTCGGGCAAGTCGCTCCGGGGAGTCAGCCAACTCTTCGAGCTGTGTGACCGACAATACGCAGCTCAACGCGGCTCCATGCTCTCACGCAGCTCGCCCGAGCCGACGCCGATGCGGGAACCCCCGCTCGCTGCTTTGCGATGCCGTGCCCGCTGGCGCCCTGAAACGCGCGACGTCCACGTCCTGAAACGCGCGACGCCCACGTCGAGTCCACGTGTCGGATATCGTAGTACAACGCGCTTGGTCGGCGCGGTCGACGTTGAAGTTCGTGCGACTTATAGTCGGGCGAAAATCGGCAAGTCGTGCCTTTCCACGACCACGCCGTGAAAGGGCAAATGATGACCTTGAGTCGACGAGTACTGGCGGAAGCCTTCGGAACGTTTTGGCTGGTTTTCGGAGGATGTGGCAGCGCCGTCCTCGCAGCGGGCTTTCCCGAGGTCGGCATCGGTTTGACTGGCGTGTCTCTCGCGTTCGGTCTGACGGTGCTCACGATGGCCTACGCCATCGGCCACATCTCGGGCTGCCATCTCAACCCGGCGGTTTCGCTCGGATTGGTCCTGGGCCGTCGCTTCCCGGGCCGAGAGTTGCCTGCCTACGTCGGCGGACAGCTCGTGGGCGCTGTTCTGGCCAGCCTGGTTTTGTACGGAATCGCGAGCGGAGTGGACACGTTCTCGCTGTCCGGCGGCTTCGCCGCCAACGGCTACGGGGAGCATTCTCCAGGCGGATACTCCCTTGCCGCCGGGTTTCTCGCGGAGTTCGTGCTGACGTTCTTCTTCTTGTTCGTCATTTTGGGGGCGACCGACGGGCGCGCGCCCGCCGGTTTCGCGCCCATCGCGATCGGCTTGGCGCTCACTTTGATTCACCTGATTGGCATCCCCGTCACCAACGTGTCCGTCAACCCGGCGCGGAGCACCGGCCCGGCGCTTTTGGTTGGTGATTGGGCGCTGACGGAGCTCTGGCTGTTCTGGGTGGCGCCGCTGGCTGGCGCTGCGGCAGCAGGCGTTCTGTATCCGCTTCTCTTCGCGCCGGCTCGAGTCGTGCGCACCACCGAGCCGAGCCCCGTCGCCGAACCTTCGGCGTGAGGAGCAGCGCGTTCTTCAACGCATGAAGTGAACTTCGAAGCGCACGGGCCCGAGTGGGCGGACTCGATGGGGCAGCTCGGGCTCCACGATGCCCACCACGCCCGGGCGCAGCACGAACGAGCCGCGCGTGCAGTGGTACTCGAGCTTGCCTTCGAGGACGACGATCTGGGCCCAGACTCCGGCCTTCGTTCGATGGTCCTCTTGAAGAGCCTTCGGGGTGGTCAGCTCGGTGAACGTCGCCGTTCGTGAGTAGCGTGCTACGTGCGCGGGCAGCTCCGCCATGTTGCAAAACAAGCAGTCGAGCGTCGTGCCCAGCTTGGCGCGGCGCCCCTCTTCGTCGACGACCCACGGGCGGAGCTGCCAAGGAGGGTCGTGGCGAACGTGTTGGGTGTGTCCGCACTCGAGCTCGGCGACCCAAGCTGCTTCTTCGTCTTGGTGAAAACCTCGAATGGCGCGCTGCATGGTTCTCTTCGACCCGAAAGGTGAAGAGATCCTCTACGAGCGCCGCGAGCGGCTGGCAATGGTTCGTGCGTGGCGCTGCCCCCTGGTCACGAACGAGGGAGATGCGCGAGTCGCCAGAGAGGACGGGCGATTACTGCGGCGCGCGGCGTCGGAACGGATCGCTCAGCACTACGGTCTTGATGATGCTCTTCAGCGAGGCGTTTCCGGCGCCGGCCTCTTCGGTCAGATAGGCAACCCACTTGCGATCTTCTTTTCCATCGAGCAGGCGCCCGATGGAGTAGGTGACGAAGTGCTCGGTGACGCAGCGCGGGAACCGCTCGTCCTCGGCGAGAATTTGCGCCAACTCCCGCGCCCCCTCGAAGGAGGTTTTGTCGGGCAGGGTACCGCTCGCGTTCACCGGGCTATTGCCGTCGTGCGTTCTGAAGCGGCCAATGGCGTCGAAGTTTTCCAAGCCGAAGCCGATGGGGTCCATCACCTTGTGACAGACGGCGCAGTCGGGATCTTCAGTGTGGCGCTCCAGCCGTTCACGGAGCGTCTCATTTTCAGCGGCACCGCTGTCCGGCAGCCCCTCGACGCCGGCCGGCGGCGGCTGAATCGTGCCGCACAGCATGTGCTTGAACACGAAGTCACCGCGCTTGACCGGAGAAGTGCGCGAGGTCAACGACGTGTGGGTCAAGAGCGCGCCGAGCGTTAGAAGGCCGCCGCGTTCGGAGTCCGCGGCGTCCACACGCCAGAGCTCTCCGGGCGCAACGTCGGCCGGTCGAGCTTGCGTGAAGCCGTAGTGGGCGCTCAACGCTTCGTCCACGAAGGTGTGCGTGGCGAGGAGCATCTCCGGCACGGGGAACTCCGAGCGAATCATGTCGGCGATGAAGGCGTTGGCTTCCCGTTTCATCGACTCGCCGAGCGCCGGCGTGAACTCGGGGAAGAGTGCGGCGTTCACTTCGTGCTTTTCGACATCGTAATAGTCGAGCCAGCGGGCAGCGAAGTTGTCGAGCAGCGCATCTGCTCGCGAGTCCGCGAGCATGCGTTCGACCTGTGACGCAAGTCCCGCGTCGGTGGCCAGCTCTCCGGACTGAGCCGCGGCGAAGAGCGCCTCGTCCGGCATCGACCCCCAAAGCGCGTAGGAGAGGCGGCTCGCGAGCTCGTAGCCGTCGAGCCGATCAGCGGAGACTTCGACCTTGAAGATGAAGTGGGGAGAGAGCAGCGTGGCGGCGAGCGCGTGGCGCAAGCCGTCCGTGAGCGGCGCTCCATGCTCTCGCGCCACGTTGAGCGGGAGCAAGAGGCTCGTCACTTCCTCCTCGGTGACCGGCCTGCGCCAAGCCTTGCGAGCGAAGGAGCCGAGGATTTCGCGGGCGCACGTGTCGCCACCGGTCTCGACGTCACACGTGAGCAGCTCTGCTCGGCGCGTGTCGGACTCGAAGAGGTCGCTCATGAGAGCGTGCGCTGCGTTCTCGTAGGCAAGGACGTACGCGGGCGAAAGCGTGAGCGACGAACCGACCGTGGGGAACCCGCCGCCGACGTCGTCCGTCGGGAAGCTCTGACCGGGGCGAAGCTCCGTTCGAAGCAAGTCACGCACCGTGTTGTCGTACTCGGACCGATTCAGGCGCCGCATGTGGGGCGCGCGAAACACGCTCAGCTCGTCGACGGACGGCACTTCAATCGTGCCGCCGCCGCTTCCGGAGCCAGGTTGGTTCGTGGAGCCGCCGCTACCCGAAGAATCCGACTCGCCACCTTGGAGGCGCGCCGTGCAAGCGCTGGCGGCGACCAAACCGAGGACGAGCGACGCCCGTCCGATGAACCTCAGCGGTGCCACGTGATCGCCTCCACGCCATCGTTGCCGAACGAAGTTGCCTGCACCCCGAACAAGTCGAGGAGTGTCAGGTAAAAGTCGCCAAAGGTTTTGACGCCGTTGTAGTTACGAAAGCCTCCGGGCGGGAACCGGACGTGTCGGTTGGTCGTGACCGCGCCGCCGAGATTGCCGGCCACCAAGACCGACATGTCCTGGTGATCGTGCGCGTCACCATCCGCAATTTCACTGCCGATCCAGACGAGCGAATTGGTGAGCAAGGGTTGCCCGTCCAGATCGGTCGCGGCCTTCATTTTCTGCAAGAAGTTCGCGATGCGCTCCATTTTCCAAACGACCATGCTCTTGAACTGCTCGATCATGGCCGCGTCTCCCGAGTGGTGGGACATGGCGTGGTCGCTCGTGACTCCTCCCGCGCCCGTGATTCCGGGGATGAACGAGAAGTTGCGATCACTGATGGGGTCCGTCTGCATGAACGTGATCACACGAGTGATGTCGCACTGGAACGCGATGACCATGAGGTCGTGCATGACGTCCAGCTGCTCACGGAACGCGTCGTTGTTCGTCAGGCCCGTCCGCGGCGTTTGGGGCACCACGCAGCTTGCGCTCGGCGTGCCGTCGAGTTCCTTCTCGAGCTCGCGAATGCCGGTGAAGAGCTCGTCCAGCTTCTTTTGATCTTCGGAGCTCAGGCGATTGCGGAGCGAATCTCCGTGAGGAACGATGGTGTCGAGCACGCTCTTGCGCAGGGCGCGGCGCATGGCCGCTTCGGTTTCGGACGCGCCCGGGTCGACGCCGGCGAACATGCGCTCGAAGACCTTGCGCGGGTCGTTTTCCTTGCCGAGCGGCGTGGCGTTTCCGACCGGATAGGTCACCGTGCCGTCGGCGTTGTTTTGCACGGGGCCGCGCCACGAAATGTTCTGCGTGTAGAAGGTGCCCCAGCTGTCGTGGTAGCCGACGCTATGCGTGCCGAGCTGCAGAGAGGGAATGCGCGAGCAGCCGCCGATGTGGTCCGCGATGGCTTGGTCCACCGACATGCTCGTGGTCGGCACGTTCTTGGTGGGCATGCGGGCGGTGAGGAGGGCCCCGCAACCAATGCCGTGATCACCGGCCTCGCGGCGCCTCTCCTGGTTCTCCAAGCCGCTCACGAACACCAGGTCCGACTTCAGCTCTTGCATGGACCGGAGCGGCGTAGGCAGCTGCCAAGCGTCGCCGCTGACGTTCATGTGGCCGCTGCCGCTCCCTGCCGGGAGAAAGTCCTTTTTGTGGGTTCCGTTGCCGAAGTGGTAGGCCAGAAACCGCTTCGGGGCCTCACACTCGGCCTGCGCTTTCGCGCGCGGTGACCAGAGCAGTGAGGGCAGCAGGGGGAGCGTGATGGTGACGCCTGCGGTTTGAAAGAACCGCCGACGTGATTGTCGTCGTGCTTCGTCGAGGGCGAGCTTTGCCTTGGTCATCGCTGGGTCCTTCTGTCGTCGACGACGACGAGACGTCTATTGACTATCGGTGCTCTCGCGCTCGTCACCAGAGGAGGATTTTCTCCTCGTCACGCGGCGTCACGCGGCGTCACGACGACGCGTTGGAGCGCGCGACTTTGCGCGCGCTCCAACGGGACCCCTCACAGGCTCTCGAAGAAGTCGTACATGGCCTGCTGGTAGAAGCAGGGAGTGCCGTGGAAGGTGCCGCCATACGCCGAGTCGTTGTGCGAGCACCAAATGGTGGGAACGTCGCAGTTGTTATAGCTCTTGCAGCCGGCGTTCACCGGATCGCGGTCGTGGCTGCTGTTGCAAGCATCCACGGCGTACGGCGTCGTGGTCATGTCGCACTTGTTCGCCTGAACGATCTTCTCCACGGCGTCGCGGCCGTCGCCGCCTTGGCGCTCGGAGTCCGTCACGCCCTGGATGTACATCGTGGGCACGACGGTCGTCTGGTTGAAGATGCCCCAGCCGGCGACGGGCACGATGGCCTTGAAGTTGAAGTGGGCGAAGTCAGCCGCGTTGGACGCTGCCGTGAGCGTTTGAACCATACCGCCGGCGCCGTAGCTGTGCCCGGTGGCGTAGACGCGGCTCAAGTCGACGCAGTAGTTGTTGACGAGCTCCGTATAGAGAGCCTTTGCCTTCGGCATGTCGACTTTGTAGTCGTAGCAATTGGTGACGGAGGACACCGGCGCAGCCACGACGTATTCCCTTTCGAAAGGAGTGCCGCGCGTCATGTCGATGTACGGGGTGCCTCTCGAGTCACCGCCGCCGCCGCAGCCGTGAAAGCCGAAGAGAACGGGAAGAGGCGTGGTTCCGTCGTACTTCTCCGGAAAGACGAGCCACGACGGTCCGCGCGGGGACTGACCGGTTTCGTAGACCCGGCCGTTCGCGGGACGCGTGCTGCCTTTGCTACACCCGGGGCTGGGGACCGCGTCACTCGTCGGCTCACCGCCGCTGCCTCCCGTGCCCCCGTCCGTGCCGCCTGAGCCGCCTGAGCCGCCCGAGCCACCTGAGCCACCCGTGTCACCGCCGACGCCGTCGGTGATGCCGCCCGAGCCGCCACTCGCTCCTCCCGTGCCTGCGTCTGAACCGCCCGCGCCGCCTGCCGAAGCGCCGCCGGTGCCACCCGCTGCTGGGACCCCTCCGACGCCAACGGCGCCGCCGCTACTGGTGTCTCCTCCCGAGCCCCCGGTACCCACGTGATGTGAGTCGTCGTTCGAGTCCGCCGCAGGTGAACACGCGGCGGCTGCGAGCAGAAAGAGGCCTAGGGCGGAGTAGCAACGGAAGTGCATGCTCCGAGAGCATGACGCGTCCGTCGGAGCGACGAGAGATGCTCAAATCGGCCCCAGCGGGGTCGATAATTCTCTCGAGTGTGAAATTCGAGGCCGCCCGGCTCGGCGGGCGTCAGGGGCTCGAGACCGTGAGCTCTCCAGCGTCCAACGCGACGTCGTAGTAGCCGAGTGGATGCTTGGTGAGCGCCGCACCCTGCTGGGACACGGTGCCTGAAGACACAACCCGCAAACACCGACCCTCTGGGAAATGTTCCGGGAGCGTCCAAGACCAGGTGGAGTTGGCGCCTTGAACCGACGGCGTCGCCCCCGACACCAACTTTTGTCCGAGGAAGTAGGCGCCGACGTTGAGGAGCGTGTCGATCCACACCTTACCGCTGTCACGCTGGCCCTCGACGTGCGCCAAGAAGTCCGCCAGCGGTACGGCCTGGAAGGCGCCGTCGTTGCCTCCCACGAAGCCATGGACGAGCACCGTCTGCCAGTGGCCGCGTGACACGGCGCTGTTCACGGCCTGGTCCATCGTGGCTTTGCTGGCGTTCGCGGGCGGGATGTACGTCGGCAAATTGTAGCGGTCGACGTTGCCACTCGGCGCAATCGAGCCGCCACCGACGCCGCGATTGAAGAGAAACCGCGTCGCCGCGAGGGGCGAATAGCTGGTGTTGCCGTAGGGCGCGGCCATGGTGAGCGGTTTGACGCCAAGGCGCGTTTCGATGAACTGGGTGGCGCTGTCGAGCTCCGAGGCGGTCCCATTTTCTGCGTGCGTGTGGGAGTGATTCCCGATTTCGTGGCCGTCTGTCACGGCCTGCGTCCACACGGCGTTCGAGGCGCCTCCCCAGTTGGTCGTCAGGTAGAAGGAGAACGGAACACCGAGCGCGTTCAGCGCCCCATAGTTGGTGATTTGGGTCTGGTTTCCGTCGTCGAAGGTGTAGGAGAGGGCCGCGGTTTTTCCGGCCCAGTTCAGAACGCGCAGTGACCCCGTCGGCGCCTCCACGGCGGCGTCCAATTCGGGGAGATTGCACTCGATCGGGGGCATCGTCTGCGCTCCTCCGGAACCTGTCGTGTCGCCTCCGGAGCCGTCGGGACTTCCGCCTGAGCCTCCGGATGCTCCCCCCGAGCCCCCCGAGACTCCACCGGAGCCAGTCGCAAAGCCACCCGAGCCTCCAGAGGCGGGCGCGCCACCCACTCCGGGGCCAGCCGAGCCGGATGAGGTGACACCGCCCGACGCGGCTCCGCCCGTGGCAGACGCTCCACCCGTGGCGGACGCTCCCCCGGAAGGAACGTTCGTGCCGTTCCCGGATTCGTCGTCCGGTTCCGCAGAGCAAGCGCACAGGGCCGCGCTCACGAACGTCAAGCAGAGGGCGGCTTTACTCAAGGAGGTCGAACTCAGGGTCATGGACGACAGTAACTCGCAGGCTGGCTCGGGGGAAGCCGACGCGTTCACCCCGGAAGGTTGGAAAATTCTGGCTCAATGAGAACGTGGCGCCCACGAGCGGCGAGCGCCGGGGCGTCGAGCCATAACTCACAGCTCGGAGAAGAACTTCCAGGTGGTGTCCGGTGCGTTGTTGGGCGGCCAATGGTCGCCGCTGTGTTCGCACCACGTGACGGGCGCTCCTGCGGTGCAGCCCGTGTACGTCACGCAGCCGTTCGGCTGCACCGGCGTCGTGGCGTTCGTGCAGCCGTTCCTCTTGACGAACTCGTCGCGCGCTTGGCGGCCGGGATCGATTTGCACGGTGCCGTCCATGGTTCCGTGAAAGCCCCACATCGCGATCGGCGTGGTGCCGGCTTCGCAACCACTCCAGAGGGAGCCAGCGATAGGCGCGATGGCACGAAAGCGGTCCGCCATGGCGCAACCGACGGCGTTCGAGAACATGCCACCGTAGCTGAACCCCGTGGAAAAGATGCGATCGGTGTCGATGCAGAGCTCTTGCTCGAGGTGGTCCAAGAGCGTCTTGGTGAACTGAATGTCTCGCCCGTTCGGGTTCGCCCATCCCGTCACTCCGCTGTCGACGAGACCTTCCGGCGCCACGAACAGCATGGTGCCGTTGGCTCGCTCTCGGAGACCGTAGTAGGGGCCGAAGGAGGCACCTTGTCCATTCGCGACGTCGTTGGCGACTCCGCCGCGCCAGTGCCAACCGAACACGATGGGGTACGGGTGGTTGTTGTCGTAGTTGTCGGGAATGGACAGGATGTACTCGCGAGCCCCGTTCGACTGAATGGTGTGACGACCGCTCTTGAGCGACGAGGTTTTGCCGCAGCCGGGGCTATTGGAGCTCGTTGCGCCGCCGCTGCCGGTTTCTCCTCCGCTCGCTGAGCCGCCACCGCCGCTCGGTGCGCCGCCGTCTCCAGGCGCGCCGCCGCTGGCGGTTTCACCGCCGCTTCCGCCACCAATTCCCGTTTCTCCGCCGCTCGAGGCGCCGCCACTTCCAGGTGCGCCGCCGCTTCCAGGTGCGCCGCCGCTCGGATTCGTGGTGCCGCCGACTCCAGGTTCCGAGCCGCCGATCCCGACGGTTCCACCCGAGCCACCGCTGTTCGTTCCGCTGTCGTCGGTGTCCGTACCACCGGAACACGCGACCATCGACAGGTTCAGCAGACTCAGCGCTCCAAGCCACATCGCACGCTTCATGTGCGCAACTGTCGACGTTACCTCTTCTGCCGGGGAGGGGACGTATTTGTCCCCCCTTGTTCAGAGATGAAGTCGGAGCGCGTGAGCCAGCGCAGATTTGCTTCATGGTAAAAGTTTACTGTTCGAGCGCAAGAGGAGATGTCCACCGTGGTGCCCGCTAACGCGGCTTCACGAGGGCGAGAACATCGAACGGCGCGAGGCTCATTCCGTTCCCCTCACAATGCTTCACGACAGGGAGGGAGAAAGGGCTCATCTGTCGAAGCATTCCTCGCGAATCCAAACTCGCGACCGCAATGCTCCGCTCCTCCCTTTGCTCGCGTTACTCCACTGCGTGTCTCCGAGTTGGAGGGCTGTTGCTCATGGTCGCAGGCTGTTCCTTGGAAGCCGCGGATCCTATGCCTCAGGCAAGCGGTGGCGGGCCTGGCGCGGGCGGCGCCGCGACGGGCGGCACCTCGAGCGGAGGTGCTCCTGCGGGCGGCGGTGCTCCTGCTGCTGGCGGTGCGCATTCTGGAGGCGGGAGCGCGAGCGGTGGCGCGTCGACCGGTGGCGAAGCGGCGGGCGGGAGCGCGAGCGGTGGCGCAGCTGCCGGAGGCGCGAGCGCGGACGGCGGGACGTCGAGCGGCGGCGCGGAGAGCTTGGCCGAGATCGCCGGGGAGCTCATCGGCCTCCGCATCGATGATGCTTGTAGCGGCAACCCGCCAGTTTCTGTCGGCTCGATGTGTGAGCACGTGATGCGGACTGGCGCCGGGTACCACGAGGCGAAGGAAGTGAGCCTCGGTGGAGCCGAAGGCGCGCTCTACGAC
>JAEYVE010000264.1 GCA_023432025.1 Pseudomonadota bacterium
CTCGAGGCTTACTTCAGGATGTTGCGCTTCTGACAGGTCGTCGAGCAGGCGAGGCTGCCCGTGGGTCCGTCGTCGCACGCTTCGCCATGCTCCGCCTGGACCTTGCCGTCGCCGCAGAAGGGAGCTCGGCTGCAGTCCTCGTTGCAAGCGCCGTACTCGCCGGTGTTGCCCTCCGGGCCGAGATCGCACTGCTCCGGGCCGTTGCGCTGACCGTCGCCGCAGTAGGGCGCCCGCTTGCAGTCGTAACCGCAGCCGCTGCCGTCCGCGGAGTACGCGCCGTTGTCGAGGCCCTCGTCGCACTCCTCGGGACCGTTCTTCCTGCCGTCCCCGCAGTAGGGACCCCATTCGCACGAATTCGTGCAGCCTTCGTACGCCGTGTCGCTGTTGTTGGCGCCGAAATCGCACAGCTCGTAGTCGGGCTGCACCGTACCGTCGCCGCAGCGCGGCAGCGCCGTACAACCGACACCGCACGAGGATGCGTTCACCTGGTACACGTCATCGTTGAAGCCGTTGTCGCACGCTTCCTCGTCCGGCTGCACGATGGCGTCGCCGCAGCGCGGCCCGAGAACACACGACTCGGCGCAGCCGCCGTACTTCGTGTCACTGTTCTCTCCGCCGTCGTCGCACTCCTCGAACTCTTCGTCTTGAGTTCCGTCGCCACAACGCGGACCCCAGGCGCACTGGTCGTCGCAGCCGCCGTAGGCGTCCGACGCGAACTGCCCGTAGTCGCAGTCCTCGCCCATCTGGGGCAAGCCGTCGCCGCAGAACGGCGCAAACTCGCAGTTCGGTTGGCAGTTGGGGCCGCCGTCGCACTGCTCGCTGCCATTGCGAATGCCGTCCCCGCAGCGCGGGCCGGGCAAGCAATCGTAGCCGCACGAGTCGGGCCCGTACTCGACGCCGTTCAGCGCGCCCTTGTCACACAGCTCTTCGCCGTTCTCCTCGCCGTCGCCGCAGTAGCCGCCGAACGTGCACGTGGTGGTGCAGCTGCCAGGACCATAGGCGGTGGCGCTGTTGGCGGCGCCGTTGTCGCACTGCTCGAAGCCGGCCTGCACCGTACCGTCGCCGCACCGCGGCGGCCTCACGCAACCCGCCGCACAGGACGAAGCGCTCGTCCAGTACACGTCGTCGTTGAAGCCGTTGTCGCACGCTTCCTCGTCCGGCTGAACGATGGCGTCACCGCAGCGTGGGCCGCGAACGCACGAGGTGGTGCAGCCGTCGTACCGGGTGTCGTTGTTTCCGGCCGCGCCGTTGTCGCATTCCTCGAACTGGGTGTCGTGGGTGCCGTCGCCGCAGCGCGGACCCCAGCTGCAGCCCTCGCTGCATCCGCCGTAGACGTCCGAGGCGAACTGTCCGTAGTCGCAGTCCTCGCCTTCCTGCGGAATACCGTCACCGCAGTACGGCGCCATGGTGCAGTCGGGCTGGCAGTGGGGACCGCCGTCGCACTCCTCGCTGCCGTTGCGAATGCCGTCGCCGCACCGCGGACCCTGCCGGCAGTCGTAACCGCAAGAGGTCGGACCGTACTCACGGCCGTTCAACTCGCCGTTGTCGCAATCCTCCTCGCCGTTCTGCTGGCCGTCACCACAGTAGCCGCCGAAACCGCACGACGTATTGCAGCTGCCCGGTCCGTACGCGTCGGCGCTGTTGGCGGCGCCGTTGTCGCACTGCTCGAAGGCGGCTTGCACCGTACCGTCGCCGCACGAGCCGGGCAGCACGCAACCCGGAGCGCAAGCGTCTGGCTGACCCACGCCGTACACATCGACGTTTCGTCCGTTGTCGCAGTCTTCTTCGCCGTTCTCGATGCCGTCACCGCAGAACTCACGCGCCGTGCACTCCTCGTTGCACGCGCCGTACGTGTCGTTCTGGTTGTTCTCTCCGTCGTCGCACACCTCACGGCCCACGACCACGCCGTCTCCGCAGATGGGCGTGCAGAACGAGCGAGGCGCCAGGAAGCCCTCCAACGTCAGCCGGAAGTTGGACTCGATCGGGTTACGCTCGGCGTGGAAGAGCACGATTTCGTAGACGCCGCCCTTGGTAATCCCGAAGCGATCATCCGTGAGGTCATCGCGCTCGGTTTGGGTGTAGTCGCCTGCGGCGCACGTCGGGAGCGAGGCAAAGTCCGCAGAAGAGCCGGAGCAAGTCCCGTTCTCGTCGCCAAGAACGACGCGTCCTTCCTGCCAGTTGTGGATGCCGCCCAGGTCGACCGCCAGGCGTCCGTTCACGTACACCCACACGTCGTCGTCCCCACGGAACGTGAGCGTTTCTCCGCCCGAGTACTGGAAGAAGTAGCGGAGCTCCGTCGTGAAATTGAAGTTGTGGTCCTGCCCCGTGGTGTGGCCGAGCTCGTCCAGCTCGGGCGGGAAGAACGTCGAATCGTCGAACTGGTAACGATTCGGCCCCAAACGAGTGAGCTCGATGGACGAGGGGACGACCGTCAAGCTGATCGGCCCGTTCGTTCCGCTGAGCCCCCCGTTCGAGTCCGCGTACCAGAGCGCAAACGTACTAGTGTAGTCCGGAATCGTGGTGTTCGTGTCCCACGTGTTCAACACGGGTCTTCCGACCTCGCTCAAGCGCCCGCAGCCAGTTTGTGAGTTCGCCGCATTGCCAATATTGGCCGTGGTGCACACGTTTCCGGTGATCCGGCGATCGGTACCCAGGGCGGGCGTGCTGCCGCCACGCCTGAAGTGGGGGTGACCACCGGTATCCTGCCGGGGCACGAAGTCTCGGTACGTGACCGCCATGCGCACGGTGCCCGGATCCGGGGTTTCCCCGGTGCACCTGAAGCCAGGCTCCACCGCACAAGCGGACGAGCAACCGTCGCCCGAAGCCGTATTGCCGTCGTCGCAAGCTTCGGCGCCCATGCGCACGCCGTCGCCGCAAACGATGTTGACGACCGGGTCCGGACCCCGCGTGACGCTCGGCTCGTTCTGGCAGGTGGGGCTGCAGCCGTCTCCCGCGATGTCGTTGTTGTCGTCGCAGCCCTCACCGGGCTCCACCTCGCCGTTGCCGCATTCCGTTTCCTCACACGGCTCGCCCGGCGTGGGGCACTTGTACCCAGGCTCGATGCGGCAACCGCCGTTGCAGCCATCCTCCGAGGCGAGGTTGCCGTCGTCGCACTCTTCCTCACCCTCCACGACGTGACCGTCCCCGCAGCGCGGGAAACAGTCCTCACCTGGAGTGGGGCACACCCAGAACTCGTCCAGCGTGCACGCGGTGCAGCCGTCGGCGTCCGTCTCGTTGCCGTCGTCACACTCTTCGTTCGGCGCTCGCACGCCATCTCCGCAGACCGACTCCTCGCAAACGGTCGCCGTGCAGAACCAACCCGGTTCCACCTGGCAGCTCGTGCACCCCTGCATGCTGGCCGCGAAGTCGCACTGCTCGCCTGCCTCCAGCACACCATTGCCGCACTCGGGCAAACGGAAACACAGCTGTCCTGGCGGGCAAGCCCAGCCTTCTTGCACCGTGCAGTCCGCTCCGCAGCCTACCCCGCCGATTTCTGGCTCGCACTCCTCGCCGAACTCCAGCGTGCGATTGCCACACACGGGGGCCGGGCCCAAGTCGGGCTCGAAGCCCTGGCAGTCCATGTTGCAGCCGTTGCCGACCGCGGGCTCACAAACTTCTCCCGGCTCGACGACGCCGTTGCCGCACTGAATGTTCGAGCTGCAGCTCGACGGGCTCGTCGCCGTGCAGGTGTAGTACGGCTCTTCGCGGCAGGCCGCCGAGCAACCGTCGCCGCTCCGGCGGTTTCCGTCGTCGCACTGCTCGTGCCCCGCGACGCGCACGCCGTCGCCGCAGATCGCGGAGCAGCCTTGCGCGTTGCAGTGGAAGCCAGGCTCCACGGCGCACGCCGACGAACAGCCGTCGCCGTCCGTACCATTGCCGTCGTCGCAGGCTTCGCTCGGGGTGCGCGTCCCGTCGCCGCACACCTCGCGCACGCAAGTCTCACCCGGCGGACGACACCAGAAGCCCGGCTCCAGCTGGCAGGTGGCAGAGCAGCCGTCGCCGCTTTCTGGCGGCAGGCCATCGTCGCACTGCTCACCGAGCTCCCGCACACCGTTGCCACACGCCGGCAGCCGGAAGCAAGGTTGGTTGGGCTGCGGACACGCCCAGCCCGCTTCCACGTTGCAGTCCACGCCGCAGCCGCTTCCGGGGTTCGCGGGCTCGCAAGTTTCGCCCACCTCGATGAGGGTATTGCCGCAGACCGGATCCACGCTGAGCAGCGGCTCGAAGCCGCGGCAGTCGGCGTTGCAGCCGTTCGTCCCCGTCGGCTCGCAAATTTCTCCCGGCTCGATCTCGCCGTTGCCGCACACGATGCTCGACGTGCACACCGACGGGCTCTCGTCGTCGCAATTGAAGTACGGCTCCACGACGCACGCCGCCGAACAACCGTCGCCGCTACGACGGTTGCCGTCGTCGCACGCCTCTTCTCCCTCGATGCGCACGCCGTCGCCGCACACCGCGCTGCACCCCTGCGCGTTGCAGCGGTAGCCCGCTTCGATTTCACAGGTGGCGGAGCAACCGTCGCCGTCGCGATCGTTCGAGTCGTCGCACTCTTCGCTCGGCGTGCGCGCGCCGTCGCCGCACACTTCGCGAATGCACTCTTCGCCCGGGGTCCGGCACCAAAAACCGGTCTCCAGCTGACACTCGTCCGAGCAACCGTCTCCGGGGAGCGGCGGCGTCTCGCCGTCGTCGCACTGCTCCCCGCGCTCGCGCACGCCGTTGCCGCACACCGGCAGCTCCACGCACGGCTTGTCGGGACGTGGACACGCCCAACCAGGCTCGACCGTTTCACAGTCCGCCGAACAGCCGTCGTCGTCCTCCTCGTTCCCGTCGTCGCAAACCTCGCGACCTTCGATCACGCCGTTGCCGCACACCACGAGGTCCACGCAGCGCTTGCCCGGAACCGAACAGTCGTAGTCCGAGTCTTGCTGGGTACAGTCCGCGCTACAGCCGTCGCCGTTTTTCTTGTTGCCGTCGTCGCAAAGCTCTCCCACCTCGAGCTTGCCGTTGCCGCAAACGGCGGGCTCCTCTTCCTCGGGAGGATCCACGGGAATGCCCGAGCCACCCAGGTTCAAGCCACCGCCCGTGCCCGGCACCTGCTTGCCGCCTCCGGTACCTCCGGTGCCGCCGCCGACGCCGACGCTGCCGCCGTCCGACGAGACTTCCGGCGAGCTACCGCAGCCTGCCAGCAAGAAGAGCGACAGCGCCCCCAGCTGGAACGCGCGCAGCGTAGAAAAGCCAAAAACGTCAGTGGAACGAGACTTGAACGAGCTGTGGCGACGAGCCTTCATAGACTTCAAGTGAGCGGGCTTCCAAAGGCTTCACCTCGCCATCGAGGCACCTTCGGAACGGGTCCGCTCATCTTCCACCTTTCTGTTTCGCCATGGAAGCGAAAGACACACGATCGCTGACGATTCGTTCACAAAAATGCATCTAACCGCGCAGGTTTGCCTCATCACGACCCACAGCCGCACACATTCCCCGAGGGATGCCGCGTGCAATCGTTCAGCTCACGGAACGAAGAAGGCGCAACTCGAAGTCTGAATAGAGCCGTCGTGCGTGAAGGCCTCGGCAGAGTGGCGCAAAGCACGGTCGCTCCCGCGGGCCAGCAACGCGCGAGCCTCAGGCGGAAGCCAAGTAACGAAGCGCTGCCAGCCCCGGCAAAAAGAAGTAGCCACCGCCGCGCGTGACGACGAACTCGGGCAAGCCCGTGTGGCGCTCGCGGATGCCTTCCTTCTGAATGGTGAAGTCACTACCCGCTGGATCGCGCACGCCAATCAGCGGATCCGGATCGTTCCTGAGCCCAGCGAACTTGGCGCTGTTCGTCCACGTTTGCTGCACGAACTCGAACTGACGATCGATGTTGGCGTTGAAGCAGATGAAATGGAGGCCACGCTCCGCGCCGTCGTCTCCGCGCTCCAAGAACCCCTCGGGGCGGAGCTCCGGCGCCAGCGCCTCGCCGTAGACACGACCCCGGCGCAAGATGCGATGGAGGTTCGCCAGCCGCTCGTCGCCTGGCGTGAGGGGACCGAGCGCATCACGCGGGTGGGTACGGCGAATGTGCGCGCCGAGCGGGCACTTTTGTCCGAGCACGTCATCGGCGACGTAGAAGAAGTCGTTGTCGGGCTTTCCCGTCGGACCGGGGCCGTGCGGGTGCTGCACCAGAGAAGAGCCGTTCGGCCAGCGCCCCACCATTTTGGAGGCGATGCGCACGCGCTCGGCAGGAACGCCCGCAGCGCGCTCGTCGAGCCACTTCCAAAAGCCGTGCACGTCTTGATGGAGCTGACGAAAGACCAGATAGCTGCCGTTGCGGCCGAGGTCTCGAGCCTGCGCGAGGTCTCGCGCTGGCTCGAGCTGACGCACGCTCGCCTGCGCTCCCGCGGCGTCGGGCACGTGGGGGCTCGCCGTGTACTTGCCGTACTCGTTGGGATAGCCGAGCAGAAACTCGCCCGGCGAAACGCCGTCCGTGCGACCGCGGTGACCTCGGATGGGAACGTCGGAAATTCCGTCGTCGAAGCCAAAGTGCTCTTTGTTCCCCGGAAGCCACTCGGTGCCCAGGTGCGCGACCTCGCGGAGCCCTCCCGCTTCCCACGCCGTTCGGGCCTCCGCCACGAGCTCCGCGAGGCCCCCGGGAGTCGCGTAGAGCATGAGCAGGACGTGCACCGCAGGCGTCCCGGGGCCGCCCCAGTGCCAGTTCTTGGGATCGCTCGCTCCGTAGTCTCCCAACACGCGCTGCCGAGACTCCGTAACCATGCCCTCCTGAAACTCGACCGGAAACGTCTCGAGAACCCGGGGATCGAGGTCCAGCGCCCGAAGCCCGGGCGCGCTCAGCGCCACGTTGACCGCGCGAGCTTGCCCCGCGTCTTCCACGGACGCCGTTCTCACGCGCAGCGAGCCGAGCCAGGCGCGCGCCTTCGCGGCGTCTTCCACGGCGAGCAGACAAAACGCGGCCTCCGTCAGCTTGGAGTACCCGAAGAGCAAAATTCCCTGAATGTCGGCCAGCTCCAACTCCACCGTCACAGGCGAGCTCACGTGCATGTTCATGCGCTACCTCCCCAACCTCGTCCAACTCAACGCTCACAAAGTGCGTAGCCAAGCCCGAAGCGGCTCGCCTTCCGGCGGTCGCTCCGCGAGGCCCCGCCGCAGCACGGTGTTTTCATTCACGTTCTGAACGCTCAGATTCGGATAGGCGCTGTACCAAATCTGCGTTTCCACTTGGTGGGCGCGCGTCCAGTTCTTGAAGCGCTCTTCGTCCCGCGCGCCGCGCAGCACCAGAAAGAGCGAGCGCGGAAAGCCAACGGTGTTGCTCCACACACCGGTCAATCCGCTCGCGGCCTGGTCCACGAAATCCCCCAGGTAGCTCTCCCAGCTTCCGTCGAAGTTGCTGAAAAAGAGCAATTGGCGCTGCTCTTTCAGAATCATCCAACGCGCGTAGTGAATGCTCGGGATGCCGCCCAAGTTACCGCGGTCGAAGTAGTTCTTCGCCAAGAGGTCGATGGCCCAGAGCACGAGCCGGAGCGAAAACATCCGGAGCATGCCCGGCTTGATGGGCACCAGGTGCGTCAGCTGGTTTTGCACCTTGTAGTCTTCCCGCCCCTTCAGCTGGCCGAGCTTTCCTGCGTCCGGCTCTCCTTGAGCGCTCGCGTCCTCGGGCTCGGTGCGCTCGCGCACCCACACGAGCCCAAAAAAGAGCAACCCAGGCACGAGCAAGAGGCCTACGCCAGCGACCACGAGGAGCCATACGGCGGGTCCGTGCGCGAGCTTGGAGAGCAGCGTCGTGGTGTCCAGAAGCTCTTCGTCCAAGTCCACGGGGGGGCTCTCGAGCTTGCGCACGTGCTCTGCGAGCGCGCGCTGCGGATCACTCGACACGCTGCCGCGGTGGGGCCCGTCCACGTAGCCGGCCAGCGTTTGTTGCAGCTCGTCTTCGCCGCGGATCTGACGAACCGAGCGATCACGCGTGCCGCGGTACGCGGCCGCCGCGGGAAGCAAGTCACTCGAGAAGTACCGCACCAAGTCCGCCGGCGTAGCGAACGTCGGCGCGCCCTCGCAAAACGCGTAGATGCGGTCGAGCCCGGCGCCCCGTCCCGCGCGCTCCCAGAGCTCGGACAAGTGCTCCTCGAGCGTGCCGTCGTAGTCCGAGCCAAAGACGAGCAAGTGCGGTCCCTGGCGCTTCTCCGCCCCTGGCACGATGACCCAACGCAGAAAATGAACGAGCTCGAGCTCGCGCAGGTTCAACACCGTTTCGTGCCGCAAGTCGTTGCCGATGGAGCGAAGCAGCTTTTCGAGCTCGTCAACGGAGCCTCGAATCGGCTTTGCGACCGTGAACGGCGTACCCGTGATGCGAGCTCGCGGCCGAGCGGCGTGCGACCGAGCTCGCGGCCGAGCGGCGTGCGCAGGAGCGCGCGCCCCGGCCTCCTCCGCCACGGCTTCGTTCTCCGCGCCCTGTGAGCCGAATGCCACCTGCTGTCCCCCCGAATTCAACCGAGTCTCCATGCCCGCCCCTTCACGTGGCCTGCCCCTTCATTGGCCTGCCCCTTCATGTCGCCCGCTTCATTACGGCGTCGAAGTGCACGACGAAGCGGTCCGGAAATGGTCCGTCGTACGCGATCGCCCCCTCCGCGCCCGGCGCGGGCCGAAGCCCTTCGAGGCGCAAAATCATGCCCACGAGCTCGGGCACCTGGACGTGATTGATGAGGTGTCCTTGGCAGCGATGCAGGCCGTACCCGAAGTGCAGGTAGTCCATACGCCGCCCCGGTCGATACGCCTTGGGGCGCGCAATGGCGTCCGTGTCGAACATGGCCGAACAAATCATGGCGTACACCGTGGTGCCGCCAGGCACGGTGCGAGCCGCGCCTCGCGCGGCGCCAATCACCGTGTCCTTCTTGCAGTAGCGCACCAAGAGCGGCGCGAACGGATTGAAGCGCAACGCCTCCAGCACGTGCTCCCGCAGACCCTCGCGATCTCCGGCGACCGCGCGCTCGCGCGCCTTCGCGAGCGCCTCGGGGCGGCGCAAGAGCTCCTCCACCACCAAAATGGCCGCTTTGCTGGTCGTCTCGAGCGCGCCGATGATGAGCCCCGAAATGTTGCGGCACACCGCGTCGTCGTCGAGAAATTCGCGGTACGGCTCCACGCGCTGCAGGAAAATCATGCGACCGAGCACGTCCTCCGGCTCCGGGGCGTCCGGCGCGAGCTCGGCGCGGCGGCGCTCGATGAGCCCGAGAAGGTACGGTCGCATCTCTCCGAACGCCCGCACGCCTCCGTCGATGACGCGCTGGTCGTCACCCAAGTTCAAGAACAGCTCGTGGAACAGCGCGCGCAGCCAACCTTGCAGCACCGCGTCGCTCGGCCCAGGCACACCAAAGTACCGCTGAACCACGCGCAACGCGACCAAGCGCGTGAGGTCCTGCACCAAGTCGATGCGTCCCTGGGCCGCCGCTCGCTCGACGCACGCTTCACCCGCACTCGTCACCAAGGCGGCGATGGGCTCCAAGTCCTCACGGCGCACGACCGCGTTCAACAGCGCCTTTTCTCGGTTGTGTTGCTCTCCTCGATCGAGGCTGAGGACGAAGGGGCCGTTCGAGCGCTCGGTGCGTGGCCCGTTGATTTCCGCGATGGTGAAGTCGCGGTCGCGGGTGAGCACCTCGAGCACGTCGTCGTGCGCCACCACGACCGCGCGCTTGCCGAGCACCGCGACCGGAGCGACTGCGCGCAAGACCGCGCACCCGAAGCGCAGCACGCTCGGCGAAGTGAGCCACCCGGTGACGCGCGCCACGGCGCGCTCCCAGAGCGAAAGACTGTGCGGCGGCGAAGCCAACGCAACGCTTGCGACGGACGTCGAAGACAATGGCCCTCCTCAATCCCTTCTCCCCAAGGGAAGGCCCCACGGTAGACGAAGTTTCGCGCTCCGCGAAGCACGAAGGCGGATCGCGAGCCGCCGAGCGCTCACGATCCGCTCTCATCGACGTACCGTGAAGAGCCCGCGAGGCCACCAGGACCCACCCCGCGCCAGCCGAACGCGGGGCCGGCCTCGGGGAGGCCCTTCACGGAAAAGCGCGGTGCTCCCGCACTACGCCCACCGAGAGTGCTCGAACGAGCGCCGCGTTCAGTCGCCTACCGCGGCTCGTTCGAGATCGGTCGCCTGAAGTCCAGCGCAGCCCGGCGCGGCGCCTCCGTCCGGAGTCACCACGGGCGTAGTGGAGCACTCATCCTCGGACAGCCCGACGATTGCGAAATCGCCGCTTCGTTTCACGGGATCCGCCGTGAGGTCGCTCTCCAACTTCAAACGAAAACCACCTTGCTCGTAGCCGCTCAGATCCGCGCCCGAGATGCCCGTGTTTTCCTCGAAGCTCTCGGGCGACGCTGCGGCGAAGCCGCGTTGGTAAAGCGTCGTGCGCACGGGCTCTCCGCTCGAAAGCTCGACCGCTGCCACGAGCGACCACGTGCCGTCGATGCGGTCGTCGGCCGTCACTGCATGCGCCAAGACGGGCAACTCCACGTACTCACTGCCGGAGAAACCTTCGAACATGTAGCAGCCGCCCTCGGCGTTCGGCTCCAGCTCGAGCGTGAGCGTGGTTTCGCTGCCGTCCTCCCATTGGAACGGGAGCGGCTCCGAGTACACGAGCGCGTCCCACGCGTTCTTGCCGAGGCCTTCCGTCACGCCCAAGGGAACTCCTCGCATCGCGCTGCACTGCCCTTCCGGCCAACGCGCGAACTCCGCCCCAGCCGCGTACGCGACCTGGCTATTGCCGCCCGTCACGGTCGCGGTGATGGAGCCTGCGAAGGCGCCCGGCACGAACGACGCCTCCACGGCAAACTGCTTGGCTACGGCGTCCGAAGGAGCGAGCACCTCGGTGCGGAAGCTCCCTGTGAGGTTTTCGGGAGCGAACCCGACGTGCAACGTTGCGAGGCTCCCGGTGGAGGCCGTCAACTTCGCGGGAAAGGTATCGTCGAAGGCGCCGTTGTCCGTCTTCAACTGCACCTCGACTTCGATGGTGAGCTGATCGCCGCACTGTGTGTAACCCAAGCCGGGACCCCCCTCCGCCCCAGAAGAGGACTGGATCTCGCGATCCAAGAAGGTGATGGCGCCGCCGTCGTAAGTGACCTGGAGCTCGAGCTCCGTGGAGCCCGCCTCCGGCGTCGTATCGAGCGAGACGGCTTCGCCGGACCCGCTCTTCCACTCCACCACCGCCGAGTGCGCGCCCTCGGCGAACGCCAAGACGTGCTCGGCCGAGTATCCGAGTGACGATACTTCGTCCAAGGCGAGCGAGCGCTCACTCTCGACCTTGCAACCACCGCCGTGCGAGGGGCCGCCCGAACCTTCCCCTCCACCGCTGCCCGGCGTGCCGTCTCCGACTTCCCCGCCCGTTTGGCCTGCGGCGCAGGCTGAAAGGAGCGCTAGCGCTCCCCAAAAGGGCACCAGAATCGAGCCGCGCGTGATGTTCTTCATGGCCTCTCTCGCATGTTCGGCGGTTTCGTGCTCGGTCACCAGCACCAAAATGCACGTTATATCGCCCAAAGTGCCCACCTATGTGCAATTCTCCTGGATACCCGGGGCTATCGGGGGGGCCGCCCGGCGGCGGAGTGCGGGAGCACCGTGCGGCGCCGAGCTCTGCTTCCCCCGAACAAATCGCACTTTTCGCTAAGCCTCGAAGACGTCCTTTGAGGCGCGCACGTCGCCCCTGCCTCTCCACCAGGTCCCACTTCATGAACTACGAACGCCTCGCCTCGGAGCTCGTGCGCGTCTTGCGCGGACGCCGCAGTCAAGCAGCGCTCAGTCGCCGCTTGGGCTACTCGAGCAACGTCGTCTTCAGCTGGGAGTCGGGAGAAGGCTTCCCCACTGCGGCGAAGTTCTTTCGCCTCGCGACGGCGCTCGGTCATGCGCCGCTCGATGCCGTGCGCAGGTTTGCGCGACGCCCGGACGACTGGCTCGCCGGAGCGGACCTCACGGACAAGCGCGGCGTGCGTGAGCTCCTCGTGGCGCTCGCCGGCAAGCGAGCGCTCGGCGAGCTCGGCCGCGCGGTGGGACGAGATCGCTTCGCCGTGTCGCGTTGGCTGTCCGGGAAAACGGAGCCACGTTTGCCGGATTTTTTGCGCTTCGTGGAGGCGGCAACGCTCGGCTTGCTCGACTTTCTGTCCGTGTGGGTCGATCCGAGCACGCTCGGAGAGGTCGCACACGCGTGGCGGTCATTGAAAGCGGCGCGGAGCTCGGCGTACGAGCTCCCCTGGTCACACGCGGTACTGCGCATGACGGAGCTATCGCAGTACCGCGCGCTCGAGCGGCACGAGCCGGGCTTTTTCGCGTCGCGTCTCGGCATCAGCACCCACGACGAGCAACGTTGTCTCGATCTCTTGGTCGAAAGCGGAAACCTGCGTCGCGTCGGCGAGCGCTACGAACCCACCGAGCAGATGACGGTCGACACGCGCGCGGATCCGAAAGCCACGCGTCACCTGGCGGGGTTTTGGATGCAGCTCGGCGCCGAGCGCGTCCGTGCGCACGCGCCGGGGAACTTTGCCTTCAACGTGTTCGGCGTGAGCCGCGCCGATTTGGAGCGGCTCCGTCAGCTGCAGCGCGACTACTTCGCGGAAATGCGCGCCATCATCGCCCGCTCCGAGCCCACGGAGCACGTGGCCGTCGCCACCTTCCAGCTGTACTCGCTCGGCTAGCCGGCGCCTTCCCGACTAGCGGCGAGCGAGGCCGCGCTCTAGCCTGAGCCTCGTGCACGTTTTCGCGCTCACCGGCGGCATTGGCTCGGGCAAGAGCACGGTCGCCGCGCATTTTCGCTCGCTCGGCCTGCCCGTGGTGGACGCGGATCGATTGGCGCGCGACGTCGTCGAGCCGGGCACGGAGGGCCTCGCCGAAGTCGTGGCCGCGTTCGGGGCCGAAGTGGTGGGCGCCGACGGACGGCTCGATCGCGCGCGGCTGGCGTCGCTCGTTTTTTCCGACGTCGAGGCGCGGCTCCGACTGGAGTCCATCTTGCACCCGCGCGTGCGCGACGCCGCGCGCGGCGCTTTCGCTCGCTTGGCGGAGAGCGGCGCGCGGCTGGCTTGCTACGAGGTGCCGCTCTTGTTCGAGACCGGGCAAGAGGAGCATTACCGCCCCGTCGTGCTCGTTTCTGCGGCGCCGGAGACGCAAGTCGAACGCGCCGTGGCGCGCGACAAGAGCCACGAGGCGGCCATTCGCGCGCGCATCGCCGCGCAGCACCCACCGGAGGACAAGCTCCGCCGCGCGGACTACGTCATCCACAACGACGGCTCCCGCGAGGCGACCCTGGCCCAAGCCGAGCGCGTGCTCGACGAAATTCGTCGGCTCTGGGAAAAGCCACGCTAGCCTCTGCCGCGTGACCGCCGCGCCCGCTGCCGCCCGTTTCTCGTGCAACCACTGCGGGAGATGCTGCCGCGAGCATCGCGTGCCGGTGACGCACGCGGACGTCATGCGACTCGGGCCTCACCTCGAGGGCGCGCTGACGTGGCTCGAGTGGCTCTCCCCCGACGCCCTGGATCTCGGCGACGAAACCGAAACCTGGGTCGAGCTCCGAGAAGGGCCGCGCCTGCTCGTGTTGACGCACCAGAGAGACGCCCAGCACCGCATGGGCTGCGCGCTCCTGGGCGAGGACGATCGATGCCGCGTGTATTCGGCGCGGCCCGTTTGCTGCCGCGCCTACCCCTTCGAGGTGGCGCGGCCGCAGGGCGCGGGCGGGCGCTTGCGCCTAGCGCTGCATCACGACACGTTGTGCGCACCGGAAACCGGCATGAGCGCGCTCATCGCGAGCCCCGAAGGCGCGGACGCCGAGCAGCAAACGAACGAAACGAGCGTCGTTCACGACGCAGCCCAGCGGGAGCTCGAGGCGTACGTGGCGCACGTGGCCGCCTGGAATCGACGGCAAAGGCGCCGTCGCCTCGCCGGGCGGCTCCCGGAAACGGGCGACGTGTTCGTGCAGAGCTTACTCGCCCGAGGAAGCGCCACTCACGCGGCGGAGCCCTCGAGCCACGCGGGATAGCTCTGCGAGAGCTCTGGGCCGAGCTCGACGGTGAGCCCCGCCTCGGACGCCGCGCGATACGCAGCCTGGATCACCTCGGACAGCTGTGCGCCCTCTCCGAATGCCTCGAGCGCCAGCGTCCAGTCGACGCGTGGCTCTCCCGCCTGACTCTGCCAACGGAGCTCGGTGAGCTCCAGGCCGCAGCCGACGGGGAGCCGCTCCTTTCCGGCAACCTCACGCACCGCGCCGCCCTCGAACGCGTAGCGGCACAGCCAGCGCTTTTTCTCGAGGGCGCGCCAAGCTCCTTGCGCCCGCAGCTTCGGGTCCTCGGCGGAGAGTGACAGCTTTCTCCAGCGCTCCGCGTGACCGACCACGCCGCGCCCGACCGAAAGCGGGCCGAGCTCTTCGAGACGGTACTTCGTTTCGAGCTTGACCGGATCGCCGTCGATTCTGCGCGCCTTGAAGCCCACATCGCCGCGCCCCGTCAGAAGGTACTCGTCCGTACGACGCGGCTCCGGAGACACTCGGGCAAACCACGCGCGAGCGGCGGCAAGCCCGGGCGCGTCCTCAGCGAGAAACCAACGCACCTCGACGCTGTCCAGAATGTCCACGGCGGTTCTTTCAGCGCGAAAGGCGCGCCTTTGCGGCCTCGAGCGTGTTGTCGAGCAGCATGGCGATGGTCATGGGCCCCACGCCGCCCGGAACGGGCGTGATGGCGCCGGCGACGGGGAATACGGCGTCGAAGTCGACGTCTCCGCAGAGCTTGCCGTTTTCGTCGCGGTTCATACCCACGTCGATGACGGTGGCGCCCGGCTGGATCCAGTCTTTGCCAACGAGCTTGGCGCGGCCAACCGCGGCGATGACGATATCCGCCTCCCGACAACGCGCCGCGAGATCCGCGGTGCGCGAGTGCGCGAGCGTGACGGTACAGTTTTCTGCGAGGAGCAACCCAGCGATGGGTTTGCCGACCAAATTGCTGCGGCCGATCACGATGGCGCGTTTGCCGGCGAGGGGAACTCCGGTTTCCTTGAGGAGGCGGACGCAGCCGCGGGGCGTGCACGGCTGAAGGCCGCGCATGCCCGACCAAAGCTTGCCAACGTTGACCGCGTGGAGGCCATCGACGTCCTTTTCGGGAGAAATGGTCTCCAGAATTCGAGCCTGGCTCACCTGACTCGGCACGGGGAACTGCACCAAAATGCCGTCGACGTCCGGCGCTTCGTTCAGCTCGCGCACCTTGTCCAAGAGCTCGGCCTCGCTCACCGAAGCCGGCATGCGATGCACCTGCCCGGCGAACCCTGCCTTTTCGGCGGCGAGCTCCTTGTTCCGCACGTACACGGCGGACGCGGGATCGTCGCCCGCCAAAATGACGTGCAGGCCGGGCGCTCTCCCGTACTTCTCACGGAAGACGCGGACGCCCTCCGCTACCTCGGCCTTCACTTTTTCCGAGACTGCTTTGCCGTCGATGCGCTGTGCCACGCGCCCGACCTAGCAAAGGGCCGTCGCGCCCGCCACAGTGAGCGCCCGGAGGGGCGCCGCTAGCCTCCCGGTCCTTCCGCGCGCGTCCGCGGACGCTCCGGCGGAGCTCAGCCGGCGCCGGAATTCGCGCGATTCCAGGCCAAACAGTCCGCGTAGCGCACGCCCGTCCCGCCAAAGAGATCGAGCGCGCTGCCGAACGTCAGATCGACGCGCCCCCCGCTCAGCTCGGCCACGCGCGAGAGATCCTCGATGGCGCGCCCGCCACCCGCGTAGGTGCACGGAAGCGGGCTGATTCTGCCGAGGAGCGCCACCAGCTCCTCGTCGATGCCGCGGCACAACCCCTCCACGTCCGCCGCATGCACCAAAAACTCCGAACAAGAGCCGGAGAGCTCGACGAGCGTCTTTTCGTCGACGGGCGTATCCGTCACCGTTTGCCAGCGATTGGTGGCCACGAACCAGCCGTCGCCACGACGACGGCAGCTGAGGTCGATGACGAGCTCTCGTGGAGTCACGACGTCACGCAGCCGCCGAAGGCGCTCGAAGCTGAGCTTTGCCCCTTCGAACAAGTAACTCGTCACGATGACCTGGCCTGCGCCTGCGTCGAGCCAAGCGCGAGCGTTCTCGTCCGTCACGCCGCCGCCGAGCTGAAGGCCGCCGGGCCACGCCGCGAGCGCCGCGCGCGCTGCCGCGTCGTTTCCTCCCCCAAGCTGAATCACGTGGCCACCTTCGAGGCCGTCCTCGCGGTAGCGCGCCGCGTACCACTCCGCGGGCCGCTCCGACACGAAGTTCGTTCGAAGGGCCGCCTCGTCGTCCGTCAGGCTGCCGCCGACGATTTGCTTCACTTGTCCCGCGTGAAGATCGATACAAGGCCGGAAGAGCGTCACGCGGCGACACCTACGGCGAGGAGCTCATCGCCGCAAGTCGCACCACCTTCGAGGGGCGAGTGAGCGGTGCTTCTGGGCGCCGCGCTCGCCCCCGGTTTCAAGGCAGCTCGCGCGCGCCCCGTCTCAGGACGGCTCTCGTTCGGAGCTGGCTCTGGCGCGCGCTCGGCCTCGCACCTTCCGCAGGTACTTGGTGGGCGGCACGCCGCGCTCGGCGGTGAAGACCCGGTTGAACTGCGCGTAGCTGCCGAAGCCGGCCGCCAGCGCAGCCTCGAGAAGATTGTCGCTGCCCGTGCGCACCAGCACGTCGAACCGCTCGAGACGCAGGCGGTTGCGGTACTCCACGAGCGAAAGGCCCGTCTCTGCTTTGAAGAGACGAGCCAAGCGGCTCAAGCTGATGTGCAGCCGATCCGCGAGCTCCTTGCCACCGAGGGACGGATCTTGCGCCAAGAGGCGCAGGGTGCCCACCACCACGGGGTGGACACGCGCGCCCGCCTGTTGAACCGCGCCGATCGACTTTTGGTCCAGGAGCACGCCCAAGAACGAGCAGTAGAGCGCGACGCGTCCTTGCTGCCGTTCGTCGATGGGGGTCTCTGCAAGGCCCACGTCGTTGAAGAGCATGCCGAGGTTGCCGCGCGCAGAGCGGATGGGCGTGCAAGCAACCCAACCGTGCCCCACGACGCGCGTCTCGTTCTCGAGGTGCTCCACGCGTGGACAGTTTTCGAACACGGTGTACGGCGGTCCTCCTTCGGCTGCGCGCGCGAAGACTTCCCGATCGCTCGCGCCGAAGCGGTACATCACTTGACGCTCGTCGACGGTACCTCCGCTGAGCGCCGTACCGAACGTGCCCAGCATTCGCTCTCGCTCTTCGTCGAACAAGAACAGCGCAGCGCGCACGAGGCCGAGCTTTTCGCGGGAGAGCTCCACCGCACGACGAAACAACCGATCCGGCTCGTCGATCGCGAGGAGCTCGCGAAATGCCTCGACCACCGCCGCGGTCTCTGCGCGCGCCGAAACTTCGACGACCGCGGGAGCGGGCGGACTCTGGGCCAGGATCACGTCCCAGTCGACACGGCGACGCATGCTCGTCACGACGCGCAAAAGGTAGCACGTAGAGCATTGGCAAACGCGAGGTAGGAGACTTCACGTCGAAGTAAGAAGAGCGCGGTGAAGGAGGGTATCAGGGCGCCAAAAATGAGATGAGGAAAGGACGCGTTTGCGTAGCGAAGCGCGCGTGTGCGCTGTCATGCTGCTTCGCTTGACCTGATCCCAAAGTAGCGCGAGGTGTGAGCACGCTGTTTGCTGGGCTTCATTTTCTCCGAAGGTGTCATTGTTCAAGGGGAACGGACGACGAGAGCAGCATCGTGCGAGTTTTCGACCATCGTCGTTGCGAACGGATCCAATCGTGCCCATGCGCTACCTCGCCGTTCTCCTCGCCTTCACGAGCGTTGCTTGTGTCGGCTTGGACGAGACCGACAGAGCTCTCGGCAGCGGTGGCACAGCCGGCGGCCAGAGCGCGGACGGCACGGGTGGATTCTCGACGGCGGTCGGAGGCACCACGAGTGGAGCGGGCGGAAGGGCCCCAGGAGATCCAGCGGGGATGGGTGGCACGGAAACAGCGAGCGGAGGCACTTTTGCCGGCGTTGGAGGCGCAAGCGGTGGAGTCTGGGGAACAGGCAGCGCCACAGGCGGTGGCGGCGTGACCGGGGCTGGCGGTAGCGGAGTGGGCGGCGGTGCTGGCGTGAGCAGCGGAGGCGCCGCAGGCGGCCCCGATCCGAACTTTCATATTTTTCTCCTGATCGGCCAGTCGAACATGGAGGGGGTGCCTCCCGCGGCCCCCGAGGACAAAGTGGAAAGCCCTCGCG
This sequence comes from Pseudomonadota bacterium, assembly GCA_023432025.1. Taxonomy (GTDB): domain Bacteria; phylum Myxococcota_A; class Polyangia; order Polyangiales; family Polyangiaceae; genus NIC37A-2. The sequence continues at coordinate 18,196 of JAEYVE010000264.1, forward strand.
TCAAAGTTCTGGCGCGCAGCGACTGCGCCAACCTGGGGCGCACTTACAACCAGTGGTACACGGCAACGCCGCCGCTCCACAGCTGCAATCTCGGCGTGGGCCCCGGCGACTACTTCGGCAAAAAAGTTGCCGAAGCGCTGCCGAACGCAACGATCGGTCTCGTTCCCAGCGGTATCGCGGGCGTCGACATCAACTTCTTCCGCAAGGGCGTCGTGTCCTCACGACGTCAAGAGTTTCAGATCCCTCCGGACAATCACTGGAGCAGCGCCTACGACTGGGTCGTTTCGCGCGCTCGCGTAGCTCAAGAGTCCGGCGTCATTCGCGGCATTCTCTTCCACCAAGGGGAGTCCGACACGGGACAACAAGCCTGGGTCGCCAAGGTCAAGGACATGGTGGAGGACCTTCGCGCGGATCTCGCCTTGGGCGACGTTCCGTTCCTCGCGGGCGAGCTCATGCACGGCGGCTGTTGCCAGGCTCACAACAGCATCATTGCGCAGTTGCCCTCACGAATTTCGAACGCTCACGTCATTTCGGCGAGCGGCCTCGGCAAACACGACCAATATCACTTCGACTTAGCGGGGCAACGTACGCTCGGAGAGCGCTACGCGACCAAGTTCCTCGAAGTGTGGGAGCCCTAATCCACGATGTCCTCTACTCATGTTCGTTCAGGTTTCCTCACCATGCGCAAACGGGACCGGTCGTCGTCGCACTGGCTCGGCGCGCTCCTCTGGGCTTCGGGCCTCGTGGCCTGCGGCGCCGAACCTGCCGACGATGCGGGCGCGGGCGCCGGCACCGGGGGCTCGGCCACGGGCGGAGCCGCGACCGGCGGCGTCGCGACCGGCGGAACCGCAACGGGCGGCTTTGGAACGGGTGGAGCTACGGGAGGCTCGGCCACGGGAGGCTCGGCCACGGGAGGCTCGGCCACGGGCGGAGTCGCAACGGGCGGCTTTGGAACGGGCGGTGTGGCGACAGGTGGAACCGGCGGCGAGCTCGCGACGGGCGGCAGCGCAACGGGCGGAGCCACCACAGGCGGAGCCAGCACGGGCGGCACGGGCTCGGGAGGAGCGGCCTCGGGCGGCACAGCAGGCTTCAGCCCGTGTCCAGCCGAGGAGCCCTGCAAAATCCTCCCGCTCGGAGACTCCATCACCGAGGGCATGGTCCCCAACACCAACCCGACGCAGTTCAACGGCGGCTATCGCGTCAAGCTGTTCGAGCTCGCGGTAGGCGACGGCAAAAACATCACGTTCGTCGGCACCCGTTCGAACGGTCCGAACACCGTCGCGGGTCGCCCCTTCCCCAAGAACAACGAAGGCTACAGCGGCATCCGGATCTCGGCGCTGGACCAGCAACACGTCCCGAGCAAGCTCGCAGGAGCCCACATCGTGCTCCTGCACATCGGCACGAACGACATGTCCCAAGGCGGAAGTAGCGCGCCCGAGCAGCTGGAACCCCTCATCGATCAGATCATCGAGGCGCTGCCCGACTCGCTCTTGGTCGTCTCCAACATCATCCCGTTTCCGCCCGCGCAAGGCGCGACGAATACGTACAACGCGACCATTCCGGGGATCGTCGCGGAGCGGGCCGCGGAAGGCGCCCACATCATTTTCGTCGATCAGAACAGCGAGTATCCGACCAGCACGTTGACGGACAGCGTGCACCCGAACGCCGAAGGGTACGCGTACATGGGCGGCGTTTGGTATGAGGCGATCAAGTCGTATTTGCGTTGAAGCTGGGCGCGCCGAGCGGGTTGCAGCTCGAGGCGACGGCGCCGTCGGCCCTCTGCGGGAGCGGCGCCGGCCCGCGGAGCCCTGGCCTGGGCCGAGGCCACGCCCGCGCCGTGGCCAGACAGATGGCTGAAGTCGGACGCCCGTGGTAGCGGTCTCGGCGGCGCCGCTCACCTTATGCGGCGCACGACGCCCGGTGAAGACGTATTATTGGGATTTTTTCGGACCGAACGCCGAAGGCACGGCCGAGCACTTCGTGCGCCACGTGGCCGAGCTTTTCGAAAAAAACGGCATCGCGGGGTGCACGTTGGACACGATGAGCGCCGGGGAAGGTCACTGCGCCGCGCGCTGCCGCGCCACCCCGGAAGCAGAAGGGCCCATCGAACGAGCCCTGCGCCCCAAGCGCTTCGACAGCGACGCCACGTAAGGCACGCGCCCGCCGCTCTGGGTGCGGCGAACGGCCCGCGCGCGCCACTTTCGTGGCTCCGGAGGAGGAGACGCCTCGCGACGCGGAATGCCGTTCGTTAAACTCCCCTGCCTTCTTTCGTTCCCATGTCCGAACGAACATTTCAGATGCTTTGGGATTGCCGTTATTGCGGCACCCAGAAACTCCTTGGTCTCACGCACCGTCACTGCCCCACGTGCGGTGCTCCCCAGGACGCAACCGCCCGCTACTTTCCGGCGCCGCACGAGCGCGTCGAGGTTCATTCCCACGTCTTCGTGGGAGCGGACGTCGTGTGTCCGTCGTGCCAAGAGGCCAATTCCAAGCGGAGTGAGCACTGCTTCAACTGCGGCGCTCCGCTCACGGAAGCGGCAGCAGTCCGACGAAGACTCGAGCGCGACGCACAAGCGGGCGTCGACAGCCGCGAAGCGGCCATCGCGGAGCTCGCTCCGCCCGCTGCGCCCAGCGCGGCCGCAGGCAAAGAAAAGGCCGCGGGCAAACGCAAACAGAGCAAAGCGTCTGGCGGCACCTCCACCATCAAGCGGGACCTCCGCACGCTCGCGCTCATCTTCGTGCCGCTCATTCTCCTGTTTTGCGCCAACATCATCTTTACGAAGACGGTTTCGGTGCAGGTCGCCGCGCACCATTGGGTGCGGGAAATCCAAGTCGAGCGCTACGGAGAGGTTTCCGAGGGCGCGTGGTGCGACAAGGTGCCCGCAGGCGGCCGCGTCACCGGGCGTGAGCTCGCCGACCGTGGCAGCCGGAAAGTCGCGGACGGCAAAACCTGCACCACGCGCCAAAGCGACAACGGTGACGGCACCTTCAGCGAGCGCGAAGTCTGCAAAACCAAGTATCGCAGCGAGCCCATCCAGGACTACTACTGCACGTATCTCATCACCAAGTGGCACGCGAGCCGCGTGGAAAAGGCGGAAGGCGACTTTTCGCGCCCCCCCGCGTGGCCCGAGCTGCACCTCGCCAAGCAAGGCCAGTGCATCGGTTGTGAGCGCGCAGGCAGCCGCAGCGAGCACTACAAGGTCGTTGTCCGCGATCAGGACAGCGGAGACCAGGAAACGTGTGAGTTCGACGAAGCCAAGTGGCGGAAGCTCCAGCCCGGCGCTAGCTACGCCGCCGAGCGCATGGTGGTCGGCGGCATCGTGTGTGATTTGATCGAGCCGTGACGGGCAGCCCTCGCCTCGCTCACGCGAGCTCGGCGCGCACGCTCGCGAGGGCTTCTGCGGAGGCTTGCACGCGCACGATCACGCCGTCCTGCTCGTAGCGCTCTTCCAACACGCGACCGAGCTCGTGGAGCCGCGACACCAAACGCTGCTTCGCGTAGGGGACCACGAACTCCTCTTGCACGTACGACGCCTCGAAGAAGGTGACGATGCGCTCGTGCACCGTGGCGACGGAAGCCGGATCTTTGGCGCAAATGAACCAAGCGTCCGGAAACTCCGCGCGGAATGCGGCGAGCGCCTCCGGCGTCACCTTGTCCACCTTGTTCATGACCAGGCGCCGCGAAACCTCGGTGGCGCCGATTTCCTCGAGCACCTCACGCGTCACCTCGAGCTCGCTCCGCCAGTTCGGATCCGAAGCGTCCACCACGTGCAAGAGCAAAGACGCCTCGAGCGCCTCGTCCAACGTGCTCTTGAAGCTCGCCACCAGATCATGGGGAAGCTTCTTGATGAAGCCCACGGTGTCGCTCACCAAAATGCGCGGTTTTACCTCGGGAGACAGCGCGCGCACCGTGGTGTCGAGCGTCGCGAACAGCTTGTCCTGCACGTACACCTCGCTGCCCGTCAGGGCGCGCATCAGCGAGGATTTCCCGGCGTTGGTGTAGCCGACCAGCGCCACGCGGCGCAGATCTTGGCGCTGCGCGCGCCGCACCGACTGAACCCGCTGCAGCGCGTCCAGCTGCGCCTTGAGCTCCGCGATGCGGTCGCGAATGCGACGCCGGTCCAGCTCGAGCGCCGAGTCGCCCGTACCGCGCCCGGAGTGCTTTTCTTTTCCGCGCGGAGACTCGCGGGCGCGCGGCGCCGTGTAGCTGAGGCGCGCGATTTCGACTTGGATCTTCGCCTCGCGGCTCTGCGCGTGACGATGAAAAATCTCGATGATGACGCCGGTGCGATCGAGCACGTCGGTGCCCACGATTTTTTCGAGGTTCCTGAGCTGACTCGGTTGGAGCTCGTGGTCCACCGCCACCAAAGCGATTTTCGCCTCTGCCTCGTCTGCCTCGCGCCTCTCGCGCCTCGAAGCGTTTTCGTCTGCGCCCGCCTCCACCTCCGCGGCGCCCGTCAGCTCCCGCAGCTCCTCGAGCTTGCCCTCGCCCAACACGGCGCCGGGCGCGAGCGTCTGCCTGGTTTGAACGACCTTGCCCACCACACGGTACCCCAGCGTGGTCACGAGGCGCTTCAGCTCGGCCAGGCTGGCGTCGAGCTCGTGCTCTTCCACCCCCGGCAAGCGGACGGCAACGAGCAAACAAGTCGGGCGCGCGGCATCGGCGGCGTCCAGCGAAGAGGCAACGGAATCGGACGACATGGGCGGCTCCTCATAGCACTTCGGGCCCCAGAGCGCCGCGGGCGCTCCACGCTGTTTGGGGGCGGCGAAGCGCGGCGCCGCCCGGTGCTCCCGCACTACGCCAAAGCGCGGCTCGATCCCCGCGCCGAGGGCGGCAAAAGCACGGCGCCGACCCGTGCTCCCGCACTACGCCAAAGCGCGGCTCGATCCCCGCGCCGAGGGCGGCAAAAGCGCGGCGCCGACCGGTGCTCCCGCACTACGCCAAAG
>JAEYVE010000006.1 GCA_023432025.1 Pseudomonadota bacterium
TGCAGGCGCTTTTCCGCTCGTGCTCTTGGCCTTCGAAAACGTGCTTCCGGCTCTGTTTGGAGCCGAATTCTACGCGTCATTGTGGCGCGGAGAGGCCCCGCAGTCCCCCGAAGGAGGCGATTGGATCGAGGCCGTTCGCCGAGCACTGGAGTGCGTGCAAGGGCTCGCTCGTACGGCGCCGCCGGCTCCGAACGTGGCTATGACCGGCTGGGCCGAGGCCGCGGCAAGGGTCAAGGATCAAAACCTCGCGGCGGACTTCACGGTGATGGGGGATTGGCTCGATGGAACGCTGCGGGACGCTTTGGCGCGCGGCGACGTGGCGCGTGCGCCGTTTCCGGGAACGGAGGACATCTTCGTTTTCACGTCCGACACCTTTCCGCTACCGCACGATACGTTTGCCCCGAGAGAGTCCGAGGCCTTGCTGGAAACCATCGCCACAGCGGAGGCGCAGCTCGCCTTCAGCCAAGAAAAAGGCTCCATTCCCGCGCGGCGGGACGTGGACGTGTCTCTCCTCGGCGACCGAGCCAGCGAAACCAAGGCGGCGTTCGAGAACGACGCGGTGAGCAAGGTTCCGGCGCTCTCGGGTTTTCTTCCCTACTACTTCCCATTGAACGAGCTGGGCTCGTCGCTCTTGACCATGGTGGGGCGCGATGCCGGCGCCGACGAGATCGAGGACGTGCTCGCCATTTTGGTGCGTAGCTACCCGCTCTTGGCTCGTTGGCAGGCGCGTCTTTCCGAGGGGGTCCAGTGAAACGAAAGGGCTCGTGGGTCCTCGCCCTCGCGGTGGCTTGTTTTCCTCCTGCTTTGGGCGCGACCGAAGGCGTCCCTCCCAGCGAGGCCGCGCGGACGTCCTATCCGTCGGTGGCCACCCTGGAGAAGTGTGTGTCGCTTCGCGAAGAGGCGCGGCTTCTGCAAGCGCAGGGCTCGTTCTTCGACGCGCGCTCTCGCCTGACCGCCTGCGTGAAGCTGGACTGCTCGGCGAGTATTCGAGCGGACTGCACGGCGTGGCTCGCGGAGGTCGAGTTGGCCATCCCCACGACGCTCGTCGTGTTGGAGGGCGTGAGGCCACCTGGCGCCATCGTGCTGCTCGATGGTCGTCCGATCGATGCGGAGGCGCTTTCGTCGCCCCTGGAGCTCGCGCCGGGAGAGCACAGCGTGCGCTTGGAGCACCCAGGAAGCCCCGTCGTGGAGGTACCGTTCGTGCTCGGGGCGGGCCAAAAAGGCCTGGTCGTGCGGGCGGCTTGGCCAGAAGAGCAGCCAGCGCAAGTCGCCGAGACGCCGCCAGCGGGACCTGCTCTTGGGGCGACCGCGCCGCAGCGCCGCGCCGCTCGAAGTGAGCCGAGCTTTTGGGACGGCGCGTCGCTCGAGAGCCGTCTGCTCGGCGGTTCGGCGCTCGCGTGCGCCGGTGTGTCGGTCGCTTTGGCCGTCAGTGCGCTCTCGCAGCGAAGACAAGCCGAGGAGAGCTGCGCGCCGCTCTGCAGCGCTTCGACACGGTCCTCCATCGATCGGCGGTTGCTTTGGGCCGACTTGACGGGTCTTGCTGCGTTGGTGCTGGGCGGAGTGGCGATTGGAGACTGGGTTTTGGGCGCGCCGCCTGCGCGGTCGACGGCTCCGCTTCCTCGTGAAAGGAGCACCCAGTGAGCCTGCGAAGGATCGTCGGTGTTCTCTCGCTCTTCGTGGTCGCGACGACGCTGGGGGCCGGCGCGTGCACGGCCGTGGTGGACACTTCCCATCTCGACGAAGGGTGCGACACGGAACACGAAAAGTTCTGCGACGGGCGCTGCGTCCCGGTCCGTCATCCGGCGTTCGACTGCGATCCGCGGGGCTGCGAGCCGTGCGAGCTGGAGAACGCAAGGCCCCGCTGCGACGGCGATCGCTGCGTGGTGGAAGCCTGCCTAGAAGGGTTTGGGTGTCCCAGCGAAGAGGGGTGCCTCGTGAATCTGCTCGCAGACTCGCGAAACTGCGGCGCTTGCGAGAATCGGTGTGAGGGCGGGAGCCAATGTTCGGCAGGGGCCTGCGAAAGTTTCTGAAGGTTTCGCCGTGCCAGGTGCTCAATAGAGTAAGACGAATGCAGGACGAATCGTTGGTCTTGGAGGCGCATCCGTGACGGAGCGGCCTCCCGAAGCGCCCGAGCGCCTCGAAATGCGGGACGACCGAGTGGGTCGTTTGCTTCGAGCCGCGGATGCGGGCTTTCGCCCCGAATTGGACGAAGCCAAGGCGTTCCGCACCCTCGAAGGGCGTCGTCGCAAGCGCAACACGGACCTGTTCTTGCTCGTCATGGCTTCTGCAGCGGCGGGTGTCGTTGCTGCTGCCTTCGGGCTGTGGCCGAGTAAGCCCGTGTTGGAGGCCATCGAGGCCGAGCACGCTGCCGCCGTCGCCGTCGCGCCGAGGGAGCCTGCGCCTTCGGTCCCAGCGCCTTTGCCCCTCTCGCCCAGCGCCCCAGCGGCCGTTTCGCTTCCGGCGGAAGCTTCCCCCACTCCGTCCCATCCACCCGTGACCGAGCACACCTGTCGTGGTCTCGTAGAAGCTCGCCGCCCCGGCGAGGCCGCGCACTGTTTCGAGGCTCTGGGGCGCTCTTCCAGCACGCCGCTGGTGCAGCAGGTCGCTTGGTTGGAGGCCGCTCGCCTGCAGCTGCGCGAGCTGAAGGCTCCCGCGCTGGCGCTTTCGCTCTTGGACAAAAACAAGAATCGCTACCCGGAAGGTCCCTTGCGGGCGGAAGTGGAGGAGCTGGAAATTCAAGCTCTGTCGGCGTCCGGACGGCACACGGAGGCCCTCGAGGCGAGCGAAAAGCTGCTGAGCCAGCCCTGGGGCCGTCCCCTCTCGTCCTCCTTGCATCTTTGGCGCGGTCGAACGTTCGAGGAGCGGCTGGGAGACTGTTCTCGGGCCGTCTCCGCATACGTTGCGCTCGTGGGGGAGGCGGGCGCGCGCGGGGACGAGGCGGAGTTTCGTCGCGCCGCCTGCCTTGAACGGCTCGGACGAACGGCCGAGGCGGCCTCCGCATTTCGCATGTACCTTCAGCGCCCCTCGCCGACTCGTGCGGCGCAGGCCCAAGAGCGGCTCGAAAGTCTCGAAGCTGCCGGGGTCAAATAAAACTGATGTGGCTGTTCTTTTTTCGTGAAGGCTCGCCCCTCGACGAGCTCTAAGCAGGGACAGGGTGAGGATGGTTGGCGGGCTGCTTTCAGATTCCAGCACGAACGGCGAGCGTGTCCTCGTTGCGTCGTGTCAAAGCGGCGATGCCGACGCGTGGCGGGCCATGCACCGGCGTTACCACCCCATCGCGGCCGCGTTCCTCCGCAAGCTCGGGGTGCGGGACGCGGATCTCGAGGACGCGCTGCAGGACGTGTTCCTGCAGATGTTCCACTACCTCTCCAGCTTCCGCGGGGACGCTCAGCTCAAGACCTGGCTGTACCGCTTGTGTGTGACCCAGGCCCGCAAGACGCGGCGGCGGGCGCGCGTGAGCGCGGTGCTCGGGCGTATGCTCTCCATTCAGCCGACCGCTTCGCTCACGTCGGACGCCGCGTGGTGCGAAAGCGAGGCGCGTAAGCGCGTGGCGGCTGCCTTGGACAGCCTGTCCGACAGCGAGCGCGCAGTGTTCGTGCTCTACGAAATGGAAGGCGTCCCCGGCAAGACCATCGCGGACATCGTCGGCTGCCCGGAGGCCACCGTTTGGCGGCGCTTGCACTACGCTCGCCAAACCTTCCGCGCGCGTATCGAAGCGTCCGCCGGTTGAAAACGCGGGCTGCGCGTCGCGGTCCAGGGCGCACGGAGCCGCTCTTTACGGCAGACCAACCAGCGGATTGATTTCGCCTTGGAGCTCGCCGATGCGTGAATTGCGTTCACGTTCCCACGCGTCGGGCGGATCCGCGGCCTGCCACTCCCACAGCAGAAAGAGCGCATCGTCCGAAAGCGGTAGCGCGCTCTCGCCGTAGGCGGCATGCATGTAGAGCGCGATGCGCGCGACGTCACCACGCACGCTCTCCCGAGGCTCGACGACGTTCTCTCTCACGTCCACCTCGAAGTCGCAGCGTCCGTAAGCACGCGACTCGCCGGGGACGAGGCCGAACCAGCGATCCGAGCGGTCGAGATTCAGCTCACCGATGGCGGGCACCAAGTTCTGTAAATCTGCCTCCATCGCGCGAAACTCGGGGTCCAGGGCCGCGCAGCACGCCCGCCCTGTGACGGCGCGGCCCGCTTCGTCTCGGCAGGTTTCGTCGCGCCAGCAGGCGCGATGTCGTCCGAACGTTGCCGCCGGCACCACGTGCTCCCATTCGACGCGACGAGCGCGCTCGCCATTCTGGCGCGGAACGTAGCCGCAGCTCTCGGGGAGCACGACCTTGTGCTCGTCGAAGGCGCAACCACAGTACAGCGTTTCCCGGTGATCTGCGTACACCTCCATCGCCAGCAGCTTGGCCTCTTGAAACGATGGCGGAGGGGCGGGGTGGAGGTCCGTGAGGTCTCCGTGGGGTGTGTTCACGGCACCTTCCAGCTCCGAATCCGTCGACTCCGCGGCAGACTCGGGCGCCGCGCACGCGAAAAGCACACAGCTGAACGCAGCGGACAGCCACGCTCGCGCAAGCCATGCCAACGACGAAAAAACGGCGAGCCTCGAGAGCGCCGAAGTGAGCATGGAGGCCTCCTCGGCCCCAAGAGCGCGCGCGTTGCGTGCTTCGATGCGGAGGAGGCTCGGGGGTGGGTGAGCAAGTCCGGGAAGGCGCGAGCGAGCGTGACGACCTCACCGCGCCGCGCTCACCGCGCTGCGCGGCAGGTCACTCCAAAACGGAGTCTTCGTCGACGATCTGCGTGGTGTCGGCGTGCATGGAGATGCCCGGCAACTCGTGCCAAGAGCCGCCCACGTTGTTTCGAATCACGGAGTCCTCGATGCGCAGCGTTCCGTCGTGGGTATTGCTGATGAAGAAAATGGCGGCGCCGTACGCGTTGACCTCGTTGTGCTCGATTTTGGTGCCACACAAGGACAAAGCCAGGGTGCCGCCGTCGTTGTAAATGGCGCCGCCGCTGCCGCCGCCCGGAGTTCCGCTTTCGGCTGGGTTACCGCCGTTCCCGATGGCCTGGTTGTGCGAAAAGAGGCTGTTGATGATGGTCCAATTCACGCCGATGCTGCTGATGCCGCCGCCGTTCGAGCACACGTTGCCGAGGCCCTCTTCGCCGCCGAACGTGCTGTTGACGACGTAGACCGGGCGGTCCTCGTACTGATCGAAAACGCGGATGCCGCCGCCGCCCACGTCCGGGCCGACGTCTTCACACACGTTGTTGAAGAAGCGCGTGTTGACGGCCTTGAAGCGTCCGCCACGCACGAAAATAGCGCCGCCGCCGTCGTATTCTTTGTCCGCCTTCGAGTTGGCGTCGATGAAGGTGATGTTTTGCACCGTCAGCTGCGGAAACTCTTGGTTGTCGCAGTTCGGGGTCGTCCAGACCTGATTCTGGTCACACGTGTTCATGTAGAGAATGCGCGTGGAGCCGCCGCCGCTCAGCGTCACCTTGCCGCCACCGTCGATGACGATGCGTTCGCTCGCGTCGTTGAAAACCTTGGCCGGCTCGTCGAGCGTGATGGTGACGGGATCCGGACCGCAGTCGAAGGTGATGACTCCGCCCTGGGCCACTGCGGCAATGAAGGCCTCACCCGTGCAGCTCTCTGGGGCGCCGGTGCCGACGACCGTCTTGGGATTCGACACGTCTTCGAGCCCTGCTTCGGCCGGGATGTCGCACTCTCCGTCTGGGTTGCCCGCTGGCGGACCGGATTCGGGATCCGTGAGCGGATTGTCTACGGGGACGTTGCCGCTGCCCGCGGCGCCACCGCTGCCCGAGGCCGAGCCTCCTGTGCCCTTGCTCCCGCCGCTGCTCGAGCTCGAGCCGCCGGAGCCGGGCTTGCCTTGGTTTCCGCCGCTTCCCTGCTTCGTTCCATCGCCGTCGTCGTCGTCCCCGCTGCAGCCGAGGGTGACCAGCGCGGAGGCTGAGAGTAGGGACGCCACACAAATGAACCGTGTCTGGAAGCTCATAGGATCTCAGGCTGGATGATAGGCCCGGTGAGCGTCGAACCAAACGCTCACGGCGGCCGGGGAGATCGGAAAAGTGCCGTGCTGCTGCGCGCGTTGCGGTGACACAGAAATCCGTCTGCGTTCCTTGCCTTCGGAGGAATGCGCTTTCTAATGTCGACTTCCGCGCACGATTTGGCGTAGGTCCGCCCCAGGAGAAGCATCATGCGTCACGCAAAAAGACAAAGCGCATTCAGGAGATTCAGGAGTCAGCCGAGCCGTGTGCTGATGGCGCTCGCAGTCACCCTGCTGCTCGTGCTCGGTTCCATTGCTGGGTGTTCACCCGCAGCGAAGGAAGAGTGGTCCTGCCCCTACCCCGAATGCGGTGGCAAATGCTTCGACCTGGCGAATGACCCATTCAACTGCGGCGGCTGCGGCATCCAGTGTCAAACTGGTAGCGCTTGCTCCAATAGTCAGTGCCAGTGCCAGGCGGGTTTGACGGCTTGCGGTGCGTCGTGTGCCAACACACTGGGCGACGGCAACAACTGCGGCTCGTGCGGCACCGTGTGCCCCGCAGGTTTGGTGTGCGGCGCGAGCGTGTGCGGCACGACGTGTCCCCAAGGTGAAACGGCGTGCGGCAACAGCTGCGCGAACCTGAACGCGGACGCCGCCAACTGCGGCGGCTGCGGTATTGCATGCACCGGCGGCACGCAGTGCCAAGCGGGCACGTGCGCATGCCCGCCCGGTGTGACTTGCAATAGCAACGGCACCGGCGGCGGCAGCGGTGTGGGCGGAAACGCGGGCGTGGGCGGCACTGGTGGCGTCGGAACCGGCGGAGACGGAACCGGCACGGGCGGAGACGGCACCGGCGGAACCGGCGGCGACGCGCCCGTCGGATGCACGCCCGGCGTGGACTGCGGCGGCTACATCCAAAACGGCACCTGGAAGGGCTACGCCTTCACGGGCACCTGGGGCGCGGCCACGGTCATGCCGGCTGACTACGAAACCTCTTTCGCGTTCCCGCTGTGCGCGCGGGGCACGGTGCCCAAGCATGGCGAGGGTGCTAACGGCGCCATGTTCGGCTGGAGCGTGAACCAGGACTCCGCGGACGGCGCGGAGCCCATGCCGGTGACGCCAACGGCCGGCATGGAAGGCATCACCGTGCGCGTCACCAACAGCGCGGGTTCGGATTTGCGCCTCGTGATCCAAGCCCCCAAGGCAGGTTCGACGGACCAGTACGACAGCTGGTGCGCGACGTTGCCACCGAGCGGAGGCTTCGTGCCGTACAGCACCTTCAACACGGAGTGCTGGACGGGCGGAATGGGCCAAGCGTACGCAGGTCAGCCGTTCACGCAGGCTCTCGTCCAAGTGCCGGCGAACGCGGACGCGGACGTGTCGTACGACTTCTGCGTGGACGACCTCTTCGAGTCCGTCGACACGACGGGCCCTGTCGGGACTACGTGCGCGCTCGGGCCCGCCTCCACGGGCGGCACGACCATCACCGGCCAGCAGACGCGCCTCGCGACGCGGGAAGGCCGCAACTACATCATTCAAAACAACGTCTGGACCGGCACGGCGACGCAGCAATCGCTTCGCGTGAACGGCATGACGTTCGAGGTCATTGCGCAGAACAATCCGTCGGCCGGCAGTACGCCCGTGAGCTTCCCGTCCGTGTTCATCGGCAACAACTTCGGTCGCAACCCGTCGGGCGACAACCTGCCCAAGCAGGTGAGCGCGCTCACCGAAGTGCCCACGGCGTGGCGCTGGTCGGGTGGCGGTGACGGTGACTTCAACGCGGCCTACGACGTGTGGTTCAGCACGACGGCGGCGGGCGACCCGGAAGGTCCGTCCGGCGGTTACTTGATGGTCTGGTATCGACGTCCAGGAAATCGGTCGCCGCTCGGTAGTGAAATCCCGAATCAGACGTTCACGGTGGGCGGCCGCCAGTGGAAGGTGTGGACGTGCGGCGGCTGCTGGCTCGGCAAGCCCGCCATTTCCTACATCCCCGCGAGCGGTCAGATTCAGGAGTACACGTTCGACCTGAATGACTTCATCAAACACGCGCAGACGTCCGCGGTCGGTTCGATCGTCAAGCCGAACTGGTACCTCACGAACATCTTCGCTGGCTTCGAGATTTGGAGCGGCGGCGTGGGCCCCAAGAGCGAGGACTTCTGCGCCATCGTGCGCTGAGCAGTTCCTTCGACTCTGAACGTGGAGAAGGCCGAGCGGCGAAGCTGCTCGGCCTTCTTCTTTTGTGCCGCACGAGCCGTGGCGATGTGCGCCTCACTCGTGAGAGTGAGGTGCACATGAATCCTCCAAATGCGAGGAGTGAGCAGCGCCTCTCGAGCGCGTCGGCGCTCACCGCGGCGCTCATCGAGGCGAGTCGCCGTGACGGCTCAGTGCACCTTGTGCTTGATGACTGCCGCGGAGCCGCTGCCCGTGGGATGCAGCGTGGTGCCCTGCGCGTCGAGGGTGTCGGCGAAATTGAGCAGGACGTACAAATGCTCGGTGTCGGCGGCGATTCCTTCAACGCGGTCGTTGCCGCCGCTGCCGTAGGTTTCGCTGAACAGAAGGCGGAGCTGGCTGTCGTAGCCGGCGACGAAGCCGTCACCCAAACGTCCTCGCGGGCTCGTTCCCTGGTACTCGTGGAGCCCCGCGCCGAAATCGAAGCTGGAGCTGATGCCTCCGGCAACGAACACCTCTCCGGCAGGGTTCACGGCCATCCACACGGACGGATAGCCGAAGCCCGTCAGGCTGCCCGAACCCAACGCGACGTGTCCCGTGGGGTTCAGATCCTCATCGAAGCGGACCAGGTAGCCGGAGCTTGCCGGCAGCTCGAGGTCTCCAATGACGAGGGGCGAGCTGGTGAGGAAAGCAGCAACGATGCCGCCAGAGGGGAGCGCTACGAGCGCCTGCAGGTTAGCAGGCGAAATTTCGCGAATCTGCAGGATGGAACCGTTGGTCTGATCCAGCTTCGCAATCACGCTAGAATCGGTGCTCTGGAAGGTGACGCCGCCCCAAGTGGACGGTTCTGTGCCAGCGGGGTTGTAGCCGGCGTCCGCGCCTACGTAGAGCCTTCCGTCCTGACCTCGCACCATGCTCTTGCGAGTGTTGCTGCACCACGGGTACGTCGCGCTCCACGTGGGCACGCCTGCATTCACCTCCGCGAGTAGGGTGTGGCAGCCGGAAGGTGTTTCTTCCTGGTAGCCGGGCGTCGCTGGGTATCGCCAGCGCACGTGATGGCGAAACTCCGAGAGCACATAGGCACGGTTCCCGTTGGCCGTGGGGACCGTGACCGGATTCCGCACCATGGATTGAGCGGGGGCAGTATCGGGAACGTAGAAGCTCACCTCGGACCGGAGCACGCCGTTCGGGTTGAATGCAGCGAGGAGCGCGTAGTCGGTCGCCTTGGTGCCAACGACCGGGGCGCTGCCCACGAAATCACCGCCGGCCATCAACGGGAAGTAGTGATTGCCGTTCGGCGCCACCGCGAGCTGATGACCGTATTCGTAACCGCTGCTCACCAGAGTGACCAAAGGGAGAGCGAGCTGTCCCTCGGGGCTGAGGCGCGCCACGAACGCGTCGCGATACGAGGGCTCCGAGCCCGAGGAGCTTACCGTTTGAGAGCCAATCGTGAGGGAGTTGGCGTACGTTCCCGCAAAGTAAACGCGACCGTCATCGTCGACGCCGATACCGGCCGTCTCTACCCACTCGCTGCTGTTGGCT
>JAEYVE010000038.1 GCA_023432025.1 Pseudomonadota bacterium
GCGCGATGAGCGGCGCATTCCACTGCTCACGGCCTACGACCAGATCTTGCGCGAGAATAACTTCTTCGCTCGGGTTCTTGGTCTCACGAGCGACTTTCAGGCCGCGAAATGAGGGGGTCGCTCAGGAGGCGGCCGGCCCCTGTCCCCCTCAGTTTACTTCGGCGATGGCGCGCGCGAACTCGTTTGGCGGGACGAAGTCCGTGTAGCGCAGCGCTTCGGCGCCCTCTGAGTCGAACACGATGACGGTGGGTAAGCCGCGCACGCCGACGGACTGCATCGCGCTCTGCACGGCCGGGTCTTCGTCGTCCGTGGCGTCGACTTTTACGGCCAAAAAGCGACCGGCCTCGCTCGCTACCTCGGGCGCCGCGAACGTCAGCTTGTCCATTTCTTTGCACGCCACGCACCAGCTCGCCGTGAAGTCCACGAGCAGGGGCCTGCCGCTCTTCGTCGCCTCTGCGCGCGCTTCCGCGAGGGGAAGGCTTTGCCAAGAGAGGGTGCGCTCGGGCGCGCTCGAGCCGGCGATGAACGCGAAGGCCGAAAGCGTCGTCAAAAGCACGCCCGCACCTTTGAGCACGCGGTCTTTGGTGTCCGGAGAATGAAAGTCCCGATGGACTGCGCCGAGCAGCACTCCCAAAAGCGCCAGCCCCGCGGCGATGCCCAGGAAGGTGCCGCCCGTAGGCGCCAGTCGCCCGAGCGCCGGAAAAGCCGTGCTCAAGAAGTAGAGCGCCACCACGGCGAGCACGAGCCCGAAGAGGCTCTTGACGTGCAGCATCCACGGACCGCTCTTGGGGAGCTGCATCGCAAAGGCGCCGACGATGAAAAACGGGAGGCCGAGGCCCAAGGAGAACGCCCCCATCGCGAGCGCGCCCAAGGTGGCGCTTTGGCTCTTGGCGATCCAAGTGAGAATGCCCGTGAGCACCGGCCCCGTGCAGGGCGCCGCGATGAGGCCGCAGACGAGGCCCAAGCCGAAGGCGCCTTTGGCGCCGAGGCCGCCCACGCGATTCAAGCGATTGACCAAGGCCGAAGGCAAAGCCAAGTCGAAGGCGCCGAACATGCTGGCCGACATGGCCAAAAAGAGCAGCGAAATGCCGACCAGCACCCAGGTGCTTTGGAGCACGGCGCCGAACATGCCGCCGGTGAGGCCAGCGACGACGCCGAGCGGCGTGAACATGGCGACGATGCCGGCAACGAACGCCGCGCTGAGAGACACACCGTGCCAACGGCTCGCCGACTGCCGCGCCCCGAAGACGCTCACGGTGATGGCGATCATCGGGTAGACGCAGGGAGTCAGGCTGACCAAGAGCCCACCCGCGAGGGCGGCGAGCACCGCGTACACCGGGCCTCGCGAGAGGGCTTCACTGAACGCGTCCGAGCTAGCGGCGAAGGCCGGCGTCGTAGCGAAAAGCAGCGAAAGGAGCGCAAGGGAAGCGGAGAGGCTCTTTTTCACGGGTGTGCCCTGGTTCGTAGCGCGCTTGGTCGCGGTGCGGTTTCGGCACTCGGGGAGGAGAGGCACCTCGCGGAGTTGACCCGGGATTCAGGCACTCTCACGGAAAGGGGAAGAGCCCTCTTCGAGCTAGGCATTTTGCGGGGGCAGGTTGCTCCCGAGGCGTTGGAGAAGGCGCGTGGCGTGCTTCAGCTCTGCGGTCAAAGTCAGCGTTTTGGCGCGGCGGCTTTGCGCGACGCGCTCGACGAAGCTGCGCAGGTGACGCTGCGCGGCCTGATGGTCACCCAAGTGCGCGCACAGCTCGCCCAGCACCAGCTCTCCATAACCCATGACGCAGCTCGAATCTTCCAGCTGGCTCCGTAGCTCGGCCAGGTCCGGCACGGCTTGCCCGCTGGCGTGGCGCGCGAGGGCGAGCAGCGCCTCGTAGAGTGGCTTTTGCGTGGTGGCCCAACGGGCAGCGCGCGAGAGCGCCAAAATGGCGTCCGCCGGACGCCCATCCAGGTAGAGCACCGTCCCCAAGGTCCAGTCGTGAAACGCGCGGCGAGAAGGCGGGCTCACGCGGCCGGCAATACGGAGGTGCCCCACCGCGGCGTCCACGTCCCCCAGGGCCAAACAAGCGCGCGCCGCGTCCTGACGGGCCACGTCCCCCAGCTCCCCGAGCTCGATCATGCGATCCGCCAGGTCGAGCGCTTCTTCGAACCGCTCCTCTTCCAGCGCCGCCAGGTACACTTGGCGCAGCAAGAGACACTCCAGTTCTTCGTCCCCTTCCGCGTTCAGCCGAAGCCCTCGCTCGGCGAGGGCGCGTTTGTCCCGCGCCACGTCCGTTTTGATGGCGCGCGCGAGCAGCAGCTCGGGCGCATCCTCGTCCTCGGAGGCGGGGCTGGGCCTGCCCGCGGAAACGCTTCGCGCCGCTTTCAGCTGCGCCGCCTGGCGCGCCGCCGAGCTTTGCTCGACGAGCGACGGCCGAGAAACGTTCTCGGATCCTGATTTCGATGACCGGGTGCGGTGTTCCGTCACGTGGGGCCTGCTTCGCTCGATCGAGGTCCCACGGCGGAGTGCTGGGGGTCACCAAGCGCCCCGAGGGCACCGAGCTGTGCGGCGAAAATCCTAGCATCCGCTGGACAGGCGTCCAGATTTCGTCCGTCCTGCTCGCTTTCGAGCGTTGCTCTCGCCGCTCCGAGTGACCAAAGTCCTGCGCGCATGACCCTTTCGAGCTCTCGCCGCCCCCTCGGCTCCCTGGGCCTGTCCGTGGCCTTCGTGGTTTGCGTCTTTGCCCTCTCGGCCTGCGGCCGCTCCGCGACCGAGCAAGATTGCGAGCAAATCTTGGAGAAGGCCGCACGGCTCGAAATGGAGGCGCGCCTCGGCAAGCCGGACGAACAGCTCGTGGCGTCGGAAGTCGCCGCCACCAAGAAGTCCATGCACGACGCCATGATGCGCGAATGCGTCGGCAAGCGCATCACCGACAGCGCGCTCGAGTGCGTCAAGAACGCCAAGACGTCCAAGGAGCTCACGGAGGATTGCTTCCGGTGAGCGGAGTGCGTTTGGCGTGCCCGCGAGCCGGCGCTCTCCGCACGGTGCTCGGCGCGGCCTTTCTTTCTGCGGCGGCGTTGGGCGCGACGGGGTGCGGTCATCCTTTGAGCGACGAGGAGTGCGGGCGACTGCTCGACCACTACACGGAGCTCCTCATTCGGTCGGATCGCCCCAAGACGAAGGCGGCCGAGCGCGACAAGCTGAAGGCCGAAGCGCGCGCCAAGGCCGCGCGGGATCCGGAGTTTCACCGCTGCTCGGCAGAAGTGTCGCGAAGCAAGTTCGAGTGCGCCATGTCCGCCGGCGACGTGAACTCGGTGGAACGCTGCCTGATGTGAGGTTGGGGGCGGAAACTGGAGCTCACCGCGCGGTGCTCCCGCACTGGGGCTTTGGACGGAGCCCGGCGGTGCCCCCGCACTGGTGGGGACGGAAACTCGAGCTCACCGCGCGGTGCTCCCGCACTGGGGCATTCTTGCGGAGCCGCGCGGCGCGTCGTGTCTTCGGTGCCTAGAGCCGCAGTTTCTGGCCAATTCGGGTAACGGCGCCCGCAATGTCGGGCGTCTCGAGCAGGAGCTGCGCCATGGGATCACCACGGCTCTCGAGCCGCTCCGGGACGGTGAACATGGTGTAGCGCGAGGGGTCGAGCGCCAGGTGCACTTCCTCCCAAGCGAGCGGCGTGGACACCGTCGCGCCCGGGTAGGCGCGCACGGAGTACGGCGCCACGATGGTGCGTGAGCGCCCCGTTTGACCCGTGTCGACGTAGACGCGATCGCCGCGATCCGCGATGCGCCGCTCCATCGTCGCCGTATCGGAATGTTTGGCGACGATGAGTCGCCCAATCAGCTCGCACAGAATTTTTGCGGTTTCGAACGGTACGGCGGGTCCGAGCGGCACGAGCACGTGCAAGCCTTTTTGCC
>JAEYVE010000064.1 GCA_023432025.1 Pseudomonadota bacterium
TTGGGGTCGTAGGGGGGTCGCTGGGGGGTGTGAGGGGGGTCGTAGTGGGGACGTAGTGCGGGAGCACCGAGCGTCGACGAGCGGCGGTGTCCCCCAAAAAAAGCGGCTGGTTCGGGTCGCTTGGAGACGCCGCGGTGGGGTTGTCCAGGCTCGTGATCGGCGGCACGCTTGGACTAGTGAGACCAGGAGACCACCCCGAGTTTTTCACGCGACCTCCGCCGGAAGGGCGCAGTCGGGAGAGCCGTATCGTCGTCGATCGCGAGGGGCGCTTTTGGCACGAGGGGCGGCTCGTGGAGCATCGCGGCATGGCCGAAGCCTTTGCTTCGTGGATCGATCGGCATCCCCACGACGGGCGCTACGTGTTGAACAACGGCTACGACTGGTCGTACGTCACCGTCGAGGACGCGCCGCTGACTGTGCGCACGCTGCACGGCGGGTCCGAGCCGTGGGTCGAGCTGAACGACGGCAGCCGGGAGCCGTTGGACGCTTCGAGCGTTCGCGTCGGCGACGATGGGGTGACCTACTGCTCCGTGCGCGGAGGGCGTCTCATGGCGCGTTTCTCGCGGGCCGCGCAGCTTGCACTGGCACCGTACCTGGACCAAGACAGCGAAGGACGGCTCGTGCTTCGGCTCTCGGAGCGCTCGGTGGAGGTCGACCGACGTTAGCGGCAGACGGGCGCCGCCGGGCCGTTTCGCGGGTGCTTGCCCGGCCGCGGCGCGTTGGCCTCACCGAGACGAGCAGGGCAGGCGTTCTCTCCGTCTTTTCGAGCGCTTCGGGGTGCGGGCTGCCCGGGGGCGCCCGCGCTTTGGGGCTGGTTTCGGGCTCGGCGTGAAGCGCGTCGTGGCGGGTTGCACTCCTGGTCACGCTTGATTACATTCCGCGCCGACAATTTGGGTGGATCCCCACGGGCCCCCGCAAGAGGGTCCGTTTTTTTTTGCCCCGATTGTCAAATGGCTGGGCCGACCTTGCTCGGTTCTCCGCCGTCTTCCGGTGACTCGCGCGCGGGCGCCGGGCTTTTCGCCTCCGACTGCCTCATGTCCATCGCCTTCATCAAGCTTCCTGGTCTCGACAGCGAGAAAATTTGCTCGTTGGTGGAGCCCGTCTTGCGCGCTCATCGCGTCGAGGGGGTGGAGCTCGTTTGGCGTTCGGATCAGCACGGTTGGTTGCTCGAGCTCACCGTGGAGCAGCCCGACTCCAAGATCACGGGACAAGGTATCACGGTGGACTTGTGCTCGGAGATTTCTCGCGACATCTCCGCCGCGCTCGACTTGGCGGAGGCAATCGGTCCGAGCTACCGGCTCGAGGTCGGCTCGCCGGGCGTCGAACGCTCGCTGTATTCCCTCGCGGACTACCAGCGCTTCTCGGGCCAAGGCGCCAAGCTCAAGCTGGTGGAAATTCTCGGGGACGACAGCCCGTGGGTGGGGCAGCGGGTCCTCTTGGGGCAGCTGCTCGGGGTCGACGAGCAGGAGCGCGTGCTCCTCGAGACGGAAAAAGGCGTTCTGGGCTTTTCGCTCAGTCAAATCGAAAGCGCGCACCTTTTGTTCGACTGGAACAAGAGGTCGCGAGTGGCCGGCAAAGGTCGGCGTCCGTCCGCGAGCGGTAAAGCGCGCGCGGACAAACGGAGCAAGTAGCATGGCAGGCGACGAATTTACGTTGATCGGCATGGTCGAGCAGGTCGCTCGCGAGAAGGGCATCGACAAGCAGGTCCTGATCGAGACGATGGAGGCGGCCATCCTCAAGGCGGCGCAGGCGGCCTTTGGCCCGACCCGTGAGCTCGAGGCGAAGTTCAACGAGGAGACGGGCACCATCGACGTCTTCCAGTACATGACGGTCGTCGAGGACGTCGAGGATCCGGAGCGCCAGCTCAGCGTCGCGGAAGCCAGTGAGCACGGCCTCGAGGCGGAGCTCGGGGAAGAGCTCGGTTTCCAGATTTTCTGGCACCCGCGTGACGCCGCTCAAGCCGCGCAGCAAGACAAGGAGTTCGGCGATCTGCTCGACATGAAGCAGGCGCGCAGCACCTTCGGCCGCATCGCCGCGCAGACCGCGAAGCAGGTGCTGTTGCAGCGCGTGCGCGACGCGGAGCGCGACATCATTTTCAACGAGTACAAGGACCGCCAGGGTGAGCTCATCCGCGGCATCGTTCGTCGCTTCGAGCGCGGTCACAACATCATCGTCGACCTGGGGAAGACGGAAGGCATCCTGCCCGGCCGCGAGCAGACGCCGCGTGAGACGTATCGCCCCGGCGACCGCATCGTGGCCTTCGTGAAGAACATCGATCGCGAGTCGCGTGGTCCGATGATCATCTTGAGCCGTTCGGCGCCGCAGCTCGTGGAAAAGCTGTTCGAGGCCGAGGTTCCGGAAATCTACGAAGGCATCGTCAAGATCGTCGGTGTTGCGCGTGAGCCCGGCTCCCGTAGCAAGATCGCCGTGGCGTCGCGTGACGGAGACGTCGATCCGGTGGGCGCTTGCGTGGGCATCAAGGGCTCGCGCGTGCAGGCCGTGGTGCAAGAGCTCCGTGGCGAAAAAATCGACATCGTGCCGCACGACAACGACACGGCGCGCTACATCATCAACGCCATTCAGCCTGCCGACGTGAACAAGGTCATCGTCGACGAGGCCGACCACCGCATGGAGCTGGTGGTGCCGGACGAGAAGCTGAGCTTGGCCATCGGGCGCAAGGGTCAGAACGTGCGC
This sequence comes from Pseudomonadota bacterium, assembly GCA_023432025.1. Taxonomy (GTDB): domain Bacteria; phylum Myxococcota_A; class Polyangia; order Polyangiales; family Polyangiaceae; genus NIC37A-2. The sequence goes on from JAEYVE010000064.1 coordinate 2,695, forward strand.
TTGGCGGCGCAGCTGACCGGCTGGAAGCTGGACATCATCAGCGAGAGCAAGTTCAAGCAGATCGAGGAGGAGGCGCTGGGCGCGCTCCAGGAAATCGAAGGCGTGAACGAGGAGCTCGCGCGAGCGTTCTATCGTCTCGGGTTCCGCGCTCTGGAAGAGGTCGCGGAGGCCGCCAACGAAGAGCTCATGTCCGTCGAAGGCGTGACCAGCGAGGATCAAGCGAACGCGCTGCGCACGGCTGCGGAGAAGGCGATGGAGCGCATGCGTCAGGAGCGCATTCGTCAAGCATCGTCCGGCACGGAGCCGCTCACGGAGCGCGAAAAGCTGCGCTTCGTCGAGGGCGTGGGCGTCCGCACCCTGCAGCTCTTGGAGGAGGCAGGTTTCCGGACGGTGCAGTCCGTCGCCTCGGAGGACGCCGACCGCCTCGCGATTCGCGCCGGGCTCGGCGTGAAGAAGGCGCGCCGAATCCAACAGGCGTCGCAGCACTTCCTGCAGCACGAGGCGCGGGAGATTGACGCCGCTCGAGCTGCGCTGCGCAAAGCCCAGGTGTCGACGAGCGACGGCGGGGACGCCTGAGCCCGAACGAAGTAACGACGTAACGAGAGTGAAGTAGAGAAGCCGCGGATGACCGTCATGACGCACGACAAACGTTCGGAGGGGAAGGTGTCCCCACGGGCGGTCGCGCGCGGAGAGCGGTCCTGCGCGGCGTGCCGCGCGCATGGTGGTGTTTCGTCCGCGGACGGAGCACCCCTGCTCGTGCGGTGGGTGAGGGACGACTCGGGTCAGGTGGCGCCTGACTTGGCGCGCTCCGCGTTCGGTCGGGGTGCGTGGTTGCACGCCACGCCGGGCTGCATTGCCAAGCTGAGCTCCGCGCTCTCACGGAGCTTTCGGGCGCCGGTGACGACCACTCCGGAGCAGGGGCTTCTGCTTTTGGGCGCGGCGGCCGACAAGAAGGTGCGGGACCTCTTGGGGGCGGCGCGGCGCCAGCGGCGCCTGGAGCTAGGCAGCGTTGCGGTGGAGGAGGCCCTGGAACGCGGCGAGGCGCGCGTGGTCGTGGTGGCCACCGACGCTCGGGCGGCGGCCGATACCACCGGGGTGCGCCGCGCCGTTCTAAGCGGCAAGGCCTGCGCTTGGGGAAACAAAGAACGACTTGGCCGGATCTGCGGTCGCTCCGAGGTCGGGGTGCTCGCGGTCACGGAAGAACGCTTGGCGACAGCGCTTTTTGGGGCTATCGCCTTGTCCCATCTGCAGGGGGCCCTGGGGGCCTCGGGTGAGCAGGTGGACGTGTTGACGGAGGTTGAATGAGCGGCAAGCGGCGTGTCTACGAGGTAGCGCGCGATCTGGGTATGGATAACAAGGCACTCGTTGCCTTGCTGCAGACCTTGGGCGTCCCCGATGTGAAGAATCACATGAGCGCCTTGGCTCCCGAAGAAGAGGAGCAGGTCAAGCGTCATCTGAATAAGCAAAAGGAGCCTGCTCCCGCCGAGCCACTGCGTGGCGCGGTGGTGAAGCGCCGCCCTGCCGTCGTGCGCCGTCGCAAGCCCGAAGAAGAAGGTGCAGAGCCTACTTCGAGCGTGGAGGCGTCGGAGGCTGCCCTCTCACCCGAGCCAGCTCGCGAGGCGCAGGTCGAAGAGGCCCCCGAGCATTCGGCTCCCGAGCGCGCCGCTCCTTCTGCTCCGGTGCAAACCAGCGAAGCTCAGGAAGAGCGTGTCGAAGCGCAGCCGGCGGCTGCGGCTCCTACACCTCCGCCGGAAGCGCCCGCTCCCGCGCCCGAGCCGGCCCAAGTTTCGGCGCCCGCTGCCGCGCCTGTCGAGCCAGTACCTGCTGCGCCCGTTTCCGAGGTGCGGCCTCCGCCCGGCGAAGAGCTTGCCGCGGCGCCCCAGATCCCACCAGCGCCGGCCCCCATGCGTACCACTCTTCCCGCGGCGACTCCCACGTCGCAACCCGCAGCCGCTTTGCCCGAGGATTCAGGCGCCGCTCAAGCGTCTGGTGCACCCGAGGTTTCCGGCGCTCCAGCGGTTCCCGGCGCGCCTGAGGCTCCCGCCGCTGCCGCTCCGGCTCCAGCGCCTTCCGGCGCTCCAGCGGCTTCCGGCGCCCCCCAGATTTCTGGTGGTCCTCGGGTTTCTGGTGGTCCCTCTGGCAGTCCTCAGGTTGCTGCAGCTCCTCGGGTCTCTTCGGGTCCCGGCGCTGGTCCGGCAGGCGGTCCTCAGCCTTCTGGTGCTCCACCGGCTCCCAGCGTGGCGCCAGGTGCGGCTCAGCCGTCCGTGCCCCCCCGCCCTTCGCAGCCGCCAAAGCGCGGTATCGAAGTTTGGGAAGGCCGCCCCGGTGTTTCGATGCAGAACCACCGCGCGGGTCCACGTCGTGTCCAGTACGACGCAAAGGCTCCGGGTCCGTTCGGTCAGCGTCGTCCGGGCGGACCGCCCGGCGCTGGGCAGGGTCCTGGCGGTCGCATGGGCGGCCCAGGCGGAGCGCGCGGGCCCGGCGGCATGCGCCACCGCGGCATCGGGTCGTTCAGTCGCGGCAAGGGCGGCACCACCGTTACCAAGGAACGTTCCGCTCACAAGAAGGTCGTGCGCATCGAGGAGTCCGTGCTTTTGCAGGGTCTCGCGGGCAGCATGGGCGTCAAGGCGACGGACGTTCTTCGCAAGCTGTTTCAGCTCGGCATGACCGGCATCAACATCAACAGCACGCTCGACGCCGACACGGCGAAGATCGTCGCTGGTGAGTTCGGCTGGGAAGTCGAGGACGTCGCGGTCAGCGAAGAGGATCAGATCCAGGCAGCGCAAGGTATCGGCGGCACGGAAGACAACGAGGAGGATTTGAAGCCTCGTCCACCCGTCGTCTCCGTGATGGGTCACGTCGACCACGGCAAGACGAGCCTCTTGGACGCGCTTCGCAAGACGAACGTCGCGTCGGGTGAAGCCGGCGGCATTACGCAGCACATCGGCGCGTACTCCGTGAAGACGCCCAAGGGTCTCGTCACGTTCTTGGACACGCCGGGTCACGAAGCCTTCACCGCCATGCGTATGCGTGGCGCGCAGGCGACGGACATCACCGTGCTCGTGGTCGCGGCGGACGACGGCGTCATGCCGCAAACCAAGGAAGCGGTGAATCACGCCCGCGCGGCGGGTGTGCCCATCGTGGTGGCCATCAACAAGTGCGACAAGCCCGAGGCGCAGCCAGAGCGTGTGCGTCGCGAGCTGTCGGAGCTCGGGTTGGTGCCCGAAGAGTGGGGCGGCGAAACTCTCATCGCAGAGGTCTCGGCGCACACCAAGGCGGGCATCGAGGATCTCCTCGAGCGCCTGCTCCTCCAGGCCGAAATGCTCAACCTGCGGGCGAATCCGGACAAGCCGGCCGCGGGTATCGTCGTCGAAGCTCAGCTCGACCGCGGCAAGGGCCCTCTGGCCACCGTGCTCGTGACCGAAGGTACGCTTCGTTCGGGAGACGTGGTCCTCGCCGGCGCTGCGTTCGGAAAAATCCGCGCCATGCACGACTCTCAAGGCGTGCAGATGCGCGAGGCGGGCCCCTCGATGCCTGCCGCGCTCATCGGTCTCAGCGAGGTGCCGCGCGCCGGCGATCAGGTCTACGTCATGAAGGACCTGAAGACGGCGCAGGAAATCGCCGAGAGCCGCAAGACCAAGGAGCGCAGGAGCCTCGCGCCATCGGCCGGCAACAAGCCGCGTTCGCTGGAGGAAATCGCCAAGCTGATGGCCGAGCAAGAGCAGCTCGAGCTCAAGGTCATCATCAAGAGCGACGTGGCGGGCTCGGCGGAGGCCGTCTCGGACTCGCTGCTGCGTCTCACCACGGACAAGGTGCGCGTCAGCGTGGTTCACTCGGCGGCCGGCGCCATCACCGAAAACGACGTCAACCTGGCCGTGGCGGCGGGAGCCATCATCATTGGCTTCAACGCCCGTCCCGCCGGCAAGGCGGCTGCGCTCGCGCAGCAAGAGGGCGTCGAAATTCGCCAGTACAGCATCATCTACAACGTCGTGGACGAGGTGAAGCTGGCGATGGAAGGCCTCCTCGCGCCGAAGCTCGTCGAGAAGGACATCGGCAAGGCCGAGGTTCGTCAGACCTTCCGCATCACCAAGTCGGGCACCATCGCAGGCTGCATGGTGATCGAAGGCGTCATCAAGCGTGGCTGCCAAGCGCGGCTCATCCGCGAGGGCGCCCAAATTTGGGAAGGCAAGCTGGTGGGCCTCAAGCGCTTCAAGGACGACGCGCGTGAGGTCAAGGAAGGCTTCGAGTGCGGCATCAGCCTCGACGGCATGGAAGACATCAAGACGGGTGACATCATCTCGGCCTTCGAGATCGAGCAGATCAAACAAAAGCTCTGATGTCATCGGCAGGCGGCGGTCTCGAGAGACCGCCGCCGGAAGCTCGAAAGCGCCGACCCCTCGGGGCCCGGCGCTTTCGTCATTTGGGGCTCGACCGGGCAGGGCCGGGCCCTGGCCGTCCACTCGACGGCGCGCTAGTGGGTTTTGGGGGAGTCGACGAAAGAGCGCCGTCATTCGCCGGAGGCGTTCGGTGCTCGAGGGGAGCAGTCATGTTCGTCGCAGTCGGTCGTGTGGTGCTGCGGATCGTTGGCGCGCGGTCTCTGAAGGACCGACGTCAGGTCGTGAGAAGCTACAAAGATCGCGTCAGAGCGCGCCTGGGCGTGTCCGTCGCAGAGGTGGGCGACGTGGAAAACCACCAGCTGGCTAGTTTGGGCGTCGCTGTCGTGGCTCGGGAGGGCGCGAGCGCAGAAGCCGCCTTGAGCTCCGCGTTCGCCATTGCGGAGCAGCTCGCCGGCGCTCTGGTCGTGGACACGCGGCGCGAGGTGCTGCCTTTCCACGCTCTGGGCGGCCTTTGGGAAGGCGGAGGAGACGTTCCGGCTTCGGACCTTCCGTTTGGCTCCGCAGGCGCCTACGACGACGAAACGAAACGGAACGACCGGGACGGCGAACCCCGCCCACGAGCGGAAGGCGACGACCCGACGTTCGAGAGATGGAAGCGATCATGAGCTCCGCGATTCGCACCAAGCGCCTCGAAGGCACCATTCGCAAATACCTGAGCGCCGAGCTCGCGCGCGACGTGGCCGATCCGCGCCTCTTGGCGCTGTACATTCACGACGTGTCGGTGACGCAAGATCTCAGCCTCGCCACCGTCACGGTCCGTCTTCTCGTGGGCGGAGAGGAAGACAGCGAACGCAAGGCGGTCCTCGCCGTGCTGACGCGCCTCACTCCGCGCCTGCGCTCGGTGCTCGCACCACAGCTTCGTATGCGTCGCGTGCCGGATTTGCGCTTCCGCTACGACGTGGGCACGGATCACGCGCAACGCATCGAGAAAGTCCTGCGCGAAATCCGCGAAGAGGACGCGGCGCGAAAGGCAACGCTCGAAAAAGACGAAGAGCCCCAAAGCAACGACTGAGAACATTTCGCTCCGGGCGGCGTCCCGTCCGTCGTCGTCTTCTTCTTGACGACGTGACGCTGTCGGCGGCGGCGACGGCGCTCGGACGGCGAATGTGCACGAACGAAGAAAGCCCGCGCGAAGCGCGGGCTTTCTTCGTTCCATCACGAAAGGCGGGCGTCGTGGCCAGCGCTCCGCGACCGGAGACGCTGGGCGCGGCGCTTCGGCTCAGTCGCGCTCGACCACGATGAGCTGCACGCGGCGGTTGCGGGCGCGATTGGCGTCCGAAACGTTCGGCATGAGCGGCTTGTCGGGGCCATAACCCTTGGCCGTGAGGCGGCTCGGATTCACGCCGAGGGTCACCAAGGCTTTGACCACGGCTTCGGCGCGCTGGTGGCTCAGCTTGCGATTGTGCTCGGCGCCGCCCGTATCGTCCGTGTGGCCTTGGATCTCGATGCGGGTGATTTCCGCGTGCTGCTTCAGCGCCTCCGCGATCTCCTCGATGATGACCTCGGAGTCGGGCTGAATTTCCGCCGAGCCGTGCAGGAAGTGCACCTGCTTTTTCAGCTTCAGCTCGCGCGCCGTCACGATGACGTTGGGCTGCTCGGGCCGCTTGTTCAAGTGCATGCGCGCCTCGACGTCCTTGCGGGTTTCGAGGTTGAACGTCGTGACCGACGTCATGTAGCCCGGCGCGTTTGCCGTGATTTTGGCGGAGCCCAGCGGGACGTTGCGGAACTGGAACGCGCCCGAGGCGTCCGCAGAGAGCTCCAGCTCCCTGCCGAGCTTGTCCGTGATTTTCACGGTCGCGCCCGCCACCGGCGAGTTGGTTTCGGCGTCCAGCAGCATGCCGGTGATGTTCACCACCTTGGGCAGCTCTTCGAGCTTGCACTCCATCGGGACCTCGATGTCGCCCGAGCCAGCGACGCGTCCTGGCGTCGTGGGCGAAGCGCCCGGGGTCGGGGCGCCGTTGGGCTCCTCCAAGTCGCCCACGAGGCTCGGCGCCGGACTACTGGACGTGGTGCTGCCCGGCGTACTGCTGGGCACCGTGACGGTGCACGAGCCGCGCTTGTAGCCCTCGGCGAACACGACGAGCGTGTACGTGCCCGGCTCCAGATCCGCCGAGCGGAACGAGCCGTTCGCGTTCGCGACCATGCCGGTGAGCGGGCGACCGTCGTAGCGCAACGTGGCGTCCGGGATGGGCGCGCCCGTGTTGGCGTCCGTCACGGTGCCGACGAGGACGCGCCGCGGGGCGGCGACGACGGGGGCCGCCACCTCGACCTTGCGAATGACCGGCTCGGGCGGAACGGTATCCACCGCGTACGCCACGCCGAACCAAAGCATGTAGGGTAGCTCCGGCGTCGTTTCTTCGAGGAACGTGCTCGTACCGCTGACACCGATGTCCACGGCGGCCGAAAGAGCCAGGCCCGAGCCGCTCCACGGAAAAACGCGCGTGCCGAGGCTCAGACGCGAGGGCGTGGTGGCGTACCCAGCGTCCGTGGCCAGACACCTGTCGCCGCGATCTGCGGCGCCGTCGATGTTGCAAACGTAACCCTGACGATTGACCGGAACGTCCACCGTGTACTCGAGGAACGGACGCACGTACTCGTGGATGTACTCCGCGCCGATGCCGAGCTCGAGGCTGTCCACGCGTGAAATACCGAGGCCGAAGCGCTCGGTGCGCTCGATGGGCTGACCGCGCCCCGCCGGAGGTGCGGTGGTTTCCAGGTCCTCGACCATGGAGGCCGAGTTGTCGAAGAAGTAGCCCGTGTTCGCGTGAAAGCGCAGCGGAATGCGGTCGGCTTCGCGCCTCCGGTTGTTCAGATCCAAGGTGCCGAGGGCGCGCAGCGCAAAGCTGGTGCTGCCGCCGTCCAGGCCAACGCCTCCCGTCCCGTTGAAGAGCACGAGCTCGGCTTCACCACCGAAGGAGAACAGCTTGTCTGGCTCGGCCGGAGTGAACACTTTCACGCCGAGGTTCGCGTCCCCGAGCACTTGGAGAAGACGCGGGTTGCTCAGATCGTTGGAAGAAGCGCTGTTGTAGAGCCCAGCGTACGCCTCCAAGAACGGAAAGGGCGTGGCGGACAACGTGACGTTTCCTGCAATGTGGTCGACGCTGTCACCGACGCGCGTGGCTCCCGACGCGCGATCACGACAGGGCGCTTCGCTCGTGCACAGGAAGTCCGAGCCCGAATAGAACCCGCCCGTCACACCGAAGCGAAACGTGCCCTTCGGGCCCGAGCCAGCCTGATGTACCCGCAAGAGACCTACCGACCCGCGCAGGGAGTTCTGCTCGTGCAAACCTTCGCGGCGCACCCAGCGCCGGTACTCCGACTGCGCCTCGTCCGAGTCCGCCCCGTCGACGTCGTTCAAGCCCGTGGGGTCCGCGCTGGCGGACGCGCTGCCGCCCAAGAGGTCGACGCTACCTGCAGCCGAGCCTTGAACGCTGCCACCCTGTTGAGCGCTGGTGCCTTGTTGAGCGCTGGTGCCTTGTGGCGAAGCGGCGCTCGCGTCCGGTGCCGGCTGCGCACGCCACGAAGGATCCGTCGCCGGCTGCGCGGGCGTGGTCGACTCCGGCAGAGGTGGCGGCGGGGGTGGGGGCGGAGTTTGCGCCGACGCGATGGAGGGGACGGCGAGCCAGCCAAGCAGTGCGTAAGAAGCGAATCGGTGCTTTTGCATGTTCCTCAGCGGGAGCGCCGTTTTCTGGGCTCCATCGGGGGGCCGGGGCGGGCACCCTCCCACACGATGCCGGGGGTTCTATCATTCTTCTCCTCCAAATCCGACGCTCCTCTCGCTTCGGGGGCCGCACAAAACCTCTGGGCGGAGGACGCTCCCGGGATGCGTGGTCCGCCGAGGGTGGCGCTTTTTGGTCGACTCCGTTTATCGTGCTCGAACCGGCCCTCTGGCTTGTAGCGTTCGAGGGTTTTCCCGGTGCAGCAGCGGAGCGCAACCCGTGTCCAGTGACCTCATCGTCGTCGACAACTTGAGGAAGGAGTTTCGCCTCGGACTAACCCGCAAGCGCGTGCTCGCCGTGCAGGGGATTTCGTTTTCGGTCCGGCAGGGCGTCATTTTCGGTTTCCTGGGGCCCAACGGCGCTGGAAAAACGACGACCCTCAAGATGCTGACGGGGCTGATCCGCCCAACCTCCGGGCACGCTTCGCTCTTCGGACACCCCATCCCGAGCCCCAAGGCGATGCGTCAGATCGGCTTTTTGCCGGAAAATCCCTACATCTATCCTTATCTCACGCCCACCGAGTTCGTCGAAATGTGCGGCAGGTTGTCCGGTCTTCGAGGCAAAGCCGTGCGCGACCGCGCGCGCGCCGTGCTCGAGCGGACCGGCGTGGCTTACGCCGCGGACCGTCCCGCGCGGCGCCTCTCCAAGGGGATGCTGCAACGTACGGGGCTGGCAGCTGCGCTCGTGGCGGACCCCGAGCTCCTCATCTTGGACGAGCCCATGAGCGGGCTCGATCCGGTGGGACGCAAAGAGGTCAAAGACATCATCATCGACGAACGTCGCAACGGACGTACGATTTTCTTCTCGACGCATATTTTGAGTGACGTCGAGACGCTGTGCGACGACGTGACCATCCTCCGCAAGGGACAAATCGTCGTGCGCGGCCGCCTGGACGAGCTTTTGCGGCGCGAGGCGCAGCGTTGCACGGTGCTGCTGAACGACGCGAACGAGCTCGTCGACGAGTTCGCGCGCTCTGTTGGACACGGCGTGACGCGTCACGGCGCGCGCCTGCAGATCGACATCGAGGGCCGCGCGCTCGTGCAGCCCCTGCTCGAGCATGCGCTGCGTTCCGGGGTGGAGGTGGAGGCGGTGACCCCACACCATGAAACGCTCGAAGAGCTGTTCATACGCGAGGCCATCGCCGGCGCCGATCCCGCGCCAGGCGCTTCTGCGCCCCGTGCCTGAAGCGTCTTGCAGACGGTCTCAGGTGTCCTTGACCTCGTCGATGAATTTTCGCCTGTGACGAGGCTCGGGGAGCATGCAGACGTCGCTCTGTCCGAACCAATCGTAGCGACTGCGGGCCACGAGACGATACACGGCATCCGTCAGGGGGCGAGGGAGCAAGCCGAGCCAGCGCGCCGCGCGGTACCCGCCACCCAAGCACGACAGAGCGTGGAAAACCGCGCGACTTCTGTCCAAGAGCCGCTCGTGGGGCCCCTGATAGTCCGCAACCACGTAGATGGTGTCGAGGTCCGATGCGTTACGACCGTAGCGAGCCAACACGTCCCGCGCGAGCTCGCTCTGGAGCGGCGCGAAGAGCAATCGGTCGGCGGTGTCGCGCTTCAAGAGAAACTGGTTCGACCGGTTGCACAGGCCGCAGACGCCGTCGAAGAGAACGAGCTCAGCCATGGAGCGCTCCTGCGCGTGTCATCAGGGTGTGAGCGTCGCCAGAATGACGCACCGTGGCAACGTTCGAGCGAACGATATTGGGGCACGGCGGAGGGGTGAGGAGTCATGCGACCGCGCGTCCACGTGTCCGCGAGGCGACCACATGTCCGCGGATCTAGGTAAAAAATAGGGCTTTTCTGACGGCATGCGCGTTGCTAAGTGCCGCCGTTGATGGCGATCGCGACTTACTCTGCCGTGCTTGGTGCGTTGGTCGCGCTCTTGGCCTTTCTACTGCCCGACCCGGGTCGAAGCGAGCTCTGGAAAAACGCTGCGCGCTCGCCGGTGCTCCAAGAAGGGCCCCTTCACCTCGTGCCGACGAGCAGCGGCACGTCGGCCGTCGACGACGCGCGCGATCGTGCATTGATCGAAGCGCATCCGGTGTGCGTGGCCTCACGTGTTTGGTCCTCCGGAGAAATGTCGGACACCGTCTACTACCGCTATCGCCGCGACGGCGAGCGGCTGACGGTCGGCTACTTCGTGCATTGGTCCACCGAACGTCCTTGGGGCAAGAACTTCCTCACTTACTCGGTGGTGCCGGCTCTTCTGGTGGACGCGGTGTACAGCCACGGGCTCTTCGTGCTGCCCGGCGCGCGTGACTTCATGTACGGCCCCGGGGACGTCGAGGGGGCCTCCGTCACCTATTACGAAGAACCGAGCGGCGCGCTCGTGCCCGCGAGCGCTCAGGCGGAAGACGGCACACACGGGTTGGTCACCTTGGAGAGCCGGGATCTCGACGCGGGCGGACGGACGGCGCTCGTGACGGAAGTTTGGAGCCACCAGCTCGGCGCTCGAGGCGCGGCGCGCGACTTCGAACGGTCCGAAGCGCTCCACGGCAAGCGCTGCTTTTCGGGGGAGTCGCTGCGTCCTCTCACCGAGGCCGTGACGAGCGCATTCGAGCTCGGTACCCCCGAGGCGCCGTTGCGCGCCAAGCCCGCGTGGCGCCTCGACCGTACGCTGCTTTGAGGTCGCGCATGGTGTTGACCCCGCAGGCCGACGCGGTACGCATTGTCCAAGGA
>JAEYVE010000069.1 GCA_023432025.1 Pseudomonadota bacterium
GCGGGAGCGTCTCAGGCCTTGTTCGTGAGCCAGGTACCGACCACAACGAGGACGCCGATGATGGTTACCATCAAGATCTCGCCACCGGTCATCTCGAGCATGGGGGGCGTATGATGGGCCCCGAGGCGCGCCCCATGTCAAACTCCGTCCTCTCCGTGGTCGGCCTTGGCGCCAATCTCGGAGACCCGCGCCAAACTCTCCGCGCGGCGGTCGCCCAGCTGGCGCGGCTCGCCACGGAGCCGCTGCCGTGCGGCGCGTGGGTGCGGGTTTCGTCGCTCTACGAGAGCGCACCGGTGGGGCCACCGCAGCCACGCTACTTGAACGCTGCAGTGCTCTTCCGGACCGATTTGCCACCGCACGCACTGCTCGGAGAGCTTCAGGCCATAGAAATCCACTATGGGCGGGAGAGACTCGTCCGCTGGGGGCCCCGCACGTTGGATCTCGACCTTCTTTGGCTCGAAGGCCGGGCCGTCCAGACCGAGACCCTGGTGGTTCCTCACCCGGAGTTGACTCGGAGGGCCTTTGCGCTGGTTCCCTTACTCGAGCTCGTTCCAGAAGCTCGAACCCCCGCCGACGATATCCGGCTCGCCTCCCTCGTGGACGCAGTGTCACGCGCGGACCTCGTGCGAGTGGAGGGTCCGATCTGGGCAGAGGCGCTGCCGGAGGTGTAGCTCTGCGGCTGTGCTGGACACGCCGCGTGCAGGGTGGTACTGCCGCGCGCCCGCTGCCTCCGGGCCGTCGCTCGGAGCTGCACTGCTTCGCCCCATTCGCGAGGTGGAGAACACCTGATGAGCCCGTTCGTCGAAAGCGCGGCGCCTGCCGCCGACGTGCCTTTTCGCCCACTGATTGCTTCGGTCACCGTCGATTTGGACAAAGGCGTCCTGATCCAGATGGTGATCTTCGCCGTCCTCGTTCTGGTCCTGAAGCCGCTCCTCTTCGACCCAATGTTGCGCGTGTTCGCGCTACGTGAGGAGAAGACGGATGGTGCGCGCGCCGAGGCGCGCAGCATGCAAGAGCGCGCCGCGGATATCTTGAGCAACTACGAGAGGGAGTTGGCCAAGGTTCGTGCCGTGGCCGCGGAAGACCGAGACCGAGTGCGCTCGGAAACCGCCAAGCTCGAGGCCACGATCTTCGAGGAAGCTCGCCAAGCGTCCGCGAAAATCGTGGAAGAAGGGCGAGCCCAGATCCAAAGCGAAATCGAGTCGATCCGTCGCGATCTGCGGCAGCAGTCCGGGGCGCTCGCTGCGGACATCGCGGGGCGCGTCTTGGGTCGCTCCGTTCCGGGGGCCAGCCCCGGCACAGCCCAAGCTCCGGAGGTTGGTTCATGAAGCGGTCCTTCGTCTTCCGTCCCGCGCTGACCAGCGCGCTTCTCTCGAGCGGGGTTCTCGCCTTCGCGCTCGGCTTCGTCAGCCCCTCGCAGGCGCAGGAGGAGCCCAGCGCGGCCACCGCAACCGCGGTCCAGCCCGAAGGTGCCGCGCCAGCGCGTACGTCGACGGTGCCCCCTCCGGCTGCCGCTGAAGCTGCTGCGCCGACGGTGACGAGAGCCGTCCAGGCGCCCACGGCGCAAGTTCCGACGGCGCAAGTTCCGACGGCGCAGAATGCCCTGGTCGAGGCTGCTCCGGCCGCCACGCTGCAGGGCAGCCCGACGGCTCAGGTCGAGCACGCCGGTCACGAAGGCCATGTCCACGCCGACGTCGCTCACGGCGACCACGTCGGTCACGAAGGCCACGGCCATGGCGCGCCCACTTCCGCTCCTGCCGCTCACGTCGTGCACGAAGGCCACAGCCACGGTGACTCCTCTTTCGGTCACGGAGCTCACGGCAAGCACACAGGTCAGTACGACGCCGAGGGCTCAGTGTCGCATGGTTCCGACCACGGCGCTCACGGGGGGCATCATGACCCTCACTTCTCCGACATCAACTGGGTCCACGGGCTTCTCGGCGAAAAAGAGGGCGCGGCTCCGAGTCTCTTGTGGCGTCCACCGGGAACACCGGTGCCCCTCGCCGCGGTGGTTCTGAACTCGGCCATCCTTTTCTTCTTGCTCATCAAGCTGGGCGGTCCGAAGATTCTCGCGGCGCTCGCGGATCGAAAAAAACGCGTAGCGAGCGGTATCGAGGCTGCCGCCGCGATGAAGGCGGAGGCCGAAGGGCAGCTCGCTTTCTACGAGGAAAAGCTGCAAAAGCTCGATCAGGAGATCGAGAACATCCGCACGCAGATGCGCGAGCAGGCCGAGGCCGAGCGCCGACGCATTCTGGCGGAGGCTAAGAGCGAGCGGGAACAGGTGGAGCGCGACGCGCGCCTTTTGGTCTCCCAGGAGCTCAAACTCGCGCGCCAAGAGCTCTTCCACGAAGCCATCGCCGAGGCGGTGCGCACCGCGGAGGAGACCATCAAAAAGCAGGTGAGCGACGCCGACCAACAGCGGCTCGCGGACGACTTCTTGGCGACCGTGGACGCCGCGTTGCGTAGCCCCGGTCGCACGAGCGTGGAGAGCCGATCATGAGCGAAGGTGCAGTCGCCGAGCGCTATGCGCAGGCCATCTTCGAGCTTGCCGCAGAAGGGAACGAGCTTGGCTCCGTTACCGACCAAATCCGCAAGCTCGCCGACCTGTGGACCCGGAGCCCCGAGCTCAAGGTCGCCCTGGAAAACCCCGTCCTCGACGCCGACCAGCGTGCGCGCGTGTTGGACGAAGTCGCTGCCCGCGCTGGCGTGACCGGCACGGCGCACAAGGCGCTTCAAGTCATGGCATCGCGTCGTCGCCTGAGCGCGCTGCCTGCGGTCGCGAGCGAGCTCACGCGTCTCTCGGACGAAAAGCAATGCCTCGTGCGCGTCTCCGTCACGAGCGCGTCGACGCTCCCCGAGAGCTACTATCAAAACTTGGTGAGCCGGATCGAAGCGGCGACGCAGAAGAAGGTGCTGCTCGAGAAGCACCACGATCCTTCGCTCATCGGCGGCGTGGTGACTCGCATCGGTGACTCCATCATCGATGGCAGCATCCGAGGGCGTCTGAACGACCTCGAGAGAAAGCTGCACACCAGCGCGGCCGCGGGCGTTTGACGCGCGCCGCGCCGACGTTTCGTCCTTTCGGAAACTCCTTCGAAAACTTCATCGTGCTCGCTTCGCGGCCTCCGCCGTTCGGTCGAGCTCCCCAGCGTACAGCTCCCACCTTTTTTCGGCCCCGACGGGGTCGACGCAAACGAGAACAGAGTCATGCAGCTCAGCGCCGACGAGATCAGCTCGATCATCAAGAAGCAAATCCAGAACTTCGACCGCGCCGCCGTGGTCTCGCAGACGGGCACCGTCCTCACGAGCGGTGACGGCATCGCTCGCGTGTACGGCCTCGAAGGCGTGATGGCCGGCGAGCTGGTGGAGTTCCCGGGAGAAATCTACGGCTTGGTGCTCAACCTGGAGCAGGACAACGTGGGCGTGGCCGTGCTCGGCGACGCCACGTCCGTGATGGAAGGTGACTCCGTCAAGCGCACGGGCCGCATCGCCGACGTGCCGGTGGGCCCCGAGCTCGCGGGCCGCGTGGTGAACGCGCTCGGTCAGCCCATCGACGGCAAGGGTCCCATCGAGAGCAAGCTGCGTCGCCGCATCGAGATCAAGGCGCCGGGCATCATCGCGCGCCAGCCGGTGAAGGAGCCCATGCAGACGGGCCTCAAGGCCATCGACGCGATGATTCCGATTGGCCGCGGACAGCGCGAGCTCATCATCGGCGACCGCCAGACGGGCAAGACCGCTATCGCCATCGACACCATCATCAACCAGCAGGGCAAGGGCGTTCACTGCGTCTACGTCGCCATTGGTCAGAAGGCGTCCACGGTGTCGCAGGTGGTCGAGAAGCTGAAGGCCAACGGCGCCATGGACTACACGACGGTGGTCGTGGCGACGGCAACGGAAACGGCGCCGCTGCAGTTCTTGGCCCCGTACACCGGCGTCACCATCGGCGAGTACTTCCGCGACACGGGCGGCCACACGGTGTGCATCTACGACGACCTTTCCAAGCAGGCCGTCGCCTACCGCCAAATGTCGCTCTTGCTCCGCCGTCCGCCGGGCCGCGAGGCGTACCCGGGTGACGTGTTCTACATTCACTCGCGCCTGCTCGAGCGCGCCGCCAAGCTCGCCGAGCGCTGGTTCGTCGTGAAGGCGGATCAGGAAGTGCCGCCCGGGGACGTGAGCTTCAAGGGCGTCGACGGACACGTCCACCTCGGCGAGGACGGCAAGAAGGAAGCCGAAAAGTCCATCAAGGCGCTCGGGGACGCGTCCCTCGTCGCCAAGAAGGACCCGCACTCCGGCGGCTCACTCACCGCGCTGCCCATCATCGAAACGCAGGCCGGCGACGTGTCGGCGTACATCCCGACCAACGTGATCTCGATCACGGACGGCCAGATCTTCCTCGAGTCGGATCTCTTCTACTCGGGCGTTCGCCCCGCCATCAACGTCGGTATCTCCGTGAGCCGCGTCGGTGGTAACGCCCAGATCAAGGCCATGAAGAAGATTTCCGGCACCCTGCGCCTGGATCTGGCGCAGTACCGCGAAATGGCCGCCTTCTCGCAGTTCGCGAGCGACCTCGACGCCGCGACGCGCGCCCAGCTCGAGCGCGGCAAACGTTTGGTGGAGATCCTGAAGCAGGGCCAGTACGTGCCTCTGCCGGTGGAAAAGCAGGTCGTCACGATCTACGCGGGCACGCAAGGGTACGCCGACAAGCTGCCCGTGGAGTCGCTCAAGCAGTACGAGGCCGAGCTGCACGGCCACATCGAGGAAAAGCATCCCGAGCTGTTCGAGGGCATCCGCGAGAAGAAGGAAATCACCGACGACATCAAGGGCAAGCTGAACGGCGTCATCGAGGCTTTCACCAAGAGCTTCGCCACTTCCCTCGGCCAGTAAGGTGGTTTCGTGGCCAATCAGAAGGAAATCCGCAAACGTATCGGCAGCGTGAAGAGCACGCAGAAGATCACTCGCGCCATGAAGATGGTGGCGGGTGCTCGGCTCAACCGTGCTCAACAGCGCATCCAGGCGCTCAGGCCGTACGCGGTGCAAACGGCGCACGTGCTCCGCTCCGTCGCGGGCTCACGCCCCGTGTCGGACGTGGCGCACGAGAGCGAGTACGAAGGCCTCGGCGGAGGCGTTCCGGTCGTGGACCATCCGCTGCTCGCGCAGCGCGCGGAGAAGAGCGTTCTCCTCTTGGTCATCACGAGCGACCGCGGTCTTTGCGGCGCGTTCAACACCAACATCCTGCGCCGCGCCGAGCGGATGTGGCGGGAAGGCGAAGCGGAGGGAAAGAAGGTCCAAATTGCGGTCATCGGCCGCAAGGCGCGGGACTTCTTCCGACGCCGGAACGCGCCCCTCTTCGAGGTCTTCGGCGGCGTTTGGGAGGACCTGGGGCTCGAGCAGGCGCGTCGCGTGGCGCGCTCCATCTTGCGGCCGTTCTTGGCCGAAGAGGTGGACGCCATCTACCTCGTGTACAACGAGTTCAAGAGCGCCATGACCCAGACGGTGGTCGCGGAAACGCTCTTTCCGTTGGGGCGCGCCGAGGATCTGCAAGTCTCCGAGGACGTGGACGTGCCGGAGTGGGCGCGCGCACGCGAGTTCATCTTCGAGCCGGACAAGGAAGCCCTCTTGGGCGTCTTGGTCCCCATGTACATCGAGATCACGTTGCTGCGGGCGCTCTACGAGTCCATGGCTTCGGAGCTCGGCGCGCGTATGACGGCGATGGACGCGGCGACGAAGAACGCGCGCGACATGATCGACCGCCTCACGCTCCAGTACAACCGCGCTCGTCAAGCGGCGATTACCACCGAGCTCATGGAAATCATCGGTGGCGCCGAGGCCTTGAACGGCTGAGACCGAAGCCCGCGGAAGCGTCGCCGCGCCGAGGTTTCCTCGCGCTGCGCCGACGCTCGCGGGCCTCGCGTCTTTCTAATGGGTGCTTCGAGGGTGCACGGAGACCTGTACGGGTCTCTCGGGCGCCCCGCTACGGCGTCTGAGCGCTCGGTGGCGGGGTTTTCTTCATTTCTGCGGTGCAGCTGAACGTCCTCTTGCCCAAGGCGCCACCGGCAAGGCAGCATCCTCTACGAATGTCGACGAGGCAGCATGTATTGGGAGTTGTGTTGGCTGGCGGCGAAGGAAAGCGGCTTTGGCCGCTGACTCGTGACCGCGCCAAGCCCGCGGTTCCGTTCGGCGCCAACTACCGCTTGGTGGACTTTGCGCTCAGCAACCTGGTCAACGGAGGCTATCGCCGCGTGGCGGTGCTGACCCAATACAAGAGCCACAGCTTGGACCGCCACATCGCGATGACGTGGCGCATGTCTCCGCTCTTCAACAACTACGTGATGAGCGTTCCGGCACAAATGCGCGCCGGCAAACGTTGGTTCGAAGGTTCGGCGGACGCCATTTTCCAGAACCTCAACCTGATCCAGGACGAACGGCCGGACTACATCTGTGTGTTCGGCTCGGATCACATCTACCGCATGGATCCGTCGCAGATGGTGGAGGCGCACATTCAGTCGGGCGCTGGGGTCACCGTCGCTGGCATTCGCGTGCCTCGCGCGGAAGCGTTCCGCTTTGGCATCATCGAGCCCGGAGAAAACGGCCGAATTCGTGGGTTTCACGAGAAGCCCACGGACGCTCGAGGCCTCCCCGACAGCCCCGACGAAGTGTTGGCCTCGATGGGCAACTACGTCTTCACCACGCAGACGTTGGTGGAGGCCGTGCAAGAGGACGCGCTCGACGCCGAGAGCGACCACGACATGGGCGGCAACATCGTCTCCAACCTGGTGACCTCCGGGGACGCGGCCGTCTACGATTTTTCGCAGAACCGCGTGCCGGGTACGACCGAGCGCGATCGAGGCTACTGGCGCGACGTCGGTACGCTGGACAGCTACTACGAGGCGCAGATGGACCTCATCAGCGTCCATCCCATCTTCAACCTCTATAACTCGCGCTGGCCAATTCATTGCAGCTCGGGGTCTTTGCCGCCCGCCAAGTTCGTCTTCGACGAAGAGGGGCGTCGCGGCACCGCGCTCGACTCCATGGTCGCCGCTGGCGTGATTCTCTCGGGCGGGCAAGTGCGACGCTCCATCGTTTCGCCGGGCGTGTTGGTGCACACGGGGGCGCTGGTCGAAGACTCGGTGCTCTTCAGCGGAGTGGACGTGGGGCGAGGCGCGGTCATCAAGCGCGCCATCATCGACAAGAACGTGCGTATCCCTCCAGGCGCTCAAATTGGCGTGGATCACGAGCTGGATCGCGCTCAGGGCTTCACCATCTCCGACAGCGGCGTCGTCGTGATCGGCAAGGGAGATCCGGTGCGAGCCGGTTGAATTGCATGCGCGTTGCTCTGCTCAGTCGCGAATACCCACCGGACATCTACGGCGGCGCCGGCGTTCACGTCGAATACCTGGCTCGAGAGCTTCGTGAGCTCATTCAGGTCGACGTGCACTGTTTTGGCGCGCCTCGCGCGGCTCCCGAGGTGCGCGGCGCGTACGAGAGCTGGGAGGCCTTGAACGGTAAGGAGGCTCACCTGGCCGCGCTCCGCACGCTCTCGGTCGACCTCCGCATGGCCGCCGCCGTGCAGGGCGCCGAGCTCGTGCACACGCATACTTGGTACGCCAATTTCGGCGGGCACCTGTCGAAGCTCTTGTACGGCATTCCGCACGTCATGACGTCGCACAGTTTGGAGCCACTGCGCCCGTGGAAGGCAGAGCAGCTCGGCGGCGGCTACGCGGTCTCGTGCTTCTGCGAAAAAACGGCCATCGAGAGCGCGGATCGCGTGATCGCGGTGAGCGCTGGCATGCGCCAGGACATTCTTCGAGCGTATCCGTCGGTCGATCCGGAACGCGTGAAGGTCATCTACAACGGCATCGACACCGAAGAGTACCAACCTCGCCAGGGCGGTGAGGTGCTCGAGCGGTTCGGCATCGATCCAGAGCGGCCTTCTGCCGTGTTCGTCGGCCGCATCACGCGCCAGAAGGGCGTGGTGCACCTCTTGGAGGCGGCGGAGCATTTCGATCCGAGCATTCAGCTGGTGCTCTGCGCCGGAGCGCCCGATACGCCGGAAATCGGTCAAGAAGTGGCTGCCTTGGTCGCCGGTCTGCAGGCGCGCCGCCAAGGCGTCGTGTGGATCAGCGAAATGCTGCCGCGGCCGGACATCATTCGGCTCCTGAGCTCGGCGTCGCTCTTCGTTTGCCCCAGCATTTACGAGCCGTTCGGCATCGTGAACGCCGAGGCCATGGGCTGCGGCGCGGCGGTGGTGGCGTCGGCGGTGGGGGGCATCCCAGAGGTCGTCGTGGACGGCGAGACGGGTTACCTGGTTCCGTACGAGGGAGACGCTTCTGGCACCCCGCTGGACTCGGCGCGCTTCGCGCGGGATTTCGCCGCGCGCGTGAACGAGGTGGCGCTGGACCGCGAGCTGTCGCGTCGGATGGGCGAGGCCGGCCGCGCCCGCGCCGTCGAAAAGTTCAGCTGGAAGAGCATCGCGGAGCAAACGGTAGCGCTGTACCAAGAGCTCTTGCCGTCGCGCTGAGGGCGCTCCTGGGTGCCCGTCAGGGCTTGGAGCGTGGGGGGCTCCGCGAGGGTGTGCTAAGGGGCCCCTACCGCAAAAAATTGGGCCAAGTGCGCGCCGCGGCCACAGCGTGGTCCAGTGCGGGGGATAACGGAGACCTCGAATGTGTGGAATCGTTGGCTACGTCGGTGATCGTCCCGTCGCGCGTGTCTTGCTCGACGGCCTGCGTCGGCTCGAGTACCGCGGTTACGACTCCGCCGGCATCGCGGTTCACGATGGGGACAAGCTGCGCCTCGTCCGTGCCGTAGGCAAGCTGGACAACCTGGCCCAAGCCATCGAGTGCCGCGAGCTGCCCGGCGCGATGGGCATCGGTCACACGCGCTGGGCAACGCACGGGCGGCCCAACGAGACCAACGCTCACCCGCACGTCGTCGGCGGCGTAGCGGTCGTGCACAACGGCATCATCGAGAATCACCTGGAGCTGAAGCAGCAACTCGAGCACGACGGCGTCGTCTTCAAGAGCGACACCGACACGGAAATCGTCTCTCACCTCGTGCAGCGTGCCATGGAGCACGGGAGCACGTTGTGGGAAGCGGTGCAGCGCGCTCTCTCCCGAATTCGGGGCGCCTACGCGCTCGCCGTCGTTTCCGATCGTGAGCCGGATCGCATCGTGGTCGCCAAGAACCACTCGCCGCTCGTGCTCGGCGTCGGCGAAGACGAGAGTTTGTGCGCGAGCGACATTCCAGCGCTGCTCAGCCACACGCGCGACGTCATTTTCCTCGAAGACGGCGAAGTGGCGGAGCTCACGCGCGACGGAATCCGCATCGCGACCGCCGAAGGGCGCCCGGTGGCGCGGCGCCCCAAGCGCATCGACTGGAGCCCCGTCCAGGCGGAAAAGGGCGGCTACAAGCACTTCATGCTCAAGGAAATCTTCGAGCAACCACGCGCGGTCGAGGACACCATCCGAAGCCGCGTCAAGCTCGACGCCGGCGACTTGGTGGCGCTGGAGCTGGGCATTTCTCCGGAGGTGGCGCGGCGCATCCAGCGTGTCTACTTCGTGGCGTGCGGGACCAGCTTTCATGCGAGCCTCGCGGGCCGGTACTGGATGGAGCAACTGGCGCGCGTCTCCGCGCAGTGCGAGCTCGCCAGCGAGGTGCGCTATCGAAGGCCCGTGTTCGGCGAGCACGACTTGGTCGTGGCCGTGAGTCAATCGGGCGAAACGCTCGACACGATGGCCGCGCTCGCGGCCGCGAAGGAGCAAGGCGCGCACGTGCTCGCTCTTTGCAACGTGCTCGACAGCGCCATCCCACGCGCGGCGCATGGGGCGCTCTATACGCACGCCGGGCCCGAAATCGGCGTGGCCTCGACCAAGTGTTTTACCACGCAGCTGGTGGCCATGTTCATGCTCGCCGTCTTCATCGGGCGACAGCGTGAGGCGCTCGATCGCGAGCAGGCGCGTGGTGCCCTCCAGGCGCTGCTCGAGGTGCCCAACGACATGCGGCGCACGCTCGAGCGCGCAGAGGAGGTGCTCGCCGTTGCGAGAAAGTGGCAACAGGCGCGTCACATGTTGTTTTTGGGCCGAGGGCTCGGCTTCCCCATCGCGTTGGAAGGCGCTCTCAAGCTCAAGGAAATCAGCTACGCGCACGCCGAGGGCTACGCCGCCGGGGAGATGAAGCACGGCCCCATCGCGCTCATCGACGGCGAAATGCCCGTGGTCGTGGTCATGCCGAAGGACGGCCACTACGAAAAGACCCTCGGCAACTTGCAGGAAGTGTGCGCGCGTGAGGGCAAGGTGATCGCCGTGGTCACGGAGGGTGACGAAGAAGCCGCTCGTCTCGCCAGTGATTGCCTGTACGTGCCCAACGTGCCCGAGCTCGTGGCGCCGCTGGTGACGGTGATACCGCTGCAGCTCTTGGCCTATTACGTAGCGGATCTCAAAGGCACGGACGTCGACCAGCCGCGCAATCTCGCCAAGACCGTCACCGTGGAGTAGCCGCCGCACCTCGCTCGGGCCTCGAGGTTCTTGACACGCTCCCGCGACCCGTGCCCCCATGTGCCGCCATGCGTCGCGGTGCTGTCTTGGGCCTTTTGTTCGTGTCTTCATGCTTGGTTTCGGCGTGTGGCGGCGCAAAGCCTGCCGCTGATTCACCTGCGGAGCCGCACGACACGAAAGAGGAAGCGCCGAGCGCCGCGGAAGAGCCGGCCGCCGCGGCCCCCGAGCAGGAAAGCAGCGTGGGCATTCCGACCACGTGTCACGACGGCAAGGGCGCGGTGTGCACGCCCGATCCGAAGTTCGTGCGTAAGCTCTGCAACGGAGTCTATCCGAGCGTGGCCCTTTACATGTTTCGAGGCAGCACGCCGTGGACGCGCGGCTACCTGACGCGCAAGACGCGCGCGGTGAACGCCTCCGGCGGCCCGACGAGCGGCAACGAGTGGCTCGCCTTCGACGAGGAGGTGCTTCTTCTCTATTCGCGCGCATCGGATTTCGGCGGAATGCAGGTGAGCGGCGCCGGGGGCGGGTACGACGCGCTGCGCTGGGACGGCTCGTGCGTCACGCTCGGCAGCGACGAGGTGACGACACAAAAGGCACCGAAGCCGAAGTACAACCAAATCGACTGGCGCTACTTGGAGGAAGGTATCCAAGAAGGCCTGCGCAAGGACGAGCGAGTGACGACCGCGTACCGAGCGCGGCGTCAGGAGTGCAAAGGCGTCAACAGCGGCACCGTGTCCGACAAGTGCGTCAAGGCGGACGCCGCGTTGACGGAAGCCATCGTGAGCGCGGTCAAGGGTGGCGTGGAGCTGCCCGAGCCGAAGAAGCTTCCCGAGTGATCGAGACGCGTTGGCGTCCCTAGGTTCCGCGCACGTAGACGTCGCCGAGCTGCCAGCGCGCAAGTCCGACGTGGCGTTCGGTGAGCGCACCCTCGATGTGCAGGGCGCCGACCCAGCCGAGGCGTAGGCGTCGCGTGAGGCTCGAGAGCGGTTCGTCGACGGCGAGCTTGGAAGAGGCGCCACCGGCGCGCGCAAGGAGGGCGCGCGCGTCGTCGCCCGGCGCACTGCCGATCCGTCTCACGAAGTCGACGCACAGAGAGAATTCGTTCGCGGTCAGCGCCCGGCCGAGCTCGGCGGGCGCAACGGGCACCACGCGCAAGCCGCGCGCGCTGCCCCCCAGCATTTCCACCAGTGACCGAGTGATGGCCACGAGCTGAGGGCAATCACCGTCCACGAGCACGTCCGAGGCGGGCCCCCGCCACGGCGTGGGCGCGGCGGTGCGGCCCGCTGCGACGTGAACGCCGAGCGCCGCGAGGCCCGAGCGATCGACGCCGTCGAGCACCGTCTGCGCGACTCCGGGTGCTCCCCAGGCGCCGAGCTTCTGTCCGGTCATGAGCACCACGTGGCCAATGGGGCCCGCGTCGAAACGGACGGCGCGCTTGCGCGCGTGATGGAGCCCCGTCGCGAGCCAGCCGACGTCGGCGTCGCCCGCCTCGAAAGCACGCAGCGAATCCGCCAGACCCGGAGCACGTCGCAGCTCGATTCGTTCGAGGAAGGCGGGCCCCCGCGCGGCTCGCGGGTTGCGCTCGAGCACCAAGCCATCTCGGGTGGGAGCAGCGCGGAAGGCTCCGGTTCCGTCCGGGAGGCTGGGAGAAAAGCTGCGTGGCACGATGGCAGCCGCAGGGCTCGCCAAAGCGAGAGCGAGCGCGGCGGCGTCCCCCGCAGGGAAGAGCACCGAGCGACTGTCACCTCGCAGCGTGCGTGGCACACCGAACGGAGCGAGCCAGCTGGAGGCCGCGCCCGCGCGTGCTCGCTTCAAGCTGAAGAGCAGATCGTTCGAGTCCAGCGGCAAGTCGAGCGCGGTGCGAAGCCCTGCGCGCAGAGTGACCCTGAGACCGCCCGCGACCGGCTCCGGGAGGCGCTCCGCGAGCGCGGCGTAGGGGCGCCCCGCGTCGTCTTGCGCAAACAGTGGGTCGAAGAGCGAAGCACCGAACACCGCGGCGTCGAGGCTCCTCGCGTCGTGCGGATCGAAGGCCCTGAGGCCGAGCGGGAGCGTCATGCGCAAGACGCCGCCGGAGGGGACCCGATCCATCGCGCTCGCGCGTTCGGGCAAGAAGCTCGCGAACGTCGCGCCGCCGCCCAGGGCAAGGAGGGCGCGTCGTCGTATCACCGGAACACCCACACGCGGTCCGCGGCAGCCGCGACGAGGGGCGCGAGGCCTTGACCGGACCAAGGGCACACGGCCAGTGCTCGGACTTCGGACAGCGGCAGCTCGAACCGCTTCGAAAGCTTGCCGTTCGAGTGCCAGGTGTCGACGCGCAGCGTGTCCTTGGTGGGGTCGAGGGTGGGGCGGCTCGAAATGATTTCGATTTGTCCGTCTCCGTCCAGATCCCCGAGGGCGAGCTGCGCTCCGACGTCGGCGAGCGATGCGGTCCGGCCCCGATCGTCCAGGAGCAGTGCCTGACGTTCGGCGCTGGGTCGCACCGCGACGACGCGCCGGGTCTCTCCTTGGGCGTTCACCACGAAGCCTGCCGCGAACGCGTCCACGCTTCTGTCGCCTGCGCCCGGCCACGGCGCTTCGCGGTTGAAGCACGCCGTGGGCGTAGAGCTGGCGCCAACGGCGTCCAGCCGCGAGCAACCTCCGTCCGGCCAGGGCAGGGCTTGCTCTCCGCGAGCGCGCGGAGCGAGGGCTCTGTCGAGGCGCAAGAGGTCGGCGCGGTCACTCAACCCCACGTCTACGAAGCCCCCCTGGATGCGCGCGCTGGCGAGCGGCGAGCGCAAGGGTGACGGCGCCACCGCGGAGAGGTCCGTCCACGCCCGCTCGACGCGCGGCGCAAGCTGACCGCTCGTGACGCGAGCGAGCGTGACGCGGCGGCGGCCGACCAGAAGCAGCTCGTCTCCACCGTCACCGTCCGCGTCGCCGCAGGCCATCGCCAACACCGACGCATCGGTCAGCTGCGCCGAGTCGCGTCGGGTCACGACCAACGGCGGTCGCGGAAAGAAGGCACGCAGCTCGCCGTCCGCGGCGCGCTCGGCGAAGGCATGGTGGAGCGGCGCGTTGGACGGCGCCTTCACGCGGTCCCAAAACGCACGCGCGCTCAGATACACGTCCGCGGTGACGCGCAGCTTGCCTGCCATGAGCTCGGGTGTGAGATACACGAGCGGGCGACCGCGTTGCCCGGCGAGAGCGCGGGCTTCGGCGAGCGGCACCGGTTCGGGATGTACTTGCATGCCCGCACCCAGCGCACCTCCAACGACACGAACGAGCCGCTCACCGAACGCTGCGCTGCGCTCGAGCGCCACGTCGCTTTGGACCGGCGCCGTCGCGAGAAGCGCCCCCTCGGTCAACCCCAGCTGATGCTTCAGCTCACATCCTATTTCGCTCAGGGCGGTGCGTTCACCGCGTGAACAGAGCGATTTGGCTTCGGCGGCGTGAGCCGACCCGATGGACGTCGGCGCGAGCCCGAGAGCGACGAGTGCTGCCGCGAGAGGACCGAAGGGGAGACGTCTTTTTCCAGCGCGCCGCTCAATCCGACGGTCACGTGCTCCTCCGACTGTGTTACTCAGTCGTGAGACCCTTCGATGCGTCGCCGCGCCGGTCAACACTCTGGTCCTCATCGAGTCTGGCTTTCTGTGCGAGTTTGGCTCGCCGTGCGAATCGGGCAATTGGTGCGAGTTTGGCTTTTCGAACGATTTGTGCGAGGGGGGCTTCCCGTGCGAGTGGCTCTTCCTAGCGTCGGCCCAGGTCTCGTGAGTGTCGGTTCCTCGCCCGGCGGAAGTCGGCTCCTCCGAGGCGCCCGAGCGCTCGTCGTCGCCGCCTTCGTCTTGCTCGCCGCGCGTCCGGCCCAGGCGCAGTGTGTCGACGAGGCGCTTCGGGAGCAACTCGTCGGCAAGCGCAGCTACCGCGGCGTGGTCGAGCGCCAAATACAAAAGGCACTCCGCCATGAGCTCGCGCCGCTCGGCGGCTGGTACGCGGCTGACGTGTCGGATGGCGCTCCCATCTACGGCGGCGCCTACACCTTTCATTTCACGGAGGACCTGGGCCTCGAGGCGAGCTACCTGCGCACGCAGCAGAACTTCGCGTTTCTCCAGGGGGTGGTCGACTCCAACCAGGGCCTGGTTCAGCTCACCGCGCCGGATACCGAGCTCCTCCAGTATTTCATGGGGAACCTCGTTTGGTCGCTGGCCTACGGCAAAGTGCGCTGGCTCGGGGGCGCCATCGGGCGCTTCGACTTTCACGTAGCGCTCGGCGCGGGTGTTGCCGTCGAACCGGGCGAGCGTGGCGTGACGGGCTCGGGGGGCTTCGGCTTCAAGTTCTATTTGAACGAGTGGCTCGCCTTGCGCTTGGACGCGCGCGACTACGTGCGTCAAATGAAGCGTCAGAACCTGGGCATCGAGCGTGTGGTCAACGACGTGGCCGTGCTCGGGGGACTCGCTGTGTTCATTCCGTTCCACAACTGAGCCGGGCGCGGGCCTCTTTTCAGCGATTCATCGTGCCCGCCGTCGTCCGGGCGTCGCGGAGCGTCTTTCCGCGCTTGGGTCGTTCCGGGCGCGCTTGGGTCGTTCCGACCAAGGGCGCCCGGAACCGAGCGGAGAGCCGCGCAGCGTCCCGTCAGCTTCGCTCCTTGAGCAAGTCGCGAATTTCGGTGAGCAGCACTTCTTGTGGCGGCGGCGCCGCGGGGGGAGCCGGCGAGTCCGCCTCCTTGCGCCGCAGACGATTGATCACCTTCACCAGCGCGAATACGGCGAGCGCTACCAAGATGAAGTCGAACGTGGCTTGGACGAACTTTCCGTAGCTGAGCGTCACCGCGGGGGCGTCGCCTTGAGCCTCACGCAGGGTGAGGTGAAATGACGAAAAGTCCACGCCGCCAATCAAAAGCCCGAGCGGCGGCATCAACACGTCGGCCACGACCGAGGAAACGATTTTGCCGAAGGCCGCGCCCATGATCACACCGACGGCCATGTCGGCGACGTTGCCGCGAACGGCGAACTCGCGAAACTCTTTCACTAGGCTCATGCGCGCGGAGCCTACAGCATGTCGGCGAGTCGAGCCCCTCTTCTCCGCACGTTGGGGGGGGCACGTGGGCGCTCGGGCGCGCGTGTTGGCCGCCCTCCGCGGCGCCGGCGAGTTGCCCGAGAGAAGGTGCGGCTTCGCTCGGCGCCGCGGAGGGCGGGCGCGGTGCCATTTCCACGAGGCAGCTCCGCGCGCCTGCCGAAGGGCGGCCCAGAGACGTGGACGGTTTGTTTCGGGGCGAACCGCGACGGGCTTTGCTTAGTGCGGGAGCACCGGATTTCGACGCGTTTCGGCGCCCCCCTTCCTCGTTACGAGCCGAAATCGGCGCCCGCAGGGGCTTGCGGCGGATGGCCCGCTTGGGGCAGCTTCGTACCTCCTCGGAGCCCCCCGCTGGGGCGTGCTCCCCCATCCCTCTGGAAGCACCTGACAATGCACAAGCTCGTTTTGGTTCGCCACGGCATGAGCCAGTGGAACATCGAGAACCGTTTTACCGGCTGGGTCGACGTACCGCTCAGTGAGCAAGGCGTCGCCGAAGCGAAGAACGCCGGCAAGCTCATCAAGGAAGCCGGCCTTGGCTTCGACGTTGCGCACACCTCGCTCTTGAAGCGCGCCATCAAGACCCTCTGGATCATCCTCGAAGAGACCGACCAGATGTGGATCCCGGTGCAGCGCACCTGGCGCGTGAACGAGCGCATGTACGGCGCTCTGCAGGGCCTGGACAAGGCGGAGACGGTCGCGCAGCACGGCGAAGAGCAGGTCAACATTTGGCGCCGCAGCTACGACGTGCCGCCGCCCGCCATGGCCGACGATCATCCGTTCAACCCGGCCAAAGATCCGCGTTACGCGAGCCTCGGCAAGGACGTGCCGAAGACGGAGTGCTTGAAGGACACCGTCGCGCGTTTCCTTCCGTACTGGGAGGAAACCATTGCGCCGCAGATCAAGAGCGGTAAGCGCGTCATCATCGCGGCCCACGGCAACAGCCTGCGCGCCCTGGTGAAGCACCTGGACGGCATCAGCGACGACGACATCGTCAAGCTGAACATCCCCACCGGCATCCCGCTCGTCTACGAGCTGGACGACAACTTGAAGCCCATCAAGGAGCGTTACTACCTCGGAGACCCCGAGGAGGCCGAGCGCGCCGCCGCTGCCGTCGCCGCGCAGCTCAAGGGCAAGAAGTAAGCAAGCGAGCCTCGCTGGCGGAATGCGCCTCCGAAGCCGCCTTGGTGCGGCTTCGTGAGGCGCTTTTCTTTGCGGCGCGAACGCGCAGGGGCCCACTTCACGGCGTTCGGGAGAGGCTCACTTCTTCGACCGGCGTGGGTGAGGGCCGTGATAGACTCACGCTTCGGTGGAGGTACTACGTGAGGTCGAGTCGCCGTAAGAGGAACCGGTTCGCGCGAGTAAAAAGTGTGGCGGTTGCGGGGCTCATCCTTGCGTTGGGTCTCGAGGGAGGAGCGGCGCTCGCTGCGCCGAAGAAGGCGGCGCGTGCGCCGTCGAAGGCGACACCTCGGGCGGAGGCGTCTTCCGAAGCCGCCGCACCCAGCGACGCGAAAGCGTCGCGCACCGGCGAGTCCGCCGCGGCGCCCGCGCCGGACGCTTCGGCCGCCGTCCCAACGACGACCGCCGACGGTCGCCCCATCGATCCAGAGCTCGGCGCGCCGCCCACGGCGGCGGATACGGATCCCAAGCTGCGCCCTTCGCCGCTCACGCCACGTCCCGAGGAAATGCCGACACGCGACGGCACGTCTCCGGACTACGCGGCGCTTCTGGGTGAGCTCGTGGCGCTCCGCGCTCGCGTGACCGCGCTGACGGGCGCGCTGTACGACAGCAAGCTCCGCGTCACGCTGGAAACGGACGGGGACGACACGCGCTTCGCGTCGCTCGTCGTCACGCTGGATGGCGCGGTCGTGTACTCGGCGCCCGAGCGATTCACCGGCACCGAAGAGATCGTCGTGTTCGAGCACGCCGTGGCACCGGGCACGCACGTGCTCGGCGTGGAAACCGAGCGCTACGACGGTCGTTCGCCGACGTCGCGCTCCTGGCAGGTGGCGCGTTATTCGGTCCAAGTGCCCGAAAAGAAGATCTTGCAGGCTCACGTGTTGGTCGCGGACGACTCGGCCATGGCGGACTTCGCCGCGGACGGCAGCGGGCGCTACGAGCTCGGTGCTCGCTTGGACGTCGAGGTGCTCGAACCGTGAGGCCCTTCGTTCGTGCGGCGTCGAAACGCGAGCGAGCTTTGTCCTTTTCGGCGCGGCGCCTGCTTCGCTCGTGCGCGCCCTGGGTCGGCTTTCTGGTCTTGGCTTCGTCCGCGGGCGCAGCGCCTCGCGTCGCCACTTCGGTGCCCGCCGCCGAAGCCCCCCCACCGTCCGACGCGTCGAAGGAACCGACGGACGGCGCCGCAGAATCCTGGTTCGTCGAGGCACCTGCTGCGGTGGAGAGCGCCAAAGAGCCGGCGCCGTCTTCTGCGCCGCCCAGCGGCGAGCTGGGCATGCGCGCTTACGAGGAGGGGCTTCGCGCGCGTCGGCTGGCGCCCACCGAAACGCTCAGCGCACAGCGCCTGCGTGAAGAGTGGGCGGGTGTGGAGTTTCGTCTCTCCGAGGGACGCCTGGGGGAGGCCATTGCTCAGGCCGCCGCGCTCGTGGAGTCCCCTCGCTTCGAGCCGTTTCGAGAGAGCGCCGAGGGGCGAGGTCTCCGCTTCGTGCTGGGGGACGCGCTGGGGCGCGCGGGAGCCTACGACAAGTCGCGCGCGTATTTGGTGCCGCTGCTCGCCGCTTCGGACGTCGAGGCGCGGCGCGCTGTGCGTGCGCTCGTGGATTTTGGTCTCGAGAGCGGCGACCCTGCGCCGTTCGTCGCTCCCATCGAGCCGGTCTTGGGCAAGCTTTCCGAGGAGCTTCGCGGGGACGTCGCCTACGCGCGCGGTCGCGCCCACGAAAAGGCGGGACAGCTCCCCGAGGCGCTCGCCGTGTTGTCGGGTGTGGGCGCGCGGTCCCGCTACTGGGCTCAATCCGTCTATCTGCGTGGGCTCATCGAGGCAGAGCGTGGCCGTTTGAAGGAAGCAGAAGCTCTGTTTTGCAAGGTGGCCGACCCCAAGCTGACGCCCCGCGAGGCGCCCGTTTTCGGCGGGGGCTCCTTCTTCGAGGTGCGTGATTTGGCGCGGCTCGGGCTCGGTCGTGTTGCTCACGAAAGTTATCGTTTCGACGACGCCCAGTACTACTACTACTTGGTGCCCCGGGACTCGCGGTACCTCCCCGAGTCGCTCTACGAAGCGGCCACGACGCGCTACGAAGCCGGAGACTACCAGGGCGCGCGCGAGTACCTGGACGAGCTCGCCGCGCGAAAGGCGCATCATCCGTACGAGGACGAGCGTTACATTTTGGACGCTTACGTGGACCTCGCCGCGTGCAAGTTCTCCGAGGCCGCGGACAAGCTGGCTCAGTTTCATCGAAAGTACGAGCCCGTGCTCGCCGCGGCCCAGCGCATCAAGACGGATCGCTCGGCGCTCACGCGTTTGATCGGCGCGCTTCGGCAGGGCACCGACCCAGCGCTCGCCAACTTGGGCGTAGAAGAGGAAGCGGCGCGCTCCATCGGCGCGCTGATTCGCGTGGATCCGGGGTACGCCGAGCGAGAGAGAAGACTCGTCTTGGTCGAGCGCGAGCTCGCGGCGCTGGACCAAGTGGAGCGTGACTTGAAGGACGCACGCGCGCGTTTGGCGCAAGCACCGCGCGGAGCTCGAACGGATACGGCGCCGCGCGAGACCGCGCTCAGGCCACAAGCCGGGCCCCTCGTCGGAACCCAGGCGGACTTGCGCGCCCGCTTCGAGGCGCAGCGCGCTGAGCTTCAGCGCCTGGTGCGCGAGGCCGAGGCGTCGGGCAAGGTCTCGCGCGACGAGCTTGCCGCCATTCGGCGTGAGCTGGCGGGCGTGGAGCTGCGGGCGCGGAGCGTCGAGCGTGGGGCGGACGCCACCGCGGGGGCGGCCACGGGCGGCGTGGCGTCCGAGCGCGCAGAGGGCCTCGCCCGGGCTTTGGAGCACACGCTCTCGCGAGATCTCGAGACGGAGGTTCGGCTACGACGTTCGGCAGAGGCCGCTCGCGCAGAGCTGGAAGCCGAGCTCGGCGAGCGCGCTGCGGCGGCCGTAGCACGTCTCGAGCTGCGCCTGGCGCGCCTCCTTCACCGCGCGCGGCTCGGTCGCATCGAAACCGTGCTCGGCAAGAAACGAGCGCTCGAGGTCGAAATCGAGGCGCTGTCGCAGGGCTTTTTGCCTCCTGCCCTCGTGGACTCGCTCGACGTCGCTCGCTACCTGGGAGACGACGAGGAGTACTGGCCGGACGACGGCGAAGATTGGGCGGACGAGTACGTCGGCGGAGAAGGCCTGCGCTGAGCGCAGCCTTCTCCCGAGCTTTTCAAAGCGTGTTCGCCGGCGCGCTTCAGTTGCCTCGTTCGCCGGCCGCCTTGCCCTTGTCGGGCTCGCCGGCCTTGTCCTCGCCGGTTTTGACGGGGTGACCCTGGCGGTCGAGCTCGACGACGTCGCGACCCAAGCCGTCCAAGCTGGCTTGGATGGCCGCCTTGTCGCCGGCGATGACGATGGTGAACGCACGCGGGTCGCAGTTTTGCTTGGCGGAGGCGTTCGCGTCTGCGGTCGTCACGGCCTCGACCTTGAGCGGCCACGTTTGCCAGAAGTCGAGCGGGCGACCGAAGATGGGAATGGAGGCGAAGCGCAGGGACACGGCGTCGATGCGCTCGAACTGCGCGGGGTAACCGAGCAAGAGCCCATTGACCGCGTCGTTTCGCTCGGCGTCGCTCAGCGGGCGAGTCTGGCAAACCTCGCCGAGCTCACGCAGAATTTCGTCGATGCTGGCTCGGGTAACGTCGGTGCGTACGCTCGTGGAGACGCCGAAGTAGCCTGCTTCCCGGTAACGACGAAAGTCACTGCCCGCTCCGTAGGTGTACCCCTTGTCCTCACGGAGGTTCATGTTGATGCGGCTCGTGAAGGCGTCGCCGATCGGCCAGTTGTAAACCAGGTCGCGGAAGTAGTCCGGATCGAGCGCTCCGCCGGAGCGATGCGCGATGGTGAGCGCCGACTGCGCCGCTCCGCCGTAGTTGACGACGTAGATGGGATGAGCAGCGGTGGGCTCCGCAACCGGTCTGTTCTTTGCTTGCGATTTGCCCGTCCAATCGCCGAACGTTTTTTCGAGCGCAGCCTGGACGCGAGCGCGGTCCACTCCGCCGACCACGATGATTTCGGTGCCTTCGGGAGCAATGAGCGTCTTGTAGTGGTTCTTCAGGGTGGCGTAGTCGACGGCCGCGAGCGTCTTGCGATCTCCTTCGGGAGCGTCGCCGGCGTAGCCACTGCCGAAGAGAGCGCGGTGAACGGCGGTGCCCAGCGTCTTTCGAGGCTGCGCCTCCGAGGCGATGGCTTCGGCGATGAAATGAGCCTTTCTGCGCTCGAACTCGTCCTTGGGGAGGCGCGGGCGGCGCACGATGTCTCCGAGCAACGCCACGGACTCGTCGAGGTTCTCGGCGAGCAGGTTCATCCCGAGGCGCACGTAGTCCACCCCGGCGCTCGCGCTGTAGTCGGTTGCCAGACGTCCCAACTCGTCACTCAGCTCGAGCGCGGTCCGCTTGCCGGCGCCCTCGTCCAACATGTCCGCCAAGAGATAGGTCACGCCGGCCTTGCCGGCGGGATCCGTCGCGGAGCCGCGCGGCACCACCAACTGGATCGAAACGAGCGGCGTGGGCCCCTGCTTCAGGTACGTAACCTTGAGGCCATTCTCGAGGGCAAAGTGCTCCGGGCTCGGCGGCGCCCAGGTTGCTTGTGGCGGCGGCTTCGGCAGCGCCGAATAGCGCGGATCCGCGGGGCTCGGCGCCTCCGCGGGAGGCGGCGCGGCGGGCCCGGGACGGCTCGGCGGCGGCGCCGACGAGCACGCGGAAAGAAGGGAGCCGAAGAGCGCGGCGGGCACGAGCGCGCGCGAGGCGCGCGAAGAACGACGAAGAGCCTTCACTTTGCACCTCCGGAGGTCGACGGGGCGCTGCCCGCTGGGGTCTTCTGTGTGGAGACAGCCGGGATCAGGGGCGACTTCTCGGCGGGCACGTTGCGGCCGCCCGGGACGAAGTCCAAGCGAACGAAGCGCTGAGTATCCAGGTAGCGCTTGGCGACGTCGTGCACACTCGTGGGCGTCGCCGCAACGTAACGCTGCAGGTCCTCGGCGAGATAGTCCGCCCGCCCCGTGTGCAGGTAGTAGTTGGCGAGCATGGACGCTCGCGAATCCACGGCTTCGATGCGCTGGTAAAAACTCTTCTTGAAGGCGTTTTGAGCGCGCTCGAGCTCGCGCTCGGTGGGCGGCTTCGCGAGCGCCTCATGGAGCGCCGCCTTGAGCGCGCTTTCGAGCTTGTCCGCAGACACACCCGGCGCAGCAGTCGCGATGATGACGAACGAGCTGCTCAGCTTTTCCGAGGCCTGAAAAGCAGCGACTTCCTTGGCGACCTTTTGTTCGTAAACCAACGGCTGGAAGAGTCGGCTCGTCTTGCCGTCCGTGAGCACGCTGGACCACAAGTCGAGCTCCGCGTCGCCGGGCGCATAGAGCGCGGGCGAGTGCCAAGCCAGATACACGCGGGGCAGCTCCACGTCGTCTTGTTTGATCCAGTGTACGATCCCGGGCAGCTCGGGCACGGTGGCGCTCGGTGCGCTGGCGCGCTCGCCTCCCGGAATGTCGCCGAAGTAGCGCTCCACCAAGGCCTTCGTGGCGGTCGGGTCGAAGTCACCCGCGATGGTCAACACGGCGTTGGCCGGCGCGTAGTAGCGACGAAAGAACTCCTGCACGTCGGTCAGTGACGCCGCGGTCAGGTCCTCGTGAGAGCCGATGGTGTCGTGATGGTACGGGTGGTTCTCGGGGTAAAGCATTTGCCCGAGGTGGTTGAAGGCGAGCCCGTACGGCTCCACCTCGTACCTTTGGCGTCGCTCGTTTTTCACGACGTCCCGCTGGTTGTCGAGCTTCTGCTGGCTGAGCACGGGCAGGAGCGACCGCATGCGATCGGACTCCATCCACAAGGAGAGCTCGAGAAAATTGCTCGGGACGCGCTCGTAGTAGTTGGTGCGATCCGCGTTGGTGGTGCCGTTGACCGCCGCGCCGATGGGCTCGAAGGGCGTGAAGTACTCGGCGTCGTGGTGCTTGGAGCCCTGGAACATGAGGTGCTCGAACAAGTGAGCGAACCCCGTGCGACCGGGTTTTTCGTGCCCCGAGCCGACCAGGTAGAGCACCTCGGTCGCCACGACGGGCAGTCGGTGATCCTCGCTGAGGAGCACGGTCAGTCCGTTCGGAAGCCGATATTGCTCGACGGGGACGTGCGGCGCGGTGGCTGGCGCCGGAGCCGCGGCCTGCGCGGCTTCACCCGCGTTCGGGGCAGCTGCTCCCGGCTCCCTCGCGAGCGCTCCGCCCGCCACGAACGCTGCCGCGAGCGCGAGCGCCCACGTGAAGCGCCCACCGATTGTTCTTCCGTGCGCGCCTCGCCGTACGGCGTGCGCGCCCACCTCGTTCGCTAGCACCCGACTCATCGCTCCGAAACGTCGGCCAGACGGCGAACGATGTCAAAGGCGGGCGTACTACTCGGTCATGAGCGACGGGTCGACGTTCATGGGGCGCGTCGCGACCGGCAAGGTTCGATGCGCCGTGTCCAAGACGTCTCGTACCGCGCTCACACAGCCCCCACAGCAGGTGCCGGCGCGGCAACGCCGACCCACCTGGCCTACGGTACGCGCGCCTTCGGCGGCGTAGCTGAGAATCTGACGATCGCTGACCTGATGGCAGTGGCAGATGAGCATGGTCGAAAGAGAAGGTTGGAGAGGTCGTGGCGGCCCCCCCGTGGGAAGACCGGCTGCGAGCTACTGAAGGGGGTGTAGCAGCTTGAAATCGACTTTCAATATCGCACTGAAAAAGGAAGTCATTTCCTGGAAAATACTAGGAAATTCGGCGAAAAGGTGGCGCGTGGCCGACCCGGGTCAGGAAAGTTTGCAGGGGCCTTTCAACAAGTTGACAAGCCCTCGGATTTGCGCCTGACCGGTCTAGGCTTAGGGAAGACGACGCCGCCCGCGGGCAGGCCAACCACGGAGGATGACGCAGACATGAAGGGTGACCCCAAGCTCATCGAGCTCTTGAACGAGGTGCTTACCTCGGAGCTCACAGCCATCAATCAGTACTTCATTCACGCGAAGATGCTGAAAAACTGGGGCTATCCACGCCTCGCCGCGAAAAAGCGCGAGGAGTCCATCGAGGAGATGAAGCACGCGGACTCGGTGATCGAGCGCATCCTCTACCTGGACGGTGTCCCCAACATGCAGCGGCTCAGCCCGGTGCGTGTCGGCGAAGACCCGGTCGAACAGCACGAGGTCGACTTGGCGCTCGAGCTCGACGCGGTCGCGCGTTTGAACCGAGGCATCGCGCTGGCGCGTGACCTCGGCGACAACGGCACCAAGGCTCTCCTCCAAAATATTTTGGTCGAAGAGGAGGACGCCATCGACTGGCTCGAGACTCAGCTCGGCCTCATCAAGCAGCTCGGCAAGGAAAACTACCTGGCCGAGCAGATCCACGACTGAACCCCCACTCGAGAACGCCGCTCCGTGGCGGCTTGTCGGTGAGGGAGCGTCGCGCGCGTTCATGACGCGGTGCGACAAAAGCAGGGCGGGCGAAGGTGAGCACCTTCGCCCGCGAGCATTTGGAGAGGGAGTTCGCCGCAGAGCCCCTCGAGTGAGAGGCCGTCCGTCGACACCGAGTGGGCCGGACGTGTCGCGGCAGACGAGCGAACCGAACGAGCGGCCCGCGTCGAGCAACGGTTTGGCGCTTACTGGCGGCCCATCTTCTTACCGGCGATGGCGAGCGACAGCTCGACTTGCGAGAGCAGCTTTTTGGCGCGTGCTGGGCCGAGCGTGATGGTCAGCTCACGGAACTGACTCTCCAGCTTCTTTTTGTTGCCTTTGACGACCTTCTTTCCTTCCTTCGTCATCAAGGCGCGGGCCTGCTTGTTGGCCGCGGAGCGAATGTTGTGAACGTAGGCCTTGGAGATGACCATCCCCTTGGCGCCCGCCCGTTCGACGACTTCGCTCGCCGCCATGCTGCGAGGGAGAGAGCGGACGAAGGCCGCCTTGTCTCCCTGGCGAATGGTGGTGCCGCCGGTGGTTTTTGTCTTGGTTGACCGCTTTTTCGTTGCCATTCGTCTTCCTTAGTCTCCCTCACCCGCCC
>JAEYVE010000080.1 GCA_023432025.1 Pseudomonadota bacterium
CTCGTGTACCGCTCGGACAAGGCCAAGCGCTTCTTGACGCGCCTCTACGCCGTCAAAATTTCGAGCGCGCTGATGCCGGTATCGGAGATTTCCGGCGGGGCGCTTCCTTCCACGGCCAGTGTCCACTCCCTGCTGTTCTCTCCGGACGGCACGAAGCTGGCCTTCGTGGCAGACGCGCTCACGGAGAACGCTTACGACGTGTACTTGGTGAACATGGGCGCGCAGGCTCCCAGTAGACCCAAGGCGCTCGGGTTTGCTCTCTCGAGCCCTGGCAAGCTGAGCTTCAGCCCCAACGGCAGTCGCCTCGCCCACTCTGCGTACGGAGACGTGCGTGTCATCGATCTCGAAGCGGACACTCCCGAGGTGCTCCCTTTGGGTGACGGCAATCAGGCGTACTGGGTGTCCGACACGCAGCTCGCTTTCGTGCGCCCCGCGACGCCCAACGTGTCCTTGATGCGCGTCGATTGGCCCGAAAATGACGAACCCGGGGCGCCCCAGTCCCTCCCCATCTCGGCGTTCTGCTTCGGTGCAACCTGCCGTGACTACTTTCAGGCGCACCCGGCGCTCGGCATCTACGAGTTCGGCTCGATGGACCCCAGCGGCGGCATGACGACGCGTAACGTGCTGTTCAGCGCGACGGACACCGCGTGGAGCACGTTGCACTCGGACGTTCCGCCGGTGTCGCCGCTCAGCCCGGACTTCAAGCTCGGCGTCAAGTACGCCACGAGCAGCGCGATCGGCATCGTGGAGCTCCCGAGCCAGGACGCAAACAAGTCTCTCGCGGACGTCACACGACTGACCCGCTGGGCCAACACTTCTCACCAGCTGCTCGTCGCCAGCACGGGCGGCAAGTTCCAGCTCGTGGACGCAGAAGCAGAAACGCTGACGCCGGTCGACATTCCCGGCAGCTACGGCACCCCCAACAGCGCGCGCTGCCAGCATCGCTTTGCGCCCAACGACTCGTGGGTCGCTTTGTACGACGAAGCTGGCGCCGTGTACTTGAGCCGGCTCCGGGCCACACCCGGCGAAGCGGTGCAAGTAGGCACGCTCGGGGTAGGCGGCGTATTCTCCCCGGACTCACGCTTCTACGCGTTCGCCGGAGACCCAACGAACACCGGCGCCATCGACCTGTCGCTCGTGGACCTATCGAGCGGCACCCCCGTCGCCGCCGTACGGCAGAACGAACGGAACGCCGACGAAACGGAGCGGGACGTGCAGGCTCCTTACATCGGTCCTTGCGCCGCGCATTCCAGCTATCATCCGGATGCCTTCTTCTTTTCGCCCAACTCGTCACATCTCGCTCACATCGTGCGCCAGGGCTTTGGGTCATCGTATCTCTACGTAACGAACCTCCTGGACGCGGCAACGGGCGACCTCGCCGAAGGACGCAAAGGCGTGAACCTCACCGGCACCATCGCGTGCGACTACGTGTGCGACGGCGACGGCCAAAACTGCACGCAAGATTGCGGCACCACCGAGCCGGACTTCGCCTTTCAACCGTAAGAGCGCGGACGCGCCGCGAGCCCACTTGGCCCGGCGCCGCGCGGGGGCGCACCGCAAGCGTTGGCCTGGGGCCGCCGCGGCGCGCCGTTTCAGCGTCCCCGCGCCAGTTTTCTCTGCAGCGTTCGACGATGCAGCCCGAGGCGCCGCGCGGCTTCGGAAACGTTGCCGCCCGCGTCGGTGAGCACCTGCTGCAGGTGCTCCCACTCCACCGCGTCGAGCGACATCGGGCTGTCCTCCGGAGCCACTTCGGCGCTCGGCGCCGTGCGTTCGAACGCAGCCAGCACCTCACCCACGTCCGCGGGTTTCGTCAGGTAGTGCACTGCCCCGAGCTTGATGGCCTCGACCGCGGTGGCGATGCTGCCGTAGCCGGTGAGCACCACCACGCGCAGGGCGGGGTGCGCCGCAACCAGCGCCGCCAAGAGCTCCAGCCCCCCCCGCCCCGGCATGCGCAAGTCGATGACGGCGCGGCTCGGGCCCCAAACTTCGGCCTCGGCCAGAGCTTCATCGTAGCCGTGCGCCACGACCACCTCCTGGCCCCGCCGTCGCAGCGCGGCGGCGAGCGCGGCGCAAAACGCCTTGTCGTCGTCCACGACCAGAGTTCTCTCGGGCCGCGCGGTCACGTCGCGTGCTTCCGTCATTGGCCGCCTCCCCGAGCTTCCAGAGGCACCCGAGGCACACGCAACACGGCGCGCGTACCGACGCCGCGCTCACTCGTCAAAACCAGACTGCCCCCCAGCTGTCGCGTGTGAAGACGCGCCAAAAAGAGACCGAGCCCACGCCCCCCTTCCCGCGTGGAGTGAAACGGCTCGAAGGCGCGCCCGAGCTCCGCTTCACTCATGCCCACGCCGTCGTCTTCGACGACCGCCGCGAGCTCGCGCTCGTCACACTCGATGTGGACGCGCACCCCGCGGCTGCTCCGCGCAGCGTCCAAGACCGCTCGCTGCGCGTTGGTCACGAGCTCACGCAATGTTTGCTCCAGCGCCAAGCGCGGCGCCTGACAGGTCGCAGCGCGCACTTCGGGTGCCGCCTCCACCTGGAGCGCGACGCCGCTCGAAGCCTTCATGTCCGCGAGCGCGTCCGCCAACTCCGCGAGCGGCCAGGGGGCGCCGTTTTCGAGCGACTGGGCGCTCAGCTCGGGGTTTTTCATGCCGTGCAAGATGGCCTTGCAGCGCGTGAGCTCCGTTCGAACGCTGCGCGCGGCGTCACGCCGTTCGTCATCGTTCATGAGCTCCAGCTCGCCCACCAAAAGCGCGATGGTGCCGAGCGGCGTGCCCAGCTCGTGCGCCGCGCCTGCCGAAAGCGCGCCCAAGGAAGCCACGTAGCGGTCTTCCCGCACCTCACGCCGCAAGCGTTCCAGCTCCTCTTGCTGCGCTCCGAGCGCGCTGGCGATGCGGTGCACGAAGTACGTCATGAGCACGCCGGTCACGGCCAAGGCCAGCCCCATGCCGAGCAAATGTTGCCCAAAGTGCCCGCCGTGATCGTGCCCCGCCATGGTGCGTCGAAACACCACGACGAGCACGCCGAAGCCCAGGACCGCAGCGAGCGCCACCACCCACGTCCACCGGCGCGACACGAGCGTCGCCAGCGTGATGGGCAAAAAATACAACATGGTGAACGGATTCATGGCGCCCCCCATCAGCGCCAAGAGCACCGTAAGCAGCCCTACGTCGAGCAAGAGGTGCGCGCCCGTTTCCTCGGGGCTCCCCACATGTCGCCGAGCACGCCAGGCGGCGTAGCCGTTGCCGAGCGCCCACAAGAGCACCACCGCGAGCGGCGACCAAGCGCCGCCCAACATGTGTCCGCCCCACAACCCCGGACGCGCCACCTGCGCGAGCACCAACCCCAGCGCAATCGTCACCATGGCCCAGCGCGCCGTCACCAAAGCGCCGGGTCCGACGCGCGCGCTGTGCTCGTCACTGGAGGGGATCGCGAGTCGGGTCACGGAAAGCTCCTGGGTGGGCCTCAGGTACCATCCCAGAAGACGCGCTCAAGGCCCAACCCACCGGTGCGACAGCGTGTCGCAGGGGACTCGCGCAAACTCGCCGGCCACCGCCCACCGCCCCCGCTTCACGCCCGCAGCGCAATCGCGCCCCAAGCCGTCAAGCGATGCCGAAGTCCCGGCGAAACTCCAAACACTGCCAGCTCCCGCGCTCGAACTCGCGGCACGTCGTGCCGCGCACGTCGTAGATGCGGCACGCGTTCGGCTCCTCACCGGTGCCCAGGTGCACGCAGCTCCCGTCCGGGCGCGTCGCAAATGCGTCCAGCCCGAAGTGACCCGGCTGCACCGCCCGAGCGATGTCCTCACGCCCCAAGCGGCGCCAACGCACGAGATCTTCCTCCGGAATCAAAATGCGCCCGTCGTGCCCCGTTTTGCAGCACGCCCCACACGTCAGACAGTCCAGCTCGGCTGCTGAAGCCTCAGAAGCATCCGTCGGCGGGTTCGTTTGCACGGAGCGAAGTTAGCCGAGGTTCGGGGTGGGTGCACGGACGGCGGAGCCCGAAAGTGCAGCCCGAGCTCACGTTGCCCAGTACCGCGCCTGCGCCATCGCATGGCGAGCAAGCGGGGGCGCCACTCGGACGCACTTCTGGTCACCAGTCTTCGACCTGAAAGCGTGCTCGCTCCGCCAATGGCTCCGCTCTCCGAAGAAGCTCCCAGTGCACCTTCGCGCGCTCCTTGTCGTCGTCTGTATCCGCATAGCGGATCAGCGCTTCGCCCAGCTCCGCGAGTCCGGCAGCACAAGTTCCGGGCCCCGGGGCGGTCACCGTCCCTTGACGGCGCCAAGTCGACACGTGTTCGAAGCTATAGGTCTTTGCTCCGTAGAACACGCGTCGCTCCTTGTCGACGCCACGCCACCGCGCTCCTGCGACCATCCTGAGCCACGCGGACTCAATTGTACGAACGGCCTCCGCGTCAATGCGCTGTTCCGTGCGAGTCACTTCAAGATTTTCGTTACCCGGCCAAGAAAATGCGTGTGCTCTCACGTGCACGACTCGCCAATCCGGCGCTGCACCCGGGTAGAGCCCTAGCGTGGTATTCGTGAGGTAAACGGCCTCAGGCGGGAACATGCCATCCTTCACCATGATCATCGTGGGGCTATCGCCGGTTTCCAGCGGGAACAGTGTGGCGGCCAGGATGCGCGCATCCTCAGCTGCATCAGGAGCATCCATTCTCGGAGACAGCATCGGCTCGAGGCGATCGCAAATTTCGTGCTCCTCCACCCCTTGTGGCTCCACCGGAAGGGTGTGCGCAGCACACCCCTCGAGTGCAGAGGAGAGAAGTACCAACCACGGCCACAAGCTTCTGACTCTCGTCGTCATGGTAAGACCCGAACAAACGTCTTGGATCTTCGCGCTGGAGAAGACTCCGCACGCTTGTCCCGGGAACCGCACGAGCTGACACACGAGACTCGCCTGCGACTTCTCCTCAGCGTCCGGAGCCGCTTCCGGCTCAGCCCACGCCACGAACGACGGGTAGCCGCGGGAGGTCACTTCGGCAGCCCCGAGACCATCCGGCGCACGAGGAGAATCCACCGACGAGCAACCGCCCACGAGAGCGAGACATGAACGGCGCCAGAACGACCATCGCCACGGGCTCACTCGCCGTGCGTCGTTACCGAATCGTGGCGATCGCGACACCAAGAGCACCTCCCAGTCCGGCAGCCCCACGAACCAAGAGGGCGTGTGACCCTTCGTAGCGCGTCATCACCATGAACAGCCCAATCACGGGCACCACGAGAATGAGCGCAACCTTCGCAAGCATCACGCCTGTTGAGTAGAGCGGCAAGACATAGAGAAGAATGCCCGCAGCAAAGCTCAACAAAGTGACCGCCCCCAACCTCCTCCACCATTCAGCCGCGACTGCGCCCGCAGCTGTTCCCCACGTCGGTATCGTTGCTCCGGCGAACACGATCGCCGCCCACCATCCTTCGTACCCTACGTAGACCCGCAGAATATCCGGAGCACTGACTCCCGTCGCCAAGGCCACTCCCCAACAGAGTCCCACGCAGCCCGCGCTCACCGCGACGGTCTTCATGAGCTCACCTCCACGGATGCACCACATCGCCCGCGCACAAACGAGCAGCACGCCCACGAAGTGCACCATTGCGAGGCCGTTGGCCATCCTGCGCGATCCGCTGATGCTCAAGAACGGGTCCCCCATGGTCAACCTCGTATACGTGAGGACGGTGAGAAGAAACAAAGCCGTCCCCGTGGTCACCACCCGAATCTTCGACGTTCCCTGTGCGTTCATCGGCTTTCTCCACCAGGAGCGACCTTTGCTTTCGCCGGCCACAGCCTCCGTGAAGTACTACCGGCCACCCCGGTCATAAATGACGCCACCGAACATTCCTGTTACTCGTCGCACGAACTGACACCAAGGTCCGCAGTACCGTCAGCGAGGATCGAGAACTGACGTCGCCCTCCTCCCGCGTTTGGCACGCGCACCTCATAGCTCCTTCCAGGACGAAGTGGATCGCAGGTCCCCTTCTTCTCCCACTCTGGCGGAACGTATCCGTAGGACCATTCTCCCTTGAATCGACGTACCGACGGTCGACCTTGTCGCACCTCGCAGAGCGGCAAAGCTTCTCGGCTACCAATTACGGCAGGCCCCTCCGTGAGGCTGATCTCGGAGACCTCAATCTCACCGCTCCCGCACAGCTTGAACGAGAACTTGTACGTCTCGCCAACGTTCTGAACGCGGATATCGACTGCTCGGTCTACAACCCGCGGGCAACCCAGGGCGCCGATCCCGACGAATAGGACCATCAATCGTGAGTACTTCATTGTCGTACGTAGTCGGCTACGTGCTCAGCAAGCGCTTCAAGTGCGTACAGCGGATCGACAATGTCAAGCTGATCTGTCGGCACGTCCAACAGCGCATCAGGTACGTTGTACGCATCCTGGCCGTACTTCAGACTTTCCCAGACGCTCCGAAGCCTAGTCGACCAGTACCCGAGTCGGTGGAACTGTGCCGCGTGGGCCGTTTCGTGAGCCAGGAGACGAATCTGTTCAGACGCCTTCAAGTCGTTCCACCGACGAGTGTCCAACCTCACTACGTTCCCATCCGTTTCGCCTCGAACCCCATCGCCCAGATTACTAAAACGGTACAGGGTGCGACCGACATCGTATCCAGAGTTCCTCAGAAGCGGGGCTATGCGGCTCAGTCCAAGCGCGCTCAGTCGATAGAAACCCGACCCCGCACGGACCAGGTACTTGCCGGGAACTGGCGTGGCCGAAGTTGTACTTGACGCCCCTTCGTATCCGCCTGCCCCACTCACACTCGACGCACCGCCGTTCGACCTGGGAGTGCCGATTCCGGACAGACTCACCGTCCCGCTCGCTCCCGCGTGTGCCCCGCCAAAGTGCGGGTCCGTCACGGTGCCGTAGATGCCGCCTCCGCCCCACGCCGCGGTCCCGCCCGCTCCAGCTGCTGACCAGCCGAAGAATCCGCCGGCAGTGGCCACCGCCGAGGCCCCGTAACCCAGGGCGACGAAGGTACCCACCGCCTTGCTCATGATGTCGTTGAAGCTCGCGAACCCGCTCGGATCCACGCGGTTTACCGGGTCGTTGAACACGTAGCTGTACCGATTCAGTCCTTGGCTCCAGAACGGCGCCTGCATCACCGGGTCGGGCGTCAAGAATCGCCGGGCGAGCGGGTCGTAGATGCGACCTCGCATGTCGATGAGGCCCAAGTCCACATCGTGTTGATGCCCCGTGTAGCCCGCGCGGGTGAGCTCCTCGCTCGCGCTGAACTGGGGCGCACCCCAAACGTCGTACTCGCGACGATGAGACGTACCCGCGTCCGTGGAAAGCACCTCCACGGTCCCCTGATGATCCGTGTGGAAGTACAGAACCTGCTCGCCGCTCGGCTTGCGCACGATTTCGCCCAGCAGGCGACCGTCCGCGTTCAGGCGGAAGCGCTCCTCGAGCGTGTTGCCCGCATTGTCGACCACCCGGTGATACAGGTCCGTCACGAAGTAGCGCGTTTGCGTCGCGTCCCGTCGGAGCACGCGCTTCTCGTCTGCCGAGTACTCGAGCTCCGTTTCTACCCCACCGGTCGTAATTTTCGTGGGCAGATCGAAGGGTGTGTACTCGAACGTTTGCGTCCCGCCGGGGATATCCGGGCCGCTGCGGCCAGCGAGGTTTCCGCTTGCGTCGTACGTGTAGCCGTTCATTCCGACCGTCGCGAGCAGGTGCGGGCGCGTCGGGTAGTACGTGAAGGACGTGCTCGACTCGGGCGACGCTTGCGCGGTCAGGTTTCCACGCGCGTCGTAGCTGAACCCCGTAGTTACTGGCGGAGCGCCTTCAACGAAGTCCGTCATGCTGGTGAGCACGGATAGACCATCATAAACGTACTCGCGACGTAGTGAGCTACCTCCGGCACCCGTGTGCTGCTCGTGCACCTGTCCGTTGTCCTGCCTCGAGTACTCGAGAGATTGGATGGGCGCCGCGTTCAGCGTCGTTTCGAGCCCGGTGAGCCACAGGCGCTCGGCGGAGTAAGAGTACGTCGTGGTAGCCCCACTACCGAACGATTCACGTTGCGCGAGATAGCCTTGGTACGCTTCGTCCAGGTGCCACAGCTGCCGCGTCGCCGAGCTGCCCACTTCGTTCAAGCCGGTCAGTGCGCCCGACTCATTGTCGTAGCTGTATTCGGCAACGATGGGCGCACCCGTGCCAAGGCTGGGGTACTCGACTCGGAGAGTTCTGCCCAGGTCGTCGTACTGAAGATTGAATGAGTAGGCGGTTCCTTCGATGACCGCTTCTACACGCTCCACGAGACCGCGATGCCGCGATGCCGTGGCGGCTTCATAGAAGTATTGGTACGTGTGCCCGGTGGGCGACACCGTGCCGCTCAGCTGCCCGAGCCCGCTCACTCCTTGGTCGTAGATCCACTCCGTCGTGCCTTGCGCATCGACGATGGTCTTCCTGCGGCCAAGTTGGTCGTACGTGAACGTCCGCACCACGCCCCCTGGCTCGCTGCTCCTGACGAGCTCGTCGTAACCGTTGTAGGCGAAGGTGCTTTCACCGGAGTTCGGATCCGTATGGCTCGTCATGCGGCCGTACGGGTCATGAGCGAAGCTCGTGACGGTTCCCTCATTGTCACGGGCCTCGATGAGACGACCGAAAGGACCGTACACGTAGTTGGCCGTCTTGCTGCCCGTAGTGTGGAGGCCGTCGATATTGCGAAGCACTCGACCCCGATGATCCGTCACGACGACGTCGACCTGACCGTTCTCATCCACGCTGCGCCGAACACCCGCAGCGCAGCGCTGGGCGGGAAGCCCCCCACCGCAGGTGAGACCGTTCAAATACGCGGCCGCCATCGACGTCTCGAGCGTTCCACCGGTCGCGTAGTGAGTTTCCGCAACGCTCCCGTCCGCGTGCTCGACCTTGGTGACGCGATCGAGATGGTCGTAGAAGTACCTCTCGACGGGCGGCATCAACGTGCCCACAGCGTGGGGAAGAGTTTCGCTGACGACGCGACCTCGCTGGTCGTACTGTCGGCGCTGCAACACCTCGACGCCCTGAAGTCCCACGCTTCGCGAGGCCGTCTGCCGCCCGAGACTGTCGTACTCGATGAGCTGCCACCCGCCGTTCGTTCCTTCCGCGCCACGGCGTTCGATTTCGACCTGCGTCCCCTGGGT
This sequence comes from Pseudomonadota bacterium, assembly GCA_023432025.1. Taxonomy (GTDB): domain Bacteria; phylum Myxococcota_A; class Polyangia; order Polyangiales; family Polyangiaceae; genus NIC37A-2. The sequence continues at coordinate 9,147 of JAEYVE010000080.1, forward strand.
GAGGCTGCCCTGCAACCAGGAGTGGGTATACGTGGTCATACCCGTGGCGTCTCTCGACGCGGTGATTCGACCAAAGCCGTCGTAAGCGCTCTGCGCTGCAACGCCATTCGCATCCACCGTCGCAATCTGCGCTCCCCAGCGCTTGTCGTAACGCATGTGGGCAACATGCCCGAGCGCGTTCGTGATGGTGGTGGGGTAGATGTGATCTGCGTCGTACGAAATGCTGGTCGTGCGAGAAGGTTCCCCGGGAACCTCCTCGACAACCTGCTGAACGTTGCCAAAGGCATCCCGCACGAGACGAGTCACGTGCTGCTGAGAGCTACCGGCCAGGAAGGCCCGCCGTGCGGTGACGAGCTGCCCGTTCTCGTAGCCAAAGTCCCAGCTTTGAGCGCTCGTCTGGCCGCCCAGCGAGCTCTGAACGATTCTCTGCGTCGGATGCGCAATCAGCCAGTCGCTCTCGTTCGGCTCGAACAAAGTTACTTCGACGTTCGATTCAACGGGGTCGTTAGCATTCGTATACTGACAGTTTTCTTCTGACCGTCGGCTGTTCCCATACCCGTCGTAGTTGCTGAGGAGCTGCGTACACATCGAAACGAGCACCCCTGAACCAGCTCCTCCGTTCAAGGGAACGTCGAAGTCGTAGCTGCTGCGTCGATACACGCGTGGGTAGGGAAGCCCTGCCGCAGAGGTCGCGACTTCCCAATCCGCTCTCGTCTCCGAGCGTCGCCGATACTGCCCGTCGAGAAGAGGGTTCGTTGCCCCCTCAACAGGAGTTCTCTCGACCGTGACGACTCCGGTCTGTCCCGCGAGCGCGTACACGTATGGGACATCGTTGACGCCTGCACGCGTGCCATCCAGCCTGTAGCGCCATGGCCCGGGATAAATCGTCGTGGCCACGATCTCGTCCGGGGTACTCGACACGCGCACCGTACGAGCCTCGAAGCCGAGCCAACCGTGTCCGGTGACATTCACGTGCGCGTTCAGGTACTTGTAGCTGTACCGCCGCTGGGCGCTCTCCCCCAGACCGAGCAGCACGCCTTCCGTGTGCTCGGACACGAGACCGTGCACTCGCTTCAAGCAGGTTTCCGGCCAGGTCTGGAAGTTGCAATCCGTGTTCGTTTCGTACGCGTCGTCATCGTACGTGACTCGCACGAAGTTGTTCAGACCATCCACCACGCGGATGAGTGCGCCGTTCTTCGAGCCGGACCCGTAGTACACCCCGCTCGAGAGAAGATCGACGTTGCCGTCCCCGTCTACGTCGCTGACACCGTTCCAGTACCCGGGAAGTGGCGGCTCCCCGCTGGTGGGGTTGGGCATGAGGATGTCCGTCGCCCACACCGCGGATGCGTTTCTAACTCGACCATCGAAAAATAGCGCAGCGTTGTGGTTTCGTAGGCTCGTCCAGCGTTCAAGCAGATCGTCGCGACCATCCGCGTCGTAGTCGACAGCCCGAGACCACTCGTACTTCAGATCAAACGTCGGACGCGCGGGTGTTCTGAGTGAGAACTTGCCTCCGCCACCGTTGACCCACACGTAAGGTTTACCCTTTGTGCTCTTCCACAGGTCCGCAAGGCCATCTCCATTGAAGTCCGCCAAGGAGAGCCCCACCCCATCCTGGGAGCCGCCAGCGTCCACGATGTTGAGTGGCTCGAAGAAAAGCTGTCCGCTCTCGAAGCGGAGAGCGCTCCACCCTGCGCGACCCCGCACGACGAGCTCGTGTGTTCCGTCACCGTCGGCATCGAAAACGTTGTACGGTGCGCCAGCCCTGCAGAACGGAAGTGTGCAACCGCCGTCGAGGCAGTCCTCCATGTTGCTTAGATCCGCCAACAGCATTTGTGGCGAACTGATCGAGGTTGGAGTCTGGCGAAGCCGCGCTTCGAGGACCCACGCGTTTCGGCACGACACGACATCCTCGAGGCCATTTCCATCTACGTCCACCAAGGCCACCTTGGAGCCCGCTTCGAACTGGGCGACGGGGCCAGATGAAGTGAACGAGCCGTCGCCGTTCGATGTTGAGACGTAGAGGCTCCAACTGTTGCCGCCCAACGGGCCATGCGGACAAGCCTTCAGAATGTCATCACGGCCGTCCCGGTCGTAGTCGACCATGAACGTGTGTTCGCCGAGGCGCCAAGAGCACTGGTGGACGCCTGACACGTCCTCGTGTTCCTCAAATGGGTCTTCGCGTCGGCCGGTGCCGATATAGACATTATGCGTAATTTCTATTTTTCCGGGAGATGTGAACAGGTCAAAGAAGGGCTCTCGAATGACGCCATGAAGGATGTTCACCGCAAGACCGGAGCCATAACCAACGTACATGTCCATCAGAATGCCGCCCACGAGCGCGCCGGCATCCGCCGCTATTTGTGCTCCGGCGATCCATGGATTGAACGGTACTGGCTCCTGGTCCCACTCCACGCCGAACCAATCCGGAATTCCGTCGCGGTTCACATCCAAGCGGGCGCCCGTTTCAAGGTACCTTCCGTGGCCCGAAAGGGCCGAGAACCCAGATTCCCGCGCGTACTCGAACTGCGTGGGGGCTTTGCACAACGTGTCGTCCCCTCCTGAGCATTCGAAGACCTTGGCGATCTGACTCACCGCGCCTGGGCCGTACTCGAGCCGGTAGTTCTTGACCGGAGCTCCATCCAGATACGTCGTGATGGTCGAGAGCCTGTCGGCGTAGATGTGGGGAACGCCACCCTGCAGGTAGGAAACCCCGGGATCGCTGCGCGTTTCGTAGTCTAAACGCACCTCGCGCGTACCGACCGTCGTGCCATGCCCCGTGTAGGCAATCGCGCTCGGACGAACGAGGTTCGGCAACTTGTCGCGCACCTCCTTCGGCACGTTCGCAAATAGGTTCGTGTAGCTCACGTCCATGCGGTTGCCCGCGCGGTCTGCGACGCGCTTGAGTAGCCACGCATGTCGCACGCCGTTGGCAGCCATCACGATGGAATCGCGAGCTTCACCAAACGTGAGAATACGCCCGTCCTTCGTCCAGACCTCGAAGGAGTCCGGCCCTTGCTCTTGCCGAGGGGCTAGACCGAACGTTCCTTCGAGCTGTGGTCCTTGGGAACCCTGATGCGCGACGACCTTCGCGAAACTATCGATGATCGTGCGATACTCTGTTCCGTCAGCGCCGTACGCTCCGGCGGAAACCTTCATCAGGCGCTGCCCGTCCAGACAGAAGCGGTCGTCGCTGTCACCCTTGATGGGACGCGCGTAGCCATCCAGCGCGTGGATTCGAGGGCACCGAGTGATTTTGGCGAGCCCTTGCAGGGTCCAGCCAACTCCCTCCTCACCGTTGCGCTTGCCGCCTACGTAGGTAAGCGCGAGCTTTGGCTCTAGACCAGCGCGCCCGGGGGGAACGTCGATCGGGATTGTGTAGCGTGCTTGCCCCTGCTCCGTGACGCTGAACACGCCCGGGACCACGCCAACTGTCGCCGTAGCTGCTGGGGGCAAATCATCAAGCGGACGTGTTCCGCCTTGCCCATCCGGGATCAGAAGAGCTGGGTCCTCTGCGGGAGTGACGCATTGCCCGTCGATGGTGCAGTGGCTCCCGGACGCACAGACCCCGCAGCTCTTGCCGCAGTTCGGATCCAGACCGCAAGAACGTCCGTCGCATTGCGGCGTGCAAGCCGGGCACTGCTCACCGCAGGGCGCCCCCGGGGAGCCGCAGAGCGGTGGCTCCAGAAGGCGATACGTGCAGAGCTCCGGCCTGCATCCACTTTCCGTACACGCGTAGTCCGCTGGACAGTCAACGTCCTCGGAGCACGTCTCCCCCGGGTTGCAAACTGCAGGACACCTACCGCCACAACCGTCGCTCGGATTGGCGCAGGTCGCCGCAGAACAATCCGGCGTGCAGACGCAAACCGCACCGCACAGGGAGGTGGGTGACCCGCAGAGTGCCGGATCGTTGGAGGGGCAAGTGCCTTCCGGCAAACAGGCGTCGTTCGAGCTCGCGCCCAAGGCCGTTCCCATCTTCGGGACACACGCCTCACCGGAAGGACAAGTACTCCCCGGATCCTCCGCGTCGCACGGGGTCACGCAGGCGCAGTTCTCGCCGCACGCACTCCCCACCTGACCACAATCTCGAGCAGCACTGTCGGACGTGCACGTCGGGTCCCAACAGACACGCTCAGACCGCCCCAGTCCAAAGCATGCACCGTTACCCTCACCGCAGATCAAGTCTCCCGCGCAGTCGAGGTCGCCTGAGCAACCTTCCCCGACCGAGCAGGGACCGCAGCTCCCGCCACAGTCGACGCCGGTTTCGTTGCCGTCACGAACGCCGTTCGTACAAGTGGCTTGGGGGCACCCCGGATGCGTGGGCTGGACTTCGCAATCGGACGCGCCACCCGACCCGCCAGCTCCGTTTCCACCTGTTCCTGCTGTCGGGCACTCGCTCGGATTGCACCCAAACGCAGTGGCGCAGTCGCAAAGCGAAGCGCAGTCGTTACGCCGGAAGGGAACGTGTTGATGACTGGTCCACTGGTGCGCGCGAATCGAGTGCGCGAAAAAGCTCCCCGAATGCCAACCGACGAACGAAGAGTTCGGCGCGGAATAGAGACTCAGATGCCAGTTGGGAGCAACGAGAGTACCGCGGAACGAAACGCCGCCAACGGCAGCTTGGTCGAAGGTGACGTAAAGGATGTTGTATTGGCTGGGCTGCGTGTGCTCGACCGTGCCGGCGAAGTGGAGCAGCCCCCGAACGAAGATCAGGACGGCCCCGCCACTGTTGTCGATGACGAGCTTGCTGCCAGGCTCCACCCTGAGCTCTTCGAAGTAGTACGTACCGCTCCCCAGGCGAAGCGTAGAGACGGCTGTCGAGGTAGAGCCGGATACCTTCGTCGACTGGTAGCCGCCTGGGCTCAATGTGACGTCCGCCCCATTCTGAATTGAAGCAACAGGCGCCATCGCGGCAGGGAAAGCATAGGGGATAGCGACTTCGCTCAACGGGGTGAGGGGCACATTCTGGAAAATTGCCCCTTCGTTCACGACAGGATCGTTGTTGACCGTGGCGTGTTGCTGTCGAGTGACTGCCCCGCTCGACACCACCGTGCCGAAGACAGTGCCGTAGCTCCGCAGGTTCACCGGAGACTGACTGACCACACTCCCCGTCCGCGCAAACGCGCCGATGTCCGTGTGCTGGCCCAACCCGACCTGAGCGACGAGAGGACGCTTGCCCGCTGGGTTCTCCTCCAATCGCACGCCGTCATCGACGTCCAGCTCGCCCCCTAAGGCGCCGAAGTACACCTGGTCTACCGAAACGTCCTTCGGCAGCCGGAGGACAATGGTCCCCATTTCCCCGACGGCACCCGTGCTTTCACCCATCGATGGGACGCACGCCGCTGTTCCGCCGCCCGCCGTTCCGCCACCAGTCGAGCCGCCGCCTGCGCCACCACTGCTCGAACCGCCAGACGCGGTACCTCCCGTCGCGGCCGGCGGAAGGCCCTCGAACCGCATGTCATCGAGACGTACGTTGCCTGCAACGTTGACCGACACTCGGACGCGCACGTCATGGGCGCCAGCAAGAGCTGCGGACAGGGTGCCCGTTGAGAAAGTGACCGTATGCCACTGCTCGGCCTGGGCATTCAACGAGACGAGGGTCTGCAAATTTCCGGGCGGCGCGGCCCAATTCAAGCCCCTCGAGGGTGAGTCGAAGGTCACTTGAATCGTTTCCCAGGATGCCGGTGCTTGTGACACTCGGAACTTGAGAGAAACGGCCGAGGGTGACCCATCGATCGAACCCACGGGAACGCTCAACACATCCGTCCACGCGCCGCCGTTCGTCACAAGAAGGGAGCTCTGACCTTCGATGCGAACGTCGCTCAGAGTCAGCTTGCCGGCGGGTCCACTCCAATCCGCCAGGTTCTCGAAAGCGAGCACACTCGCAGACAATGCCGCACGTTTGGCTTGGACTTGCTCCTCGGGTGGAGAGTCCGAACAACCGATGCCCAGAGTGAGCGCCACCACGAATGGCCAGGTCGTGCGACGCCCTCCGCGCAGCGTTTCCCCCAGGGAATTGAGCGCGCACCGGAACCCCGAAGCGGGGCGAACCAAGAAATTGTGCTCTTGCATGCTGAATCCCGGGCAAAGCGCTGCGCATCCTCAGAAAAGGTGCTCAAGAGCTCTGCCGCCACTTCCCGTGATCCCGCCAGTTAGCAAACTGTTCACCACTTCGACAAGCACGGAATCACGTGGTTCGTCAGACCTCTTGCATTGCCCCACTTCCACGAATGAGCGGATTGATAACCACGCAGAAGGCACCTCTTGTTAGCGACGCTAACGAGCTAACCGCGCTTCCATGCACGAGGTTCGTTCCGCGAATATCACGCATAAGGAATGACGCCGCGCATCATTCGCTCCTGCTCATTCTCATTCTCGCGAAGAAGAGATGGTCTGCTTTCCTCATCCGATCCCCTGGTGCTCGCCAACACGCCACTGTGGTCGTCGGCAAGCTCCCACGCGCGATCCCAGCGGAACCACGCCCTGAGCGTTGATGTGCCCGCCCGCGACTGAGCACGGAGAGCCCAGCGTTCTGCTGCAGCGCGGCGCTCCGGAGCAGGTCCACCGAACTCTCCGGCAACGCTCACCGCCTCCCCACGCCCACGCGCGCGGATCGCGCGCCCGTACCGGCCGCCCAGTCGGCCTGCGTGTCCCTGACGGCTTCCCCCCTGTCCCTGACGG
>JAEYVE010000168.1 GCA_023432025.1 Pseudomonadota bacterium
ACCCAGGACAGCGATCGATCGAGTCGAGCTGCTTCGTCCTTGATTTCCTGAAGCATGGTCTCGGGGAAGTAAAGACTTTGCTTGCGCTTATCGCTGCCACCGCGATTTGCCGTATCGTCCGCCACGCACAGACCTCTCAAGGTAGGGCGTTATCGCAAGATAACGCGCTTTTCCACTTACAGTGGTCGAGGGTATTGAAATGTTTTGGATCTGGCAATGGCCCTGGTCCGTTCCCCCACTTGTCGGAGGCCGGCCTCGAACGCAATGAGCGCCCCAGCGTCCCTCCACCGGGCTTTGTCGCTGAGTGCTCACGGCTTTATGGAAGTGACCACGTGACTCGACCTACTCCTCCCCCCTGCCCCGCCCCGCGAAGGTTCCGGCACCGCTGGATTCGGCGAAACACTCGCTGGGCGGCGCTGTTGCTCGCCGGGCTGACGCCTTGGTCTGGATTCGCCGCAGGAGAAAGTACCGCGGCCGAACGGCCCGATCCGTATCGACTGCTGGATCAAGTCGGGCGTGTCCTCGAGATCGTCGAGAACGAATACTACGAGCCCGTCGATCGCTCGCTGTTGGTGGAAGGCGCGCTGAAGGGGATGGTCAACGCACTCGACCCGCACTCGGCCTACCTCGCAGCACAAGACTTCACGATTTTTCAGGGGGACACGGAGGGCCGCTTCGGCGGCATCGGCGTGGAGGTGGATTTCGACGACGGCCGCATCACCGTGATCGCCCCCGTCGAAGGCTCACCGGCGGATCGCGCTGGCATCCGTCCCGGCGACGCCATCGTCGCCATCGACGGACAGCCCGTGCGCGGCAAGCGCCCCGACGCGCTCGTGAAGCAAATGCGCGGCCCCGCCGGCACGCACGTGAGCATCACCGTGCGTCGCGACCGCGTGAAGGGACTTCTCGAGTTCGATCTGGTGCGCGAGGTCATCTCCGTCGCGAGCGTTGCGGGGAAGCTCTTGGACGGCGACATCGTCTACCTGCGCATCAAGGGCTTTCAGCAGGGCACTCACACCGAGCTCCTGAAGACCATCGGCAAGCTCCGCGAAGAAGCGCGTGGCCCGCTGCAGGGCGTCGTGCTCGATCTCCGAAACAACCCGGGCGGCCTCGTCAGCGAGGCGGTGGCGGTCGCCGACGAGTTCTTGAGCGGCGGAGCCATCTTTTCGACGCGCCATCGGGGGCGAGTGCTGCACGAGGCGCGCGCGACGCGTTCCGGCGCCCTCACCCGCGGCCCCATGGTCGTCTTGATGAACGAGTTCAGCGCGAGCGCGGCCGAGCTCTTGGCAGGCGCGCTCAAGGACAATCACCGCGCCAACGTGGTGGGCACCCGGAGCTTCGGGAAAGGCTCCGTGCAAACGATCGTGGACCTGCCGGATGGCGCCGGGCTCAAGCTCACGACGGCCCTCTACTACACGCCCCGCGGGCGCGCGATTCAGGCGCAAGGAGTGGAGCCCGACGTGCTGGTGGAGCCCGGCTACGTCGCGGGCAAGGACTACCAAGTCGTGCGCGAGCAGGATCTGGAGGGGCACATTCCGGCCCAGGACGAACGGCCCGCCGCCACGGCGCGCACCAAGCCGACGACGGCGCGCCCCGAGCGACCGAGCACGGCGGGCGAGGACCCGGATTTGCACCTCGGCGTCGCCCGCAACGTTCCGCGTAACCCGACGGGCGGCAAGGATTTCGCGCTCAGCATTGCCTACCAAATCGTGAGCGGCGTGCTCCTCAGACGTTGACGCACGCCCAGATGCCCGATGGCGTTCGCACCGAACGCTCGCCGCCGAAGCGAGGTGGCGCGAGCGTTCGGCACGACAGAGCGTTCGCACCGAACGCTCGGCACGACCGCGCACCGTTCAGCGCGAAAGCTGCCGAAGCACGTACTGGAGGATGCCGCCGTGCCGGAAGTACTCGAGCTCGACGGCCGTATCGATGCGAGCTCGCACCTCGACGCTCAAGAACTCGCCCTGAGCTCGCTCGGCCACGAGCGTGAGCTTTTTTCCGACCGCGAGCCCCTCGGCGATACCGCGAATGCCGAACACCTCTTCGCCGGTGAGACCGAGGCTCGCGCACGTTTCTCCCGTCGGAAGCTCGAGGGGGAGCACGCCCATGCCGATCAGGTTGGAGCGGTGAATGCGTTCGAACGACTCGGCGATGACCGCGCGCACGCCCAGCATGAAGGTGCCCTTCGCCGCCCAGTCTCGGCTCGAGCCCGAGCCGTACTCCTTACCGCCGAACACGACGAGCGGTGTGCCCTCGGTCTGGTAGCGCACCGCAGCGTCGAACACGCTCATACGTTCCCCATCGGGAAGGTGCCTGGTGACGCCCCCCTCCGTGCCCGGCGCGAGCTGGTTACGCAGGCGAACGTTGGCGAACGTGCCACGCACCATCACCTCGTGGTTGCCGCGACGGGAGCCGTACGAGTTGAAGTCCCGCAGGGGGACGCCCCGCTCGATGAGATAACGCCCCGCGGGCGAATCGAGCGCGATGGATCCGGCCGGTGAAATGTGATCGGTCGTCACCATGTCCCCGAGCACCAAGAGCGCGCGCGCTCCCACGATGTCGGCGAGCGGAGCCGGCTCTCTCGGCATGTCGTCGAAGAACGTGGGGCGCCGGACGTACGTGCTCGATTCGTCCCAAGCGAACCGCTGCGCGTCCGGTATCGGCAGAGAGCGCCACGCTTCGTCGCCGTCGAAGACGCTCTCGTACTCCGCGCGAAATGCGCTCGCGCCGACGTGCTCGCTCACGTACTGGCTGACCTCCGCGGGGGCCGGCCAAATATCGCGCAAGAAAACGTCTCGCCCATCTGGATCACGACCGAGCGGTTCGGTCTCGAAATCGATGTCCATGCGCCCCGCCAGCGCGTAGGCCACGACCAGCGGCGGACTTGCGAGGTAGTTCGCCCGAACGTCGGGGTTGATGCGCCCTTCGAAGTTGCGGTTGCCGCTGAGCACGCTCACGACGACGAGGCGGCCAGAGTTCACGGCGTCATGGATGGGATCCGGCAGAGGTCCGCTGTTGCCGATGCACGTCGTGCAGCCGTAGCCCACCAAGTTGAAGCGCAGCGTGTTCAAGTCCGCGAGCAGACCCGAAGCCTCCAAGTACTCGGTCACCACCTTCGAGCCGGGCGCCAAGCTCGTCTTGACCCAAGGGCGACTACTGAGCCCTCGTCGAACGGCGTTTCGTGCAAGAAGCCCCGCGCCGAGCATCACGTGCGGGTTGGACGTGTTGGTGCAGCTCGTGATGGCGGCGATCACGACGCTACCGTGCCGGAGCTCGAAAGGGTGCCCGTCTAGCTCCGCTTGCACCTTCGCGGCTGCGTCGGGGTTGACCCCGGGCAGCTCGAGCTGTTCCGAGAGCGCCTTCGCCCAGGCAGACTTCGCCTCCCGGAGCAGGGTTTTGTCTTGCGGGCGCTTGGGGCCGGCAATGGTCGGCTCGAGCGTCGACAGGTCGAGCTCCACGAGCTCGGAGTAACGTGGCTCCGGCGAGTCGTTGGTGCGAAAGAGCCCCTGCGCGCGGGCGTAGGCCTCGATGCGCTCGATTTGCTCCTCGGAGCGTCCCGTCAGGCGCGCGTAACGGAGCGTCTCGTGATCGATGGGGAACATGGCGCAGGTGGAGCCGAACTCCGGGCTCATGTTCGCGATGGTGGCGCGACTCTCCAGGGACAAATCATTCAGGCCTGCGCCGAAGAACTCGACGAACTTTCCCACCACGCCGTGCTCACGCAGCCTGCGCGTGATGGTGAGCACGAGATCCGTCGCGGTCGCCGCGGCCGGCAGCTTGCCGTACAACTTGACGCCGACGACGCGCGGCACGAGCAAGCTGATGGGCTCTCCCAACATCGCCGCTTCCGCCTCGATCCCACCGACGCCCCAGCCGAGGACACCCAAGCCATTGATCATGGTGGTGTGGCTGTCCGTGCCCACGAGCGAATCGGGGTACAAAAGGCCGCCCTCTTCGAAGACGACGCGCGCCAAATACTCCAAGTTCACCTGGTGAACGATGCCCGTCGCGGGGGGCACGACCTTGAATCGCTCATAGGCGGTCTGGGCCCAACGCAAGAGCTCGTAGCGCTCGCGGTTGCGCTCGTACTCGCGCTCCGCGTTCAGGGTAAGCGACTTGGGGTGCCCGTACGAATCCACCTGCACCGAGTGATCGATGACGAGCTCCGAGGGGAACAGCGGGTTGATCTTGCGGGGATCTCCGCCGAGCTCGGCCATGGCGTCGCGCATGGCGGTGAGGTCGACCACGGCGGGAACGCCCGTGAAGTCCTGAAGCACGACGCGCGCGGGGTAAAAGGCGATCTCCTGATGCGGCTCGGCCTCGGGCGCCCAGTTGGCGAGCCGCTCGATGTCCCGCGAACCCACCGAGACGCCGTCCTCGCGCCGGAGCAGGCTCTCGAGCAGGACCTTGAGAGAAAACGGCAGCCGCGAAATGTCGTAGCCCGTGCGCTCCGCGAACGCCGGAAGACTGAAGTACTCGTGAGTCTTGCCGGCTACGGCGAGCGAGCGACGAACGCCAAAAGAATCACCCGTGCTCATCGGCGCCTTCCATCCTCGTCTTTGTCGGTCAAAGTTGCGCCGGGAAGGACCTTCCACCCGACTAGCGGCGTTGGCGGGCCGTGAGACCTGCCTCTCTACGAGCTCGGGCCGGCTCGGCCGCGCCCGAAGCAGCCCAACGACTTCGAGCATAGCAGCCTCGAAGAGAGAGCGGCACCCGGCGCCCCCCGGACGTCCCGACGTCTACCTTCCGGCAGCCCGCGGAACGAACGCGCAGCGGTTCGGGTCGTGATGGACTTCACCGCACCCGCCACGTAGCTTTCGCGGCGGATGGCCGAAGCGCTGCTGAGACGTTGGCTCTTTCTCGTCTTGGTGGTTGCCGTTGCTGCCGTGTACCTCCAGGCGGTCGGCGGCACGTTCGTTTGGGACGACCGTCACCTCGTACTGGCGTCCCCGCAAATCACCGGGACAACGCCGCTCCGCGAGCTCTTCTTTCAGCCGTTTTGGGTCGATCCGTCCTCGGACACACCGCGCGCGTACTATCGCCCGCTCGTCATTCTTTCGTTCGCGCTCGATTACCGGATCCATGGCGAAAACGCCGCCGGGTACCACCTGACCAACGTGGTGCTCCATCTTGCCAACACCGCTCTGCTCGCGGCCTTGATGCGCAAGTATCGTGTCTCGGCGACCAGCGCGTGCCTCCTCGCGCTCGCCTGGGCACTTGCTCCTCGCCTCACGGAAGCCGTCGCTTGGATTTCGGGGCGCACCGACGTTCTCGCGACCACCTTCGTACTTTCGGCCCTCCTCGTACATCGACCGTGCGACGTCCGACGTGGCATGACGGCAGCCCTGCTCTTGTTCCTGGGGCTGCTGTCCAAAGAGGTCGCCATCGCAGGCGTCGCTGCGGTCACCGTCTCCGAGCTCACGGTGACCGGACTCCGGCCGCGCACCAAGCTCCAACACCTGCTTCCCCTCGCACTCGCCGTCGGGGCGTACTCGCTCTTGCGCGTCAACGCGCTCCAGGGAATCGACACCGCCAGTCATACGCCCGCTCCGCAGCTCTGGGAGCGCGTCCCGGTGAGCCTCGAAGCGCTCGGGCGTTACGCGATGAGCATCGCCAATCCTTGGACGCCTCAGCTCCAGCAAGGGCTCGTCCACGCTCACGCCCCGCTGCTCATCGTTCTCGGCGGCGTGGTGCTCGTGGGAGCGGCGATCGGTTTCTGGGTCTGGTGCCGGCGAAGCACGGGCGACGCCGACACGAGGGCTCTCTCTCGCATTGCTTGGACACTGGGAGCCACGAGCCTCGGACTGGTGCTTCACATCGTTCCCCTGTCCGTGGGCGTAGTCAGCGCGGATCGTTTTCTCTACCTGCCGCTTGCTGCACTCGTTCTGGGGCTGGGCCATCCCCTTTCTCGCTGGCTCGAGCGTTCCCGTGCGGTCGCCTTGCTTGCAGTGGGATACGTCGTGTCGCTGGCGGCCGCTTGCTTCGTGCACGTGGACGTCTGGAATGACGAGCTGAACCTCTGGAGCCGGGCGTTCCGAGACACGCCGGCCGAAAACGGCTTACCCGGCACCGAGCTCGGCAACGTCTACTACCGAGCCGGCCTCTACTTGCCGGCGCGCTCCCTCTACCAAACGGCGCTCGACGGCATCGACCCCAACCAGAACCAGGCGCTCGCGGCGATCCTGCACAGCAACATCGCCAAGGCTTCCAGCCAACTCGGCCAATACGAAGAGGCAGGTCGCAAGCTCCAGGAGCTGTGCGCCACGTCCACGATCGCCCGGGATTGTCTGGCTGCGGGCCGCGTGGAGCTCCACCAACTTCACCTTCCGGAAGCCCGACGCTTGGCGCGACTCGCCGAGTCCCGCTCGCCGCAGTTCGAGGACGCCCGCAAAGTCTTGGCTCAAATCGACGTCGTGGAACGAGCCCTCCAATCGCCGGATCTGAACGCTCCGAATGCCACGACTCGCGCGATGGCGCAGTTCGAGGTGATGTCTCTGGCAGGACGACAGCCGGCCGCTCTCACCATCGCAGAGACCCTCCTGCGGGACCCGGCGGTGCAACCGCGGGACAAGGCCAGCGCTGCCGAATACTGGGTGCGATGGGCGCCACCAAACCGGATCCAAGAGGGCCTGTCCGCGAGCTCCGACCCCACCATCCACAGCGACGCGCTGCTCGTGGCCGCCCAGTACCGAATCACGCAGGCTAGCCGGCTCATGGAGGTGTGGCCGTCCCTCGGTGTGCCGATGCGCTGATACTTACACGCACACAGGTTCACGGTCGGAGTAGACGTTCACGGCACGCTCCCGTTGCGTTGCCATGGACAAGACACCCGTTACCTCGTTATCGAGAAAGAGCGATGTACGGTTCGATCCCTCCTCCGCTGGCGGAGCCCACCGTGGAGCTCACGGTTCTCATGCCGTGCTTGAACGAGGCAGAAACGCTCGCGCTCTGCATCCGCAAAGCCCGTGACTGCCTCGCTCGCCTCGGCATCGATGGTGAGGTCGTCGTCGCGGACAACGGCTCGACCGACGGCTCCCAACAAATCGCTCACGCGGAGGGGGCGCGGGTCGTACACGTCGAGGAGCGCGGGTACGGCGCCGCACTGTATCAAGGCACGGTAGAGGCCCATGGACGCTTCGTCATCATGGGCGACGCGGACGATAGCTACGATTTTTCCAGGCTCGACGCCTTCGTGGAGGAGCTCCGTGCGGGAGCCGACTTGGTGATGGGCAACCGGTTTCGCGGCGGCATTCGCCCTGGAGCGATGCCCTGGAAAAACCGCCATATCGGAAACCCCGTGCTCTCGGGGATCGGGCGCCTGTTCTTCGACTGTCCTGCGCGTGACTTTCACTGCGGCTTGCGAGGCTTCACGCGAGAGGCCTTCGTGAAAATGCGACTCCAAACGACGGGCATGGAGTACGCGTCGGAGATGGTCATCAAGGCGACGTTGCTTGGCCTCGACATCCGGGAGGTCCCCACCACCCTGGACAAGGACGGCCGCAGTCGCCCACCGCATTTGCGACCTTGGCGTGACGGGTGGCGCCACTTGCGGTTCATGCTGCTCTACAGCCCCCGCTGGCTCTTTTTGTACCCGGGACTGGCGCTGATGGTCCTCGGACTCGGCTTGGGCCTCTTGCTCTTGCCCGGGCCCCTCATGCTCACCGAGCACGTGGGCCTCGACGTGCACACGCTGCTCTTCGCGTTCGTTGCGGTCATCGTCGGCTTTCAGGCGACCTCCTTCGCCTTCTGCGCCCGGGTTTACGCGCTCCATGAAGGGCTCTTGATCCATGAGGAGCCCCTGCTCGAACGTGCTCGCTCGTGGCTCTCTTTGGAGTCGGGCTTGGCCGCCGGTGCAGCGCTCCTGTCGTTCGGCTTGGGCGGCACCATCTACACCGTTCTTTCTTGGTCAGAAGCCGGCTTCGGTCGTTTGGACGCGCAGGCGACATTGCGTGCAGCCATTCCTTCCGTCACGGCGATCTGCATCGGCGCGCAGGTCATCCTCACCAGCTTTCTGCTGAGCTTCTTGGCCTTGCGGAGGAGACGGCGCTGATCGGCGAGGGAGAGACGCTTCAGGCTTTTTTCTCGCGAGGACTCTGCGAGCGCCGCAAAGGCCCCGCCAAGAGCCCAAGCCCGACCAGCAGCGCTCCGAAAGCTAAAAGCTCCGCCTGACGCAGGACCGGTACGGCCTCGAACGTGCCGTACTTTCGGCTCCAAAGAGGCCAGGGGCGAGGCCAATAGAGCCCCGGAAATTGCTGCTGCCACTCGGGCGCCTGCTCGAGGAGCTGTGGCGGTGGGCCGAAGGTCGTGTAGGTTGGCAGACTGCGATACGGACCCGGAAAGAGCCCCGTTTGCGACGGCGCAAAGCTACGCTGCGCAGATTCGATGAGCTCCCCTGGACGCGCGGCCAAGGCGGACTCTCGAAAGTAGAAGCTCCGGTCGGTCCAAAACGAAGGGGACAGCGCCCGATCGAAGAAGAACCGATGGTGGTCGATGGCGATGCCCGCGAGCTGAATCGTGAGGGACACCAAGATCACGAACGACGTGAGACCTCGCCGAAGGCGCGCGGCGCCGAACGGCGCGCAAAGCATGACGATGGGCAGCGTGACCGCGAGATAGCGTGGCCCCCAGCACCAGTCTCCCGCACAGAACAGGAGGGAAGACACGAACAAGAGCTGCGACAGCACGACCGCAGCTCCGAAGCGCGCGGCTCGAGGAGCACGTTGCCACACGTCACGAACCCCTGGAAAAGCGAGCAAGACCGCTGGCGAATAGAAGAGCAGCCCTTTGCCCGGGCTCACGAGCAAAACGGCGAGGCCCACCCAAGGGCTCGCCAGCCGCGGCGGCCCATTCGAGACGGCGATCTGCGAAACGTCGCTGAAGCGGTACGCGTTGTAGCCCGCCGCGAGCAGCGGTCCCAAGGCGAGCCCGCCCCAGAAAGCGAGGAGGCGCAGGCGTTCTGCACGATCCCGGAGCGCCGAACCGGTCACGAGCGACAAGGCCATGACCGGGACGAGCACCACGTACGCCGTCTGCCAGAAGACGATCGCCCCGGAAAGCACGCCCGCTAGAGAAAATGCCCAGGGAGAGCGAGCGCGCATCAACGTCACCACCGCCCCCATCAGCAAGGTTGCCTCCTGCACCTGATCGAAAATGGTGAGGCTCGTCGGCAGCACCTGCGTGGCAAACACGGCGACGAACGTCCACAGCACGCTCTGTCTCGCGGAGAGGCCCAGGTGACGAAAGGCCACCACCAACAGGGCGGCGAGAGCGGCCGCGAAGAGCGGCGTGGTCAACGCAAAGAGAAACTGAGACTCGAGCTCTCCGCCCAACACGAAGCCGAGCCAGATCCCCGGCATCCCAGCGAGCGACGCTCCGAGCGCGTACGAGGCGTAGTGCGGCCCCGGGCCCGTTCTTCCGCCCAGGAGCGCTGGGTCACGGAGATCCGGGGAGCCTTGAAAGAGCAAGTTCTTTCCGACCTCGTACCGGATCTGGCCGTCCACCATGTCGATTCGGCCGGGAGAGAGCCACACCAAGAGAGCCGCCGTAACGAGCGCCACCCCGAGCACGAGCCTCGCTTCACCTCCGAGGAGCTTCGTTCGCAGGAGCGAGCTCGCACGCGCAAACCAGGTCATGCTGCTCTCCACGCGAGCCATCCGGGCACGTGCACCACCATTCTCACAGCCGAAGTCAGCCCGAAGGTTCTTCACGCTCCGCGAAGGCCCCGCGAGCGTTGCGGCTCGCAAGCTCTCGCCCGACGTGCGCGAGCCCCACCACCATGCCCGCGCCGCGGGCAAGCGCGCGGACAGCACCGAACGCCACGTAGCTCACCTGATCGGACTTGCTGACCGTCGCGCCCAACGACACGGCCATCGGCAGCTGGAGCAGGACGGTGGCAACCGACGACACACCGGAAACGGCGAACGCGGGGACGGAAAGCGCAGGCGCGAAGGGCAAGCCGATGACGCCAACGCCCCAGCTGGTCGCGGCGAGGACCGCTAGCGGCGGCTGCGCGTAGTCCACGAGCCCCGAGTAGCTGTCTCCCTTGGCGCGACCGGGATGCTTTTTGTAGAGGTGCATGCGCCAATACCCTTGGCGAGCTTGTTTCTTCAGGTAGCCGACGAAGCGCGTTTCGTGGTGATGGGCGACATGACTCTCCGCGTCGAACCCGAGGACGTGCCCCGCCGCGAGCGCTCGGTAGGCAAAATCAAGGTCTTGCGCGAGCTTCAAACGCTCGTCGAAGCCCCCGAGCTCCTCGAGCACCTCGCGGCGACAAAGCAGGTTCGCCGTGATCGCGAACGTCGCCCGCTTGCCCATGCGACGGTGTCTCTGGACCATTTCCTCGTGAATGAGCCTCGCCGTCCGCGAATCTGGGCGGGCGTTCGAGTAGCTGCCTCCGACGAGCGCCGCACCAAGCTGGTGCATGGTGTCCTTCAAACGCTCGAGCGCGTCTCGCTCGATCACACAGTCCGAATCCACGAACCAAACGAGCGCCGCGCGGGTCGCCCGGAAACCGACGTTCCGAGCGGCTCCAGGACCGCGCCCTCCGCTCTCCACGACCCGCACCGGATATCTTCTTGCGATCGCCAGAGTCTCGTCACGCGAACCGTCATTGACGAAGACGATCTCGTCGATGAGCCCCCGCTCCAGGAAAGGCAGCGCGGAGTCCAAGCATGCAGCGAGCGTGCGCTCGCAGTCGCGCCCCGGAATCACGAGGCAGACATCGAGGCGTTCGCCGTGCGTCACGTCCGCTCTCCCTGGCGGTCGGGAGAGCTCGTCCGAGGACGAGCGTCCGAGACGTCGCGGGGCGACGCGCGCCGCCGAGCGACTCCGAAGTAGGCGAGCGGAAACTTGCGACCGCTGAGCGCGGCGACGTGCCTCCCCCAAGCAGTGCGAGCCCACGCTCCCGCGAGGCCTTGAAGGCCACTCGCCATCGTTTCTCCTACGGACGGAACACCCAAGAGCGCCTTGGAGGTCATGTCCGCCAGCGCCTCCACGAGCCCGCCCACGGGCTCGAGCACCAGCACTTCGAAGCCCGCGCGTTCCGCGAAGCTCCGAAGGGCAAACTCCGTGTACCTGAAGTAGTCGTGCGGCTCCTCGTGCAGCCAGTAGAGGAACGGAACGTTCCACAGCAGCATGGCGCCGGGCTTCGAAATACGCGCCATCTCACCCCACAAGTGCTCCGGCGCCGCGACGTGCTCCAATACGTCAGAGAGCAAAATGGTATCGAATTGTGAGCTACCGAAGGGCAGCACCGACGACAGATCACACTCCTGGTCGACGAAGTCCGCTGGATGCAGCGAGCTCGGCCAGTCCACACACGTGACGTCGGTGACGTAGGAGCGGTATGCCGTATACAGCGGCACCGACCCGCAACCGAGGTCGACGAGTTTCCCCCGACAGTGGAGCGGCAAGTATTTCTCGTAGCGGGCCGCCAACTCGTCCACGAGCACCCGAGACGCGACGCTCACGTACCTGGGATCTCGGGAAGCCCTGAGCCTCCCGGCGCTCCACACGTACTTGGTCTCCCGGTAGCGCTCTGCGTTACGCATGAACACGCCTCGTCGGTGCGAAGAGTGCGAACGAGCGCCGGTCACGAGCGCGTCGCGCGGCCAGCTCCAAGAAGCGCTCAAACATCGTTCCGCCTGCGCCGCATCATGGCCGACAACACGCGAGCCACACGCCTCGAAGACTGGGTGAGCCCACCGTACCCCGCCGCCATCGAGGCCACGGTGCGGAGGGGTGACTCCCCTCGATGGATCGGCAGGGGTCCCGACTGCCGCACCGGCGCAAGCTCGTCGACGCCCCGCTCCACGACGGCGTAAAAGTAGTCATACGTGGCCCAAACTTGGACCATGGAGAAGTGCGTCACCACACCGCCGACGTCTTCGGCCAATCGCTCCACGTCGCGGAGCGTGACGTCTTCGTCCACCACTTGTAACCCGCCCGTTACGCGGAGGGCGGCCTGCTTCATCACGGTGGGACACGCCAGAAGAACCCGAGCTCGGGACGCCAAAGTCGTCGCCAAGTAGCCGTGGACGCGCGCGCGGCTCGCAGCCGGAAGGTGCTCGTAGCTGTCCGGAAACACGACGACGTCAAAGGGCCCGTCCGGACCGGACGCGACAATGTCGTGGCGCTCGAAGCGAACTCGAGGGTGATGAAAGAGCCTCTCCGCGAGTCGCAGGTTCTCTCCGCTGATGTCGACGCCCACGACCTCCGCCTCTCGCGCCACCCCCGTAGCGATGAAGTGGGCCAACTCGCCCGTCCCCACGCCCACGACCAGGACGCGACGCGCCGCGGCCGGCGTGGCATCCCGAACGAACGCGAACTGCTTCA
This sequence comes from Pseudomonadota bacterium, assembly GCA_023432025.1. GTDB lineage: Bacteria > Myxococcota_A > Polyangia > Polyangiales > Polyangiaceae > NIC37A-2. The sequence continues at coordinate 12,334 of JAEYVE010000168.1, forward strand.
GCACACGCCGATTCGGCACGAGCATGTCCATCAACAAGCGCTTCGAGAAGCGATCGTAGAACTCGCGGACGGGGTCGTGCGTCATGACCACGAGTGTACCAACTCCGGACGTCGTGCCTACGAGCTCACGCGCGCTCGAAGCGGCTTTCTTGGGCGAGCTCGACGAGCAAAGCTTCCAGGCGAGCGTTCTGAGTCGCCAGATTGAAGTCGCTGACCACGCGCCCGCGCGCAGCCTGCCCGAGCGTACGGCGAAGGCCTTCGTCCAGCGCGAGGCGAGCCAACGCCTCCGCTACCCCGGAGGAGTCTCCTTCAGGGACGACCATTCCGGAGCGCTCGTCCTCCACGAGCTCGGGGATCCCGCCGTGTCGGCTCGCGACCACGGGCAAGCCGCACGCCATGGCCTCCATGAGAACCATGGGAATGCCCTCTTGGTCCCCGTCCCGTGACGTGACGCTCGGAGCGATCAAAACGTCCGAGCTCTCGAGGGCACGGAGAACCTCCTCCTGCCCCGCAGGCCCCGTCAAACGAACCACCGAGGAGACCCCGCGTTCGCGAGCGAGCATGCGCAGAGAACCGAGAAGCGGCCCATCGCCGATGATGCGGTAGTCGATCGACACACCGCGGCCGAGACCCTCCCGGACGGCCTCGATACCTAAGGAAAACCCCTTCTTTTCCACGAGCCGACCGATACTGAGCACGCGCAAACAGCGTTTGGACTCTCTCGGCAGTGAAGAGCGGGGACGAAAACGTTCGACGTCGACGCCCATGTGCTGCACGACCGTGCGCTCTGGAGGCGCGCCGAGCCCGAGCAAGAGCCTTCGACCGTAGTCGCTGATTGCCGCGAAGCGCTCGCCCCCGCGAAAGAGCGAGCCGTACATGCGCCGTCCCGCAAGGCGCGGTGCGGAGGTCAGGTCGTAGCCATGGAAGAAGGTCAACAGAGGACCCGACAGTAAGCTGAGCTCGCGCAGGGCGTTCGCGACGATGCCCTCGGGACCGAAATGCGCGACGATGGCGTCGTACCGACGTGGCGCACCGAGCAGGGGTCGCGCAGCGTGCAGAACGGTTCCCGTCGCGGCGAACCAGCCGTATCTTCGCACATCGAGCGCGCGCGCAACTTCGCGAGGGTGCCTCGCCACGGTGGCGCCGATGAGCCACGGCACGGCTGCGGTACGGGCGAGGAGCGACTCGGGCCTCGAAAGGAACGTACGACGGAGTGAATAGCGCTCCTCCGCAACACGCACGGCGTCGTGCAAACGCGCTCCCGGCCCCTCGCTGGCGCAGAGCACCTCCACCTCGTGGCCTCGCTCCAAGAGACCCAAGACTTGATGCAAGATGAACGTCTGCGACAGCTCCGGGAAGCGCGCCAGAAAGAAGCCGATTTTCATGCGGCGTTGAGCGTTGCTACCATGAGCGGAAGTCGAGCGGCAGATTGCAGCTAGCGACCGATGATAGCATCCGCGCCGCATGGACGACGACGCGCCTCCAGCCATTGCGCCCCTGAGAGGCCAAGTCGGTCGCCTGCTTCAAGCCGCGTTCGAGGAAGGTGCGTTCGGCTTGTCGCACCTTGCCGTTCATTTCGTGCTCGCACGCCGCCTCGCACCGAGCGACTACGCGGAGTTCACCTTGGCCTTGGTCGTCGCCTATCTCCAGGCCGGCCTCGTGCACGCCTTCGTCGTCGAACCCATGCTCGTCTTGGCGGCTGGCAAATTCGCCAACCGTAAGGGCTATCTCGGGGCGGTCGTGCTCCTCCATTGGTGCGCCGTGGGGACGCTTTGTGTCGTTTCGTCGCTCCTGGGGCTGATCGCCTCGGGCCTGACGGAACCCCTCGTCGCGCGTTGCCTCTTCTTGGGGGTGCCGGCCACGGTCGGCATCGCCTGGATGCGTTTCGCGCGTGCCTTCGGCTACGTGGGACCGTCGCGCTTTGCCGGAGTCTGGGCGTCGCTCGTGTACGTCCTCGGTATCGGCCTGGGGCTCGGGGCGCTCCTCGTGAGCGCTCGCGCGTCCGCGCTCACCGCGCTCTGTGTCCTAGGCGCGGTCGGTACAGCCGCTGGCGCGTCGGTCGCGCACGTGCGGCTCGAGCCGCTGCATGCGACCCGAGCGCTCGGCGAGGCGTGGTCGTTCCACGTGCGGTTCGCTCGTTGGTTGGTTCCGCTGGCGCCGCTCCGCTGGGCGGTCGACGCGCTTCCGCTCCTCCTCGTCGGCTTCCTTTCGAGCCTCGCCGACGTGGCTGCCTTGCGCGCCGCGATGAACTTCGTCGCTCCACCCACGCAGCTCTTTGGTGCGGTTCGGCTGGCGCTCTTGCCTCAGTTCGTTCGCACCACGTCTGGACGCGAGCTCCGAAGGGTGACGCGGTGGAGCCTCATTGCCGTCGTCGCTCTGGGCGGAGGGTTTGCGGCGCTCGTAGCTGCAACCGCTCCGTTCTGGCTGAGCTTCTATGGGCGTTACGAAGACGCCGCGCCTTCGCTGCGGGTCGTGGCTTGGCTCCCTGCTCTCTTGGGCGCCGCTCTGTTCGTGGGCAATGTCTTGCGCGCGAGGCAGCTCGAGGCGGCTTCGTTCCGCGCCTTCGCGTTCGCGGCGGTGGTGATCGCCGGCGTCGGTTTCCTCGTGGTTCCAGCGCACGGCGCCTGGGGCGGCGCAATCAGCGCCGTCGCCGGCTACCTGGCTCTGCTCGTGGC
>JAEYVE010000201.1 GCA_023432025.1 Pseudomonadota bacterium
CTGCACGGCGCCATGCTCGGCGCGTTCGTGTCGCTCGACTTGTTCCTGTTCTTCGTGTTCTGGGAGCTGATGCTCGTGCCGATGCTGCTCCTCATCGGCGTGTGGGGCGGAGTCGAGCGCATCAAGGCCGCCTACAAGTTCTTCATCTACACGATGGTGGGCAGCATGATGATGCTCGCCGCCATCCTGTACCTGGTGTGGACGCACAAGGAGCTCGCGGGCTACCTGACGTTCGACTACCTGGCGCTCAGTAAGGTCACTCTGCCGAAGACGGCCGCCTGGCTCTGCTTCGCCGGCTTCGCGCTCGCGTTCCTCATCAAGGTGCCCATGTGGCCTTTCCACACGTGGCTCCCGGACGCGCACGTCCAGGCGCCGACGGGTGGCTCCATCATTCTGGCCGCGGTGCTGCTGAAGCTCGGTACCTACGGGTACATCCGCTTCTGCATGGGCCTGTTCGCGGGCCCGGCGGGGCTCGCCGCCACCACGCTCGCTGGCGTAGCCATCGGGCTCGGCATTTTCTACGGCGCGCTCATCGCCTGGAAGCAGGACGACGTGAAGCGCTTGGTCGCCTACTCGTCGGTGGCGCACATGGGCTTCGTCATGCTGGGCGTCTTCGGCGCGACGCAGGCGGGCCTCGAGGGCGCCATCTTGCAGATGATCAACCACGGCGTGTCCACCGGCGCGCTCTTCCTCTTGGTGGGCGTCATCTACGACCGTCGCCACACCCGGCTCGTGCGTGAGTTTGGCGGCCTCGCCAAGGTCATGCCGGTCTACACCGCGCTCTTCCTCATCGTCACGATGTCGAGCATTGGTGTACCGGGCACCAACGGCTTCGTGGGCGAGTTCATGATCATCATGGGCACCTTCGTGTCCGGCAACCTGGGCTCGTTCGGCCACGTGCAGGGCATTTTGGCTGCGGCCGGCGTGATTCTGGCGGCGGTTTACATGCTGGGCGTCGTGCAAAAGGTCTTCTTCGGCAAGCTCACGAATCCGAAGAACGCGCACCTGCCCGACGTGAACGTCCGCGAGAGCGTGGCGCTGGCTCCGCTCATCGCGCTCGTCTTCGTGATTGGCTTCTTCCCTGCCCTGTTCTTGGACAGAATGACCGAGAGCGTGTCGTCGGTTTTGGAGCGCTACACGGAGGGACGCCGCGACTTTGCGCAACTCGAGGACTCCAGCCCCGCGGCGCTTCGTCCGCGTCGTGGCGGACCGCTCGAACGCGGCTACCCGACGAACCCGAACGAGGCTCCCGCGGAGACAGGTGACGAGGGCACCGTTGCCGCGCTGGGCGACAAGGGCGCCGCCGCGAACGGAGACGCACAATGAACAACGTCTTTTTGGGTCTCTCTCCGCTCCTGGCGGTCGGCTTCGGCGGCCTCCTCATCATGCTCGCGGAAGCGTTCGGCAAGCCGGCGCACGCAGACGCAAAGAGCGGCGCCGGCGTCGTCGTCGACGCTGGTGCGGGACGCGGAGCCGAGCTCGCGCTCGGCTCGGCCGTCGTGCTCTTCGCGGGTGCCATCTTCAGCCTGGCGGTGTGGATGGTGGGTCCGGAAAACCTGACCGGACTCGATGCGGTCGAGCCGTACCTCATCATCGACCGCTTCAGCGTGTTCTTCAGCTTCGTCGTGTGCCTGGGCGGAGGCCTGGTGTCTCTGCTCGCCGGCGGCTACCTACCGGAGCACAAGATCGACCGTGGCGAGTTCTTCCCGCTGGTGATCTTCTCGACGGTCGGTGCTCAAGCGTTGGCGGCTTCGGGCGACGTGCTGAGCCTCTTCGTTTCGCTCGAAACGATGTCGCTCGGCGTGTACGCCATGATCGGCTTGCGCCGTGGAAGCCCGCGTTCCACGGAGGCAGCGCTCAAGTACTTCTTGCTCGGCAGCTTCGCGGCGGCGCTCCTGCTGTTCGGCACGGCGCTACTCTACGGCGCAACGGGCCACACGGACCTCGCCGGCATCGGGCAGGCCATTCGCGGTCTCGAGGGTCAAGCCCTGGAGGCTCAAGCGGCGCTCGTGCTCGTGGCGGTGGTGCTCATCGTGGTGGGCCTCGCGTTCAAGGTGAGCGCGGTGCCGTTCCACATGTGGGCCCCCGACGCTTACGAGGGCGCCCCGACGCCGGCGACCGGCTACATGGCGGTCGCCGTGAAGAGCGCGGCGTTCGCCGTTCTCGTGCGCGTGCTGCTCGTCGCCTTCGGCGACGAGCGCCTCTCCAGCTGGGGCACTGGCTGGCCGCCCGTGGTGGCGACGCTCGCCGTGCTCAGCATGTTCGTGGCGAACTTCATCGCGGGGCGCCAGGAGTCGGTCAAGCGCATGCTCGCTTACTCGTCCATTTCGCACGCAGGCTATGTCCTGATTGGCGTGGTGGCGGCGACCCGCACGCCCGAGGCGCAGGGGAGCGTGCTCTTCTACCTCCTCACCTACAGCGTCTCGACCATCGGCGCCTTCGGCGCGCTCATCTTGGCGGGCCGCTTCGGCAAAGAGGCAGTCAGCTACGAGGACCTCGCGGGGCTCGGGCGACGTCACCCAGCCCCGGCGCTGGCGTTTTCGTTCTTTTTGCTCTCGCTGGCGGGCGTGCCGCCCACCGCAGGGTTCTTCGGCAAGCTCTTCGTGTTCAAGGCTGCGATTGACGGAGGGCTCTATTGGCTCGCCGTGCTCGGCCTCATCAACAGCGTGATTGGCGCCTATTACTACCTGAAGGTGCTGGTTTACATGTACATGCGCGAGCCCAAGCCGGGCGCGCCCATCGCCGAGCCGATGCGTTCGGGGTACGTGGCGGCCGCCCTCATCATCGCTGCGGCCTTCGTGCTGGGTCTGGGCCTCTTGCCGAACACTTCGCTCGGCATGGCGGTGGCGGCGGTCATTCGCTGAGCTCGGCCATCCGACGCACAGGTTGCCCGGAGACGCTGAAAGCGGCTCCGGGCAATCGTGCATTTGGCGGAAGCTCAGCGCTCCACGTCGAACGCCAGCGTCGCGTCGGCGCGTCCAATGACGAACGGCGCGTAGCGAAGCACGAGCGCTCCGGCGTTCTCGGGCACTTCGAAGGTTACGAAGCCGCGCGTGGTTTCGCTCTCCTTGATGCGCTTGGCGGGCAGAGAAGGCAGACAGCCGGCCAGTGTGGCGGGGTACTCGTTGCCTTCCGCGTCCACGAGCGTGGCGTGCAGCGGATTGGACGGGACCTCGTGCTTGCTCGTGCCGGCCATTTCGAGCTCGACTCCGAGTTTGAGGTGTCCTTTTTGCGGCGCGAAATGAGGCTCGACTTCGCACGCCCTCACGGCGACCACGCGCATGCGATAGTCGTCGCTTTTGGCCCAAGCGCCCGGAGCGGCTCGCTCCTGGGGAAGCGCGAGGCGATCGGGTGGACGCTCTGGATCGAAGGGAGAGCTCACGTCCGACACGCTGCCGGACGGCGAGGTGGACGACGGGGAAGCGTCGTCCGATTCACTTCGCTGTTTGCAGCCGAGGAGAGTGAGGCCGACGAGAACGGCGAAGCTCGCGCGCGTCATGGTGCGGTCAGCGGGAGCTCGATGCGGGTTCGGGGCTCTGCCTCTCCCGCCAGGCGAGGCGCATAAACGATGGTTTGGGTGGCGTTCGTCGCGGTGGCCACCAGGGGGCGCGGGAACGTCACGAAGCCGCGCGTGCTTTCGCCGACGCCGAGTGGGGGACCAGCGAGAACGGGCTCGCAACCCGAAGGAATGGCTCGATAGGATTTTCCGTTTCCATCCAGGAGCGAGGCGTAAAAGAAGCTCGCGGGGACTCCGCCCGCATGCCACCCCGTCAGCTCCAGCTCCACGCCCAAAAGCGGTGGGGCGGCGGGTTCCGTGGTGCTCGTGCAGGCGCGGGTCCCCACCACTTGGAGAGTGAGGGGCTGTCCGTCCGCGGGCTTCGTTCGGCTTTGGTCGGACAAGGTCCAGCCGCCGTCACACCCCGCGAGGGCGAGGAGAACAGCGCCGAACGACGGCAGTACGGTGACACGCGCAAACGCCGCGGAGGCTCGCGGTGCTTCGGCGGATTCTGCACGGACGGGGCGACGAGCGTTCACGCCCAAGTGTTCTACAGCAAAAGCGCTGGCACGACAGCCATCGGCAGGGCTCGTGACGCGTCGTGCGGCCCGCGCTATCAGTCGTCTCCTCATGCGCGACAGCCGCCGTCATTGCTCGCCAGCCAGACTCGCTGCCTCGTTTCTTCTCGCGTTCGTCGCGCTCGGTTGCAAGAGCGAGAGCGCGTCGCCTTCCGGTGGTCCCAGTGCGGCGGCTTCGGGCCCCGCCACGGCGCCCTCCCCGAGCGTGGCTCCGAAAGGCACGTCGTCTCCCGGCCCCGTCGCAACGGGCATTCCCCTGGCGCCTGCGCAAATCGCGGAGCGCGTCAATCCAAAGAACCGTCCAGCGTACAGCGGGCCAACGGGCAGCGTGCGTGGGCGAATCACCGTGAGCGGGGATCCCCCTGTCGTGCTGGATGCGGCTCTCGAGCAAATCCCCGACAACTGTCCGGACGCACGCGAAACTTTCCGCTACGCGTTTCGGGAGGGCTCGAACCGAAGTCTCGCTGACGCGCTCGTCGCCGTGACGGGATACGACGGCTACGTTCCGGCGCGCGGGGACGCGGTGACGGTCGATGCAAGAGGGTGCGCGTGGAGCGCACGCACCGTTGCGCTCACGTTCGGGCAACGCATCGAGGTCGTGTCCAAAGACGGCGCTTATGTCCCGGAGTTACTCGGGCAGCCGACGGTCGCTCAAATTTTCGCGACGAAGGGCAGTGGCCCCGTCTCGCTGACGCCGATGAAGCCAGGCGAGTACCTCCTCGTCGACAGCGTGCGGCTCTTCAACGCGGCGCACGTCTACGTCTTGGGTTTCTCGACGTTCGACGTGACCGGTCTCGATGGTCGCTACGAAATCCCCGGGCTTCCGCCGGGCAAGGCGAAGCTGTCTGCGCTCTTGCCGTTCACCGGAGGTGTTGCGGAAAAGGAAATTCTCGTCGAAGCGGACAAGACCCAGGAGATCGATCTCACCATCGCGTTCGATCGCAAAGCGTTCGACGCGAAGTCTGCCGGGAAGGCCGACAAGGGCCCTTCCGAAACACCGAAGAAGAACTGACGCAGGACGCGCTCCGTCGTCGCTTTACTACGGTGCGCGGGCTCGAACCCTTTCGAGCAACGGATCGCTCGACGGAGCCACCGGGTGGGCAGCCCGCCAAGCGCGGGCCGCTTCGGCGCCCGAGCGATGCTCGAGGAGCTCACCGAACAAGAGCACGGCGAGGGGCAAGAGTGACTCTGCCGGGGCGGAGACGGGTTGCGCGAGGACAGCGTTTAGACGCTCGAACTGGGCTGTACGCTCGAGCGCTACCAAGAGCGCGATGCGTGCGTCGCCGTCTTCCGGAGACGCCGCGAGAACGAGGTCCGCTTGCTCGACCGCGAGCGTCGGCGTGCCGAGGGCAATCGCGCGCAGCGCCAGCTCGGAGCCCGACACTCCGAGCACGATCGCTCGCTTTCGGGCGAGGTCGAGATCTTCGTCCATCAGCGCAAGGTCCAACGCAGCGTGACCTCGTGCGGCGAGCTGCGAGTCGCCTTCGGGGTCGAGCGCTTCGATGGCGAGCTGCGCGCGGAACACGTCGCCGTTCTGTCGCGCCAGCTCGCGCTGCTCCTCTTGCACGATCCGCGCGTTGGGGTAGCGCGCCGCCAGCGCGTTCATGTAGCGGCTCGCCTCGGCCGAGCGACCGAGCGCGCGGAGGGCGCCGACGACGAGCAGACTGGCGCCGATCAAGCGAGGATCCCGCTGGACTGCGGCCCGGCCGTCATCCAGCGCGTCCTCGAATCGCCCTTGGACGAGGGCACAACGACCGCGCAGCGTGAGCACGACCGCGCCGTCGTTGCCGGTGTCCATGGCTCGGTCGAACGCCTCTTCTGCGTCGTCGCGCTTTTGGGCGCAGCGCAGCGCGCCGATGTGGGCCCAAATGGAGCCGCTCTCGGGATCGGCGCTGGCTGCTTCCAGGTACGCCGACTCGGCGTCGTCCAGCTGGCCACGCCCTTCGAAGCTCGCTGCTCGCGCGTACCAAGCGTAGGCGGCCACCGGAATGTACCGTCCCTGCCAACGCTCACCGCGCTCGGCGCGCTCCACCACGGGTGCGCCGAAGCGAGCGCAGCCCGAGACGACGAGCAGGAGCAGAACCCCAGCGGGCACGCGGCAAAGCTGGACGGCGCGAAGGTTCGTCACCCGAGGCTCGTGAGGCAGTCACGGAACGTTTCGAGGAAGCGGTCATTGTCCGCCCCAGTGCCGATGGTGACGCGCAAGCAATGCGCCAAGCGACCTCCGCGGCCATGAAAGCTGCGGATGAGCACGCCGCGTTGGGCGAGGCCCTCGTAGAGCTTGCCCGCGTCCGCCTCGGTTTCGAACCACAAGAAGTTGGCTTGGCTCGGCGCGACGCGGATCCCGGGGAGCTGTGCGAGCTCTGAGGCAACGCGTCCACGCTCCGCCACGACGGTGCGGCACGTCGACGCAATTTCTTCCGAGAGCTCCGTCAGCGCGAGCTGCGCCAAGGCTTGGGATGGCGTCGGAACGTTGTAAGGCAGACGGGCCTTGTCGAGCTCGCGAACCAGCGCGGGGCGGCCCAAGAGCCACCCCACCCGCAGGGCCGCGAAGCCGATTTTCGAAAGCGTGCGTAAAATGGCCACGTTCTCGTAGCGCTCGAGGAGCGCTAGCTGGTCGCGATCCGAATAGTCGACGTACGCCTCGTCGACGACGACGAGCGCGCGGCCAGCGCGCTCGATGATGCGCGACAAGCGACCAGGATCCGCCATGGTGCTGGTCGGGTTGTTCGGGCTCGCGATGAACAGGAGGCTCGGCTCCGCCATGTCGATACCTCGGAGCACGGCTTCTTCGTCGAGGTCCCAGCTCCGGTCGAGGGGCACTTCGATGACGCGTTGGCCGCGGACGCGCGCGCTCATGCGGTACATCACGAAGCTCGGGGTGGTCGTCAAAATGGTGGGCTCTTGCCCCTTCGGTTTGGCGAGGGCGGTGAGAAGCAGCGTGATCACCTCGTCGCTGCCCACGCCGACGAGCACTTGGTCCGTTTGGACGCGGCAACGCGCGGCGATGCTTTCGCGGAGGCTGCCGATGGTGGCGTCCGGGTAGCGCTCCCAAGCGACCGCGCTCGCGACCTCGGCCAGGCGAGCCTTTGCTCTCTCGCTCAGGAGCGCCGGGGCCTCGTTCGCGTCGAGTCGCAGGTCGAAATGGCCCAAGACGGGCAAGTAGGGCTGGAGCTCCGAGAGCTCGGGGCGAAGCAGGGTGGTCGGATCGAACGTCTTGGTCACGGGTCTTCGAAGCTTTCAGTTTGCGGTGCGCTTGGCAACTCGGGGCCGGAAAGCCAGGCGATCTCGCGCGCGGTTTCTGGCCCCACGGTGAGCTCTGCGAGGTGGATGGGCGGCGCTTCCGAGTGCGGCGACAGGGGCCTGCCCCGCGCCATCACTTCTGCGCCGCTTTGGGGGTAAAGCGGCGCAAGGCGAGGGTCGGCGTACCCCGAAGGGAATGTGGCAAGCCCGTCGGGGCCGTACTTGTCGCTCGCGCCGCGCGTGTGCATCAGCTCGTGCGCGGCCACGAAGAGCGCAAAGTCGACGCTGTCAGGAGCGAGCTCCACCTCCACGACGCCGATGGAGCCGCCGTCGAGGCTCAACCCCTCCACCGATTCGAGCGTGGAGAGCGCTGGCCGCCGAGCGTGCACGTAGATGCGGACGTCGAAGTCACTCGCGTTCAGCTGGGCGATGGAGTCCGCGCTCGTCGCAAAACGCCACAGGTCGAAGTTGAAGCGCGCGAGAGAAACGAGCGACGAGCTTTCCAACTTCGGCGCGGCGAGCTGCGGCGCGATGGGACCCACCACGGAAAAGCGAAACGGCACGGTGGAGGCGGGCAAATACTTTGCTGCTTCCTCGCGCAGGCGCTCTTCCAAAGCCGGCACGCGCTCTCGAAACGCCTCGAGGGCGCTCGGATCCACGCTTTCGCCGGCGGGGGTCAAGAGCACCAAGGCCACTCGTGTCGGCTCTCGCCAATCGATACGCCGGCTCCGCCAAACGCGGAGACCGTAGAGTGACACGGCCAAGAGGAGCAGTCCCCAGACCAGGAGACGAGCGCGGTAGCGCCGCTTCTTGCTCTGAGCTCGAGCGGTGCAGCTGGCGCACGAGGGAGCGGCGACGTTGAGCGCGCGCGTTTCGCAAACGATGCACAGGGGCGAGCCGCACGATGAGCAGCTAGAGCGAGCGTCGAACCTGAGGTGCTCCGAGCAGGACGAGGGCATGTCCGAACGAGGCGGAGCGACATGGGCGGCGGCGCCCAACTCGGTGAGGCGCGTGACGAGGCGCGCCGCCTCCGAGTCGTCCGCGGCGCACGGCAGCGTGAACGGCGCGCGCGAGAGGAGAGCGCGCGCGTCGGAAAGAGGCAGCTCGAGCGCGCGCGCCACTTCCTTGGCTGCTTCGTAGCTCTCTCGGGGCGCGCTCGGGACGCGCTCGACGCGGATGCGCGCGGGCATTTTCGGAGGGTATCCTCGCCGCGGCGCGGGCGCACCGCGGCTGTGCGCGCCTCAGGCCGGGCGGGCGCCGCTCAGCCCGCGCGGGCTGCGGACGCGCGCAGCTCGATCAACGCTGCGGCGGCTGCCGCCACGGTAACGTCCCCACGTTCGGCGATTTGACGCGCGACCAGCTCGACCTCACCGCCCAGCGCGCCGGCCGCCGTCGCGACCGAGCGTGCGTGCAGAGACATGTGGCCTCGCTGGATGCCTTCGGTCGCGAGCGCGCGGAGCGCGGCGAGGTTGGACGCCAAGCCCACGGACGCGGCCACGAGCGCGAGCTCGTCGGCGCTGTCCACGCGCGCCAGGCGCAGCCCGAGGCGCGCCGTGGGATGAACGCGCAGCGTTCCGCCGACGATGCCGAGCGCGAGTGGCATTTCCAGCTCACCGACGAGCGCGTCATTTTCACGTCGCCAGATGGCCAGCGGGGCGTAGCGCCCGCTCCGAGCCGCGTAAGCGTGAGCACCCGCCTCGACCGCGCGGTAGTCGTTACCGGTGGCGATGACGACGGAGTCCACGCCGTTCATGATGCCTTTGTTATGCGTAGCCGCCCGGTAGGGGTCCCGCTCCGCGAAGCGGGAGGCGGCCGCGATGGCGTCGACGATGTCGGTGGCTTCTACGGCGGGCGGAGCGCTGGAGCGGCCCGCTGCGCTCTGCTTTTGGGAAAGCGCCAGGCTCTTCGTCGGCACCCGACAACGAACGCGCACTTTGCGCCTGTCGCACAGGTTGGAGAGGATACGCAGCCCGAGGCGTGCGCCTGCGAGCTCCGCCAGGCGGGGACCAACGCCTTCGGCGACCGAGTTCACCAAGTTGGCGCCCATGGCGTTCTGGCAATCGACCAACACGTGCACCACCATGTGACCCGGCGCGAGCTCGCGTAGCTCGATTTCGCGGGGACCGCCGCCTCGGCGCACCAAACCTGGCACGGCCTCGGCGGCGAGCTCGAGCAGCTCTTCTCTGGCCGCTTCGACGTGAGCGCGCGCGGCGTCGTGATCGGGGACGTCCATGAGCTCCACTTGCGCGATCATGAGCGACTCGCTCATTTCGGCTTGGAAGCCGCCGCCATCGCGGATCATGCGAGCTGCGTTCGAAGCGGCGGCCACCACGCTCGGCTCTTCGACGACCATGGGCACCAGACGGTCCTTGCCGTTGACGCACACGTTGAGGGCGAGCCCGAAGGGCAAGCCGTACGTGCCGAGCACGTTCTCGACCACTTTGTCTGCCGTCGCCGAGTCGAGCCCGCCAGTTTCGAGCGCCGCGAGGAGCTCCTCCAAGGCTAGCTCGGCTCGCTCGCTCACGGTGCGGCGGCGATCTTCGATGGAGAGTTTGTAGAAGCCGGGAATTCGAGAGCTATCGACCATGTCGGGCTCGGGACGCCAGGTGAAGAAGAAAGGTCAAACGTGCACTCCGCGCGCTCCGAGCCTCACCTCGAGGAGGAAGAGGCCCAGCGCCTGAGCGGCTCTACGAAACTCCCCATTGGAAGGAGCGAGTCCCGCGTAGAGGGAGACGTCACCGCCGCCGGCTCCCGAAGGAAGCACGGTTGCCCCGGGCATAGCGCGTTCGTTGAGCAAGCGCACGGCGTCGGTGACGATGGGCGCCCCGGACGCATCTCCGAGGGCTGAAAGGGCTTCATGCTGCGCGGCGAGAGCGGCGACGAAGTCGCGCGCGCTCTTGGCGCGGAGCGCGGCTTCCCCCCGGAGAGCCGCCGTCGTCTGCGCGCCGAGCAGGTGCGCGAAGTGCGCCGGCTCGCGCTCTTCGAGCGACAATACCTGACGCACCAGCTCCGATGTGGACGCAGGCGCGCCCATCACCCACACCTCGAGGTGAAGGTCCGCGGGGAGGGGGAGGCTTTCGACGTGCAAAGGGCGCACCGAGGGCGTCGTCGATTCTCCGCGGTCGGCGGCGTCGACGCGATGCCCCGCCGCGGCAGCTTCGCGTCGTACGACGAGCGTGCCACCCAAGGCGGCCGCCACCACGTCGATTCCGCTGCCTCCTCCCTGCGCTTCGCGGTGGGCGGCCAGCGCGCTCTCGATCACGCGAGGTCCGAGATTTTCCGTCGAGCCGCTGCGCTCGGCCTCGAGCGCAGCCAGCGAAGCGACCACGATGGCCGCGCTCGAGCCCAAGCCGAGCTTGCCTCGCTCGTCGCGCAGCGGGGACGCATCGAACCAGGGGGCCCGAACGCCCGGGAGCCGCGAGAGTGCTGCGCTCACCTCGGGCGTCACGAAGCCCGGCTCTCGCTCGGTGTCTGCTTCGGCGTAGCGATCGACGGCCGTGACTACGGCGGGCGCGCCGCGCAGCACCGCGTACGCGCCGGAGAGGACCAACTTGCCAGGAGCACGCGCCCTCATGGCGCGGACAAGTCCGTGTCCGAGAGAGAAAGCGGGAGCGCGGGGGCCGTGTCGAGCTCACCGTCCGGCGACAGCAACGCCGCGTCCGGGCCGGGCGCGCAGCGGATGACCCGCTCCACACCAGGGGCCGACTCGAGCAGCGCGGTGACTTCGCTCGCGCGCTCTCGGGGCGTGAGAACTTTGACGTTGGGGCCGGCGTCCATGGTGAACCCGAGCTCCTCGCCGTTCTGGCGCGCCGTTCGCAAACGTTCGATCAGCTCGATCGTCGCGCCGCGGAAGTAGAGTACCGGAGGATCGGCGGCCATCATGGTGGCGTGCATGAGCAGCGTGCTGTGCTCCATGGCGCGCGAAAGGCGTTTGAACTCACGCGCCAAAACGGCTGTTTTTACGTCGAGAAATAGGCGCGGCGCATCCTTCACCCACGCCGCGTAGAAGGGGCTCGTTTCGGCGGTGTGCACCATACCTCCCGTCGAGCCGACGGCCTTGGGGCCCGCCGCGATCACGGCCACGAGCATCACCACGTCCCAGTGCTCCCGCGGCGCGATTTGAACCGCGCTCTCGGTTTCTGCGCCGAGCTCGACGAACCCACCGAAGAGTGAGCGGCCTGCCGAGGCGGAGCTTTGGCGCGCGAGCGAGGAGAGCTCCGCCTGTGTGACGCGCAAGCGCGCGGCGCGAGCGGCGGCGACGGCGAGAGCGGCGAAACCCGACGCGCTCGAGGCCAGCCCAGCTGCTGTGGGGAAATTGTTCAGCGTCGTGACGCGCGCGCGCCTTTGCTCTCCGGAGAGCTCACGAACGCGATTCAAGAGGGCGCTCACTCGCTCGAGGCCGCGACCATCGACCACCGCGCCGTTCAGCACGGCGACGTCCTCGCTCAAAGAAGGTTCGAAGCTCACCTCCGTGCGCGTGCGCAGGGCGTCCAAGGTGAGCGAGAGGCTCGGCACGGCCGTCAAGTTGCCGCCGAGCGGTGACTTGCCCCAGTACTTGGCGAGCGCAATGTTGGCGCACGCTTCGGCGCGCCCCCTCGAAGGGGCGGTGACGTCCGTAGAAAGAGCAGGTGAGCGGGTCATGAAGAAACCTCGGCAGAGGCGGGGCGGCCCCCGACCACGGTCGTAGCAAAGCAGGAAAAGCCGTCCTGCTTCCAGGCTTCGAGCACGGGCCCCGCGTCGTCTTCGACGAGCGCCACGACGCAACCCCCGCCGCCGGCGCCGGTGAGCTTGGCGCCGAGCGCTCCCGCCGCGCGTGCGGAGGCGCAGGCCTTCTCGATTCCCTCGGTCGAGAGCATGAGGCCGCTCAACAACATGTGGTTGTAGTTCATGAGGCTCCCGAGACCATCCAGATCTCCCGCCTCGATGCACAGCACCGCGTTTCTGACGAGGGAACGAATGCCCTCCAGAGTCTTGTCGAACACGGCGGGCCTCCGCTCCTTCAGCTGCGCGACGCCCTCGACCATGGCGCGAGTGCTCGCGGGTGGCGCGGCGATGGCCACCGCCAAACGGAGGGGGCGACCCGGCACGAGCGGTCGGGGTACGTCGCCGCGCGTGAACTGGAGACACCCCGCGCCGAGCGCCGCAGCAGCGTCGACGCCCGAGGGGTTGCCGTGAAAGACCCGCTCCCAACCGTCCGCTGCGTCGAGCACGCGTCGGTCGTCCGGGGGCGCGTCGAGCGCCGAGAGAACCGCTCGCGCTACGGCGACGCCCATGGCGGCGGACGCGCCGAGGCCGCAGCCGGGGGGGAGCGTCAGCTCGAGCTCGATGCGCATTTCCGGCGCGCCCAGGCGAGCCAAGACGGCGCGCAGCGCTCGCCCGAGCTCGTGCCCCTCCGGGACTTGCTGGCCGTCCACGGCCAACGTTGCCCGGCGTTCTCGGGTCGCGCGAGCGACCACGCCGCGCTCGATGGACGCTGCTATGGCGGGCACGCCGTAAACCACCGCGTGCTCACCGAGCAGGATGACCTTGCCCGCCGCGCGTCCCACGCCGCGCTCGGTTCGTGCCTCAGTTGTTTCGGTTCCCGCGCGATCTCCGGTGGTCATGTCCGTCTCGTGCTCGTGATGGTGCGGTCGGCGCGCATCATACCTGGCGTAGCGTGAGCGCTTCTACCGCGCCATGCAGTAGCAGTCGGCCTTCGTCGCCCAGCGCCTTGCTCTCGAGCGCGGCGCACGCCGCGGTGGTGAGCTCGTTGATGCGTGACTCCACCGCTTCGCGCGCGCCCGTGGCCTCGAGCACGGCGATGGCGCGCTCCACTTGACGCTCGCTTGCGCGGCGGTTTCCGAGAACGTCGCGCAGGGTCGTGAGATCTTTGCCGCGGGCGCGGTCGAGGCCGTTCGCGACGAGCTGCGTGTGCTTGCCTGCCTTCAGATCGCCGCCACGAGGTTTGCCCGTGCGCGCCGGATCTCCGAACACGCCGATCAGATCGTCTCGAAGCTGAAACGCCACTCCGGCCGGCTCCGAGAAGCGTTCGAGCGCCGCGAGCAAACGCGGCGAGCCGCCGTGAAGGAGAGCTCCGAGCGTCAGCGGGCCCTTGACCGTGTAGCTCGCGGTTTTCAAGCGGTAGGTGCGCTCGACGTCCCGAGTGCGCGCGATGATGTCCAGCTGCTGTCCGGCGACGGCGCTGCGCTGCATTTCGGCGAAGCACGCGAAGACTTGCGAGGTGCGGCGCGCAGGCAGTTCGAGGTGGCTGAGCACTTCGGTCGCGAGCGCCACCGCGTAGTCCCCCGCGAGGATCGCGGCGGCGGCGCCCTTCGTTTCGGAGCGGAAGACGCGCCCGAGCTGCACGTGAACCGTCGGCCCGCCGCGTCGCTCGCGGTCCTCGTCCATCCAGTCGTCGTGAATCAGGAAGTAAGCCTGCAAGAGCTCGAGCGCGACGCCGGCATCGAGCGCGAGGTCGAGCGATACTCCGCCGCGCGCCGCGCGCGCCCCGACGGCGACCAGCGCGGGCCGCAGGCGCTTGCCTCCGCGGCCACACAGGTCGCGGAGCGCCGTCACCATGTCCACCACCTCGCCGCCGTGGCGCGCTGCGTCCTCGACGGTCGAGTCGAGGTAGCCCAAGAGCCGGGCCTCCACGTCCTTTTGCACCGAACGGAGCAACGTCGCGAACGCCCTCGCCGGCAGGCTCTTGCTGCTCTTTTTGTGCGCCGGGGCGGCGACGCGGGAGGGCCTTTGGACCATGGGGGCCGTCGATACTCGCTTAACGGTACGCTTTCCAGGGGCCTCAGCCGATCCAGTCCTTGAGATCTCCCGTGACGACGCGGGGGCAGGCGCGAAGCGCGGAAAGATCCCGAGAGCCCGTGAGCAACATGGCAGCCCGGAGCTCTGCTTCCACTCCGTTCAGATAGGCGCGAGCGCCCTGTGGACCTCCTTGGTCCAGCGCTTGCAAGACGGGGCGCGCGATGCCGGCTGCGGTGGCCCCGAGGGCGACGGCGCGAGCCGCGTCGAGACCCGTCTTGATGCCGCCGGTGGCGAAGATCGTATCGAAGCCCACTCGCATCATGTGAGCGACGCTTGCGGCGGTGGGGACGCCCCAGTCCCAAAAGGCTTCGCCCAAAGCACGCGCTTCCGGCTCGGCGCGCAGCGCCTCGAGGCCCACCCAAGAAGTGCCCCCGGCGCCCGACACGTCGACGTGACGAACTCCCGCTTCGCGCACCCGTTGTCCGACGCGCGAAGAGAGGCCGCAGCCCGTTTCCTTGGCGATGACGGGCACGCTGAGCTCGGACGCGAGGCGAGCGAGCGTTTCGGTGCCTCCGCGAAAGTCCCGGTCGCCGTCTTTTTGGATGATCTCCATCGCCGGGTTCAAGTGCACGCACAGGGCGTCTGCGCCCACGCTGCCGACCAAATCTTCGAGCTCTTGTCGGCTCATGCTCCGAGCCTGAACCACGCCGACGTTGCCGAGCAGCACGATGTTGGGCGCTACGTCACGCACCTGGTAGCTCCGCCCCACGGCGCGGTTCTTGTGCATGGCCCGCTGGGAGCCGAGCCCCAGCGCATAGCCTCGCTCCTCGGCGAGCTCGGCCAGCTGCCGATTGACCTCTTCGGCGCGCGGGTTGCCTCCGGTCATGGCCGCGATGAGCAGCGGTGCGCGCAGAGGTTTGGCGAAGAGGGTGAGCGAAGTGTCCAGCTCGCTCACCGCGAAATCGGGCAGCGCGTCGTGAACCAAACGCACGCACTCGAGCAGCGTGGTCTGTCGTTTGAAGGAAACGTCCCCACGTGCAGCCAAGTCGAGGTGGTCGGTCTTACGTCGCGCGAGGTCCTCTGCAGTCGGCTCGATCATTGGCCGAGAGGGCCGGAGTTCGCGTCGAATTGCAAGAGGAGCGAGGGGGCTTCAGGTCTTACTAGGCGGTGGAGGTGGGTGGGAGTGAGCCATCGAGGAGTGCCCCTCCGCGTGCTGCGCTTGCGCGGCCTCCAGATAGAGCTCTTTCGCACCCGGCGTGTGTTGGTCCGAGCGCATGACTTCAATGAGCTCCTTCATAGCCAACGCCGAAGGTATGCTTCCGTCGTACATGCCGAGCTGAATTCGCCGCACACGGAGCGCCAACGCGTGCTCGGAAGTGAGCTCCTGGTCGGCCAGCGCGTCCAGCGCGCGGCGGGCCTCCTCCAAATGTCCACCTTCGAGCAGCTCGGCGAGCCGTCGTGACTTCTCTAGAATGTCGACGCTCATGCGGCCATGAGAGTATCACAGCTCGACGTTTCGAAACGTTGGTTCGAGGTTGGGGTCGTGGTCAGGTTGCTGGTCGTCGTGGTACCTTCCCGCCGCGACCGTTCGAGGAACATTCATGGATGATGGATCCCAGAAGCCCAAGGGCGCCCCGGTGAGCCCCCCCAGGCGCCAGAGCAGCCCGCCGCCCGACCTACGCAAAGAACGCGACGAGGTGCTGCAAAGCTTCACGCGAGGAGCAAGGCTCACGGAGCAATTCGCGCTGGAGCACGAGCGCATGCTGCACCGGGTCAACGAGCTCGAGGCGGAGAACGCCCAGCTTCGCACGCAAATCGAGGCGGACGACGCCGTCCGGCGCCTCCTCGAAAAAATCGAGGCGCTCGAGGCAGAAAAGCACGAGCTGTTGTCCCGCACCGAACGCGCAGAAAAGCAGACGAGCCACTTCAGCGAGCGCGCGGTCGAAGTGGAGTCCGAGTTCGCGAACCTCGCCAACCTGTTCGTCGCTTCCAACCAGCTCCACGCCAGCCTGTCGCCGCGCGGGGTGGTGCGTCGGATCAAGGAAGTGTTGGCCCAGCTGGTGGGCGCCGAGTCCTACGCCATGTACCTCCTGAACGCGGACGGGACGGAGCTCGTCCCCATCGCGTCGGAGGGGCTGTCTGGGGACGCGCTCCTGCCTTTGCGCACGGACGACTCGAACATTGCGTCCGCCCTCAAGCGCGGCGCCGCGTACGTGGACGAGGAGCGCGATTCGAGCCAGCTCGACTTGGCCAATCCGCCAGCGGTGGTACCGTTGGTGGTTGATGAGAAAGCCGTCGGCGCCGTCGCAATTTTCGCTACTTTGGCGCAGAAGGTTCGCTTCACGACGACGGATTTCGAGCTCTTCAAGCTGCTCGGTCAACACGCCGCCGCTGCGCTGGTTTGTGCCTCCCTTTTCTCCAAGGCAGAAGGAAAGATCCCCGGCCTGGAGGCCTTCCTCGACTTGAGCGTCTAGACTCTTTCAGTTCGATGCGGCCGGCTTGCTCGACTTCGGTGTCCAGGCAGTCGTAGCCTTCGCGGCTCGTCCCGCGAGAAACAGATCAAAGCCAATGTCGGAATATTCCTGCCTGATCGTCGAAGATTCCCCGATGATGCGCCAGCTCTTGGTGTTCGCGCTGGCTCGGGTGAAGAACCTTCGTGTGACCGAGGCCGACGACGGAGTCGACGGACTGCGTAAGCTCGCCTCCGCTCGCTACGACATCATCGTGACGGACATCAACATGCCCATCATGGATGGGCTGAAGCTCGTCAAGCGCGTGCGCAGCGACCCGAACCACAAGGACACGCCCATCGTCATCATCACGACGGAAGGCTCCCTGGAGGATCGTCAGCGCGCGCTGCAGCTCGGAGCCAACGCGTACATCACGAAGCCAATTCAGGCGCCGCAAGTGATTGCTACCGTCAAAGAGCTGCTCCGCATCGACTGAAGGGCTTCGCTCCAGGCGGTCGGCTCACGGGGCCGACGCGCTCGGGGGAAGGTACGGACATTCGGCATGACGCTTTGGGTCAAGATATGCGGCGTCACCACCGTCGACGACGCGCGCGCGGCCGCGCGGGCCGGCGTGGACGCGCTCGGTTTGAACTTCGTGCGCGCGTCGAAGCGCTTCATCGATCCGCGCCGCGCGCGTGAAATCATCGACGCCGTTGGTCGTTCGGTGACGTGGGTCGGCGTCGTTGCGGACGAGCCCGCGTCGCGCTTGCGCGAGCTTCGGGATGAGGTCGGGTTCGACCTTTGGCAGCTTCATGGTCACGAGCCGCCCGAGGCGCTCGAGCCGCTGCTGCCGGACGCGTACAAGGCGCTCGCGATGGGGTCCTCCGAGGACGCGCGAGCCGCAAGTCGGTACGGCGGAGACCGTGTCCTCGTCGACGCAAAGGTCCCCGGTGAGCTCGGAGGCACGGGGCAGGTCTTCGATTGGCGGCTCGTGAGCGAGCTCGTAGCAGAGCGGCGCGTCGTTTTGGCGGGCGGCCTCACGCCGAGCAACGTGCGTCAGGCGGTGCTCTCGGCAAGGCCTTGGGGCGTGGACACCGCGAGCGGCGTCGAGAGCGCTCCTGGCAAGAAGGATCACGAGTCGATGGCGCGCTTCGTCGAAGAGGCGCGTCGCGCGTACGCCGAGCTCTCTTCGCCCAGAGCAGGTGCCGACGTGAGGAGCCCGTGAAGACAGGCCTCCGGCGATGGGCGCTTTTCGGCGCTCTGTCGTGGGGACCCGCCTTGTCGCGTTCTGGGTCGTGGCGTGCCAGATCGTGGGGATCGCTGTCGTTCCGCACGCTGTCGTTGGCCGCCGTGTCGTGGAGTACGCTGGCGTGCACACCGAGCGCCTCATTGCGAGGCGGCTCGGTGGTGGCGCGCGGCCAAGAGCCGGCGGGCGTCGTCATGGCGCGTTACACGGCGCGCGGCTGCGTGGACGCCGCCGGTCAGAGCGCCTCCGTCCAGCGGGGAGACGTTTGGATCGTGCGCGGCGAGGACGGCGTGACGCGACTCGTCGAAACGCTCGGCGGCTACGACTCTCTCGTCGTGGAAAACTCCTTCGCCACGGAGGCGGAGTGGGTCTTTCAGTTGTCGACGAACATGCTCCCCGAGCCGCTGCTCAATGGCGCCGCGAGCCCGCGAGACGATCTCTTGTTCGACTATCGCTTGCCACGTGAAGGCTGTGGTCACGGGCGTCTCGGCCTCGTGCGCGCATGGCGTGAAACGCGACACGAGGGGCGTATTCGCGCGCACTTCGACGCTCCGGCGGTCGTGTGTCGCCTCGAGCGGGAGCCGGTCGGGGTTCCGTGACCGAACGGAACGTAGCGCCACGTCGAAGCGATGAGCTCCCGGTCCGCGCAGGGCTCATCTGCGTTGGGCTCGCAGTCTTGGCGGTTCTGCCTTTCTCGCCGGCGGTGGCCGGCGGCTGGATTCTGGACGACATTCACTTGATTCGCGACAACCCGCGCGTCCAAGGCTTCGCCGACTGGGCAACTTGGTTCCGCGGAGACATGTGGGGGCTCGATCGCGAAGGAGCGCTCGCGACGGGGCGCATCGGGTACTACCGGCCGCTCGTCTTTGCCTCGTACGCACTCGATTGGACGTGGGGCGGCGGCGCGCCGTGGGCCTTCCACGTCACGAACCTGCTGCTGCACGGCGCAGTGGTCCTGCTCGCGTGGGCGACCTTGAAACGTTGGACGGACTCCCTCGTTCCAGCGCTTGTCGCGACGGCGCTTTTCGCGGTTCATCCAACCAAAGCGGAGTGCGTGAGCTGGATTTCCGGGCGCACGGACGTGCTTTGCACGCTCGGGCTCCTGGTGGCCTTGGCCGGTATTGCGCGTCGCGCGCGCGGGCTTCGCGGCGGAGTTGCTCTGGAAGTCTCTGGAACGCTGATCGCCTACGGTTCGAAGGAGTTGGCGGTCGTCTTACCGGTGCTTGCGTGCGTCGAGGCGTGGGCCGCTCTCGGACGGCCGAGCTTGGGTGGCCAAGCGCTTCGCTCGCTTGGGCGTGCAGCGCCCTGGGTCTTGCCTCAAGTGCTGGTGGCGTTCCTCTACCTCGGGCTTCGAGCGTGGCTCCTGCCGCTGCGACCGCTCGTCGTCGTTACACCGGCTTGGGGGGAACATGCGGCGTTCGTACTCGAGGCGTACGGGCGCTACTTTGCGCTTCTTTGGTGGCCGGACGACCTGTCGCTCTGGCGGGCGCTCGTGCCGGCTTCGGAAGTGGGGCCGGTCGTCTCTCGTGGCTACGCGGCGCTCGGAGCCGGCGGTCTCGCCGCGAGCTTGGGCGTCGCGGCCGCGCTCCGTCGCCGCGCGCCGAGTGCGGCGTGGGGGCTCGTGCTGTTCGTCGTGCTGCTGCTGCCCAACTCGGCCGTGGTGTGGAGCGGCACCTCGAATCCGCTGATTTGGCCGCGGTTCCTCTACCTGCCGGCGCTGGCTGCCTGTCTCGCGCTCGGACAGGCTTTCGCTCGGAAGCCGCGCTGGTGGCGCGGCGTGGCCGCTCTGCTCGTGCTTCTGCTCGCTGGACGTACGGCGCTCCGAGCGGCTGATTTTTCGAGCAGCGAGCGCTTTTGGGCCTACGAGCTACGCCAGAACCCCGACAAGCCGCCGGTGCTCACTTGGGTGGTGTCCCTGGACGCAGAGCGCGGAAACAGGCAGCTCGGGATCCGGCGCGCATCGTGCGCGTACCAGGTAGCAAAACAGCGCTACCCGAGGACGGTCGAGGACATCCTCGTCATTCAGGGGCTCCAGCTCGCCGTGGCGCGAACGCCCGACGCCGAACGAGAGCAGCTCGGCGAGATCGCGGACTTCATAGACGCGCTCCAGCGTAATCCGGCGAACATCACGCTCACGCGCCCCTTCGAGCTTCGTTTGGCAGCCACGAACGAATTGCCTCGCTTTCCGAGCCGCGCCGCATCGCTTGCTCTGCTGCGTGCGGACACTTTGGTCCGTCTGGGCAGCATTCCCGAGGCTCTGGAGGCGGCCGCGAAGGCCGTGAGCGGCTGTCCCCATTGTCGAGACGTTCTGGCGCGGGCGGGCGAAGTGGCGCTGCGGGGCGGGGCGTTCGATCGAGCGACCGAGCGCTTCGCGGCGGTCGGAATGCTCGAGGACGAGGTGGCGCCCTCGGTGACCCGCGCGCAGCAAATCGAGCGAGCTCGTGCTCTCACCGAACGCGCCGAGCACGCAAGCGGCGTCGCCCGCGCGCAGCTCCTCACGACGCGCGACTCCGAGCTCGGGCTCTGGGGCGCGGCGCTCGGCCGCATGCTCGAGGTCGAAGAATCACTCCTTCGAGCTGGGCCCGAGGGGCGCGTGCTCTTGGCTCAAGTCGCCGCGCGCGCCGGG
Organism: Pseudomonadota bacterium; assembly: GCA_023432025.1. Lineage (GTDB taxonomy): Bacteria > Myxococcota_A > Polyangia > Polyangiales > Polyangiaceae > NIC37A-2. The sequence goes on from JAEYVE010000201.1 coordinate 20,378, forward strand.
CGGGCCGACGTGACGCGGAGCGCGCTCGCCGGGGTCCTCCCCGAGGGCGCGGTGACGGAGCTCCTTCACCGGGTTCAGACCGAAATGGGCTTCATCGATCGAACACCCACCGCGGAGCCCTTTGCGTCTGGAGGTTGTGCGCTCGCCTCCGAGCTTCGCTAGCCCGGAAACCGCGTTCAGTCGACAGAAGCGGCCCCGTGGGCTAGAGGCTCCGCACGCCATGACTAGCGTCGTGCAAAAACAGGCCGGATATTTCGGCGAGTTCGGTGGACGTTTCGTCGCGGAGACGCTCGTACCCGCCCTGACCGAGCTCGAAAACGCCTTTCGCGACATCGTGCTCTCGGAGGGGTTTCAAACGGAATGGCGGGCGCTCTTGGATGGCTACGTCGGCCGCCCCACGCCGCTCACCCGCGCTGACCGCCTGGCGCGTGCGATTGACCCCGAAGGCCGCCACATCGCCGAGCTTTGGCTCAAGCGCGAAGACCTGTGTCACACGGGCGCGCACAAAATCAACAACGCGCTCGGTCAAGTTCTGTTGGCCAAGAAGCTCGGCAAGCAGCGCATCATTGCCGAGACGGGCGCGGGGCAGCACGGCGTTGCCACCGCGACGGCCTGCGCGGTGCTCGGTCTGCCGTGCGAGGTGTACATGGGCGCGGTGGACGTCGAGCGGCAAGCGCCGAACGTCGCGCGCATGGGCATGTTGGGGGCCAAGGTCGTCGCCGTGGAGTCCGGCTCGCGCACGTTGAAGGACGCCATGAACGAGGCGATGCGTGATTGGGTCACCAACGTGCGCACCACGCATTATTGCGTGGGCTCCGCGGCGGGGCCTCATCCGTTTCCGGAGCTCGTCAAGGAGCTTCAGCGGGTCATTGGCGACGAAGCCCGAGAGCAGCTCTTGCGTCTCTCTGGCCGCCTGCCGGACGCGGTTCTCGCGTGCATCGGCGGCGGCTCCAACGCCATCGGCATGTTCCGCGCGTTCTTGTCCGATCCCGTCGGGATCTACGGCGTAGAAGCGGCGGGCGAGGGCGTGGAGACGGGACGGCATGCTGCCACGCTCACGGCGGGGCGGCGCGGCGTGCTGCATGGGGCGCGCACCATGATCTTGTCCGACGAAAACGGTCAGATCCAAGAAGCGCACTCCGTGAGCGCGGGGCTCGACTACCCCGGCGTGGGACCCGAGCACGCGTCCTTGATGACTTCGGGGCGCGCCGAGTACATCTCGGCCACGGACCGTGAGGCGCTCGACGCTGCGTTCTTGGTGGCGCGTACCGAGGGAATCATCGTGGCGCTGGAGACTGCGCACGCCTTCGCAGGTTTGCCTCGTGTCGCGGAGCGCGCGGCAGAAAAGGCGGGCCGTCCCGTGCGCATCGCTCTTTGTTTGTCGGGGCGCGGCGACAAGGATTTGGCGACCCTACGCGCGCACCAGGAAACCCTCGTGAAGGAAGGTAAAATCCGGTCATGACCGTGGAGCGCATCGATCGCACCTTCGAGCGGCTCGCAGCCGAAAAGCGCACGGCGCTCGTGGCCTACTTCACGGTGGGCTACCCCACCGTCGAGGACAGCTACCAGGGCGCGCTGGCAGCGCTCGAAAGTGGAGCGGATCTCTTGGAGCTCGGCGTGCCGTTCAGTGACCCCACGGCGGATGGCCCCGTCATCGCCAAGGCGATGTACGAGGCCATCGGCACCGGCGGTTCGCTCAGGGCCGCGCTCGAGGTAGCCCGCCGTTTGCGGGAAACGAGCGACAAACCCATCGTGCTCTTCACCTACTACAACCCGGTCGTCGCGTTCGGGGACGCCGAGTTGGCAGTCGCGGCGCGAGAGGCGGGCATCGACGGCCTCTTGGTGGTGGACTTGCCTCCCGAAGAGGGGGCGGAGCTCCGCGCGGCCGCGGCTGCAGAAGGGCTCGCGTTGGTGCCGCTCGTGGCGCCAACGTCCGGTCCAGAGCGGGAAAAGCACATTTTGCCCAACGCGCGCGGCTTCGTTTACTACGTGTCGGTCACCGGCGTGACGGGCTCCGGCTCGGCGCCGCTCGCCGAAGCGGGCCGTGAGGCGAAGGCACTGCAGGAACGGAGTGGCCTTCCGGTCGCCGTCGGCTTTGGCATCGATGGCCCCGAAAAGGCGCGGCTCGCCGCGGATCAGGGGGCTCGCGGCGTGGTGGTGGGTACGGCCATCGTGCGAGCGATGGGCGCTGTCGACACGACGGCGCGGGTCTCCGGGGTCAAAAAGCTGGTCCGAGAGCTGCGCGCCGGGCTGGACGCTTGAACGCTCGGGGCGCGAGCGCCGCGGGCGTGTGCAGCAGGGCCCCTGGGAGCACGCCACTCGGATGATGCAACGCCGTTCGTGACGAGCTCCGACCTCGGTCAGAGCTCGACGGTGAACTGCACGACCTCGAAGCCCATTTGCGCGGAGTTGACGATGGTCGCGTGCGCGTATCCGCCGCCGGGCGCCTCTCCCACCGAGCCGACGCTGACGATGCGCACGTCGGAAATCTCGCGGATGAAGGCCTCGTGGCTCGCGCCACAAACGATGAGATCTCCCGGTTCCTCTCCCAAAGCGGCGATGAGCTCTTCCTCGGTCATGTCCGCGGTGATCGCCTCCGTCGGATCGGCGGGGCTACCGTGGACCACGACCATGGTGTGACCCGACTCCAGGGGCAGCTGCGCGATGGGCGGTAGCTTGCCGAGGCGCGCAACGATGAGCTGACCGAGCTCCTTGTGGACCGTACGCATCCGCTCCACGCGCCGCCTCGCAGCTTCGTCCGTGTGCAAGAGCTTTTCTGGATCGATGGTTGCCAGAGCGCGATCCCCGATGCCCTGCACGCAGAGTGCGTGCCTTTCCACCAAGGTTTTCCAAACGCGCAGCGGCTCCGGTCCGGGAAAGCAGAGATCTCCGCAGACCACCAGCTGGTCGAAGCCACGGGCCTTGCCCTCCTCGAGGACCGCATCGAGCGCGGCCGCTTGGCCGTGGATGTCGGAAATGCAGAGAAACCGCATAGGGAGCGGGTACGCACAGTCAAAGCCGAATGCAAGCCGGGATGTCCCGGAGAGGCAGATTTGGGACTAGATTGTGGGGGACGTCGACCTTCGCGCCATGCCACAACGCACTTCGTCGCCGCCGGATCTGCTTGCTTTGGCTCGTTCCATCGATGCCGAGGCGACGGAGCGGGTTCTCACGGATTTGCCTGCCGGTCCAGGCAGGAGCGTCGGCGCACTCTTGGGGGCCGCTTTCCCGCCGCTCTTGCCGCGCACGGACTGGCAGCTCGAAGCCGTCAGTCGCATCGCGGCGACCGGGTGGCGCGCGCGGCGTACGCGCGACGATCTGTTCGCCAGCGTGCGCCTCGCGGCTGGAAACATCGGCGACGCAGAGGCGGTTCGGCGCGGCGTCCGAAGGGTTGCCTGGGAGGAAAAAGCGCGCGTCGCGCTGCGCGAGCTCTTGCCGCTGGAGATGGGGGGCGCGGAAATCCGCGTCACGGCTCGGGAGCTGAGCGATCTTGCGTCGGCGACGCTCGACGTCGCGGTGCGGGAAGCCGCGCACGCGGTGGGCGAGCGTTACGGCGTGCCGTTGCGCAGCGACGGAATGCCTTCTCAGTTCGTGGTGCTCGGCATGGGCAAGCTGGGCGGCCTCGAGCTGAACGCGGGCTCGGACGTCGACATTCTCTTCATCTACGACACCGACGACGGGGGGAGCCGAGTTTCCCTTCACGAGCATTGGACGAGGGTGGCGCGCCGCGCCGTCGCGACGATCGAAGACTCCACGCCCGACGGCTCGGTTTGGCGCGTCGATTTGCGGCTGCGGCCCGAGGGGTCTCGAGGCCCCCTCGTGAACTCGGTCGGCGCGGCCGAGCGCTACTACGTGACGTGGGGAAGGCTCTGGGAACGCAGCGCCATGCTGCGCGCGCGTCCGGTCGCCGGCGACATCGAGCTCGGGGAGCGGTTTCGTCAGCAGGTGCTTCGGCCCTTCGTGTATCGGCGTGAGGTCGAGCCGAGCATCGCCACGACCCTGGCCGAGCTCACGGAGCGCTCGCGCATCGAGCTCAGCGTGGAGCCGGTACGGGACCTCAAGCTCGGGCGCGGCGGAATTCGCGAGGCCGAGTTCTTCGTTCAAGCTCTGCAGCTCATTTGGGGTGGGCGCGACGCGAATCTGCGTGTCACCGGCACGCTGCTCGCTTTGTCGCGGCTCCGCGCGAGCGGCTTGGTGTCGGACCTCGAGTCGTCGCAGATTAGCAGCGGCTACCTGCTGCTTCGTAACGTCGAGCACCGCGTCCAATGGATGACCGGCATCCAAACGCACCTCTTGCCAGAGGCCGGGCCCGGTCTGGAGCGCCTCGCGCGGACACTTCGCTACCCGTCCGGAGACGAGCTTGTCGCTACCGTGCACGACGCCCGACGCAAGCTGCGAGCGCTCTTCGAATCTCTGACGCCGACCGCGCCGCATCCACCTTCGCCTTACGCTCCACTGCTCTACGCGCTCCTGGAGGACGACCGGCCGACGGTCGAACGTTTGGTGGCGGAGCGCTTCGGTAGCGCGGACATCGGTGAGCATCTGGCCGCGCTCGCCAAACGCCCCGATGGTCTCCTCGGAGAGGTCACGCTCGAACGCTACCCCGAGCTCGCCAGCGAGCTCTTGGACGCCATCCGTGAGTCTTCGGATCCCGAGCTGGCGGCGCAACAGCTCCGGGCGTTCATGGGCCGCTTCACCAGTCCGGCGGCTTACGTGACGGCGCTCGCCGAGAGCGAGCAGGCGCTCCGCCGCATCGTCACGGCGTTCGGCGCCAGCGTATTCGTGGGCGACGCGGTGATGAGTCGGCCCGACCTTGCCGACGTCATTCTCTTCTGGGGCTCCGACCCGATAGTCGTCGAGCAGGAGGTCCATGACGAAATCGTCGGTGCGTTCGAGGGCGCGTCTTCGAAAATGGACGAAGGCGAGCGCCGCGAGCGCTTCTTGCGGGGAACTCGGCGAGCGAAGCGCCGCGTGATGATTCAAGTGGCCGTGGCCGATTTGGCGGGCTCGGTGCGCAATCGCGAGGCGACGCGGCTTTTGTCGCGCTTGGCGGACGAGCTGGTCGATCGCGCGGTGCGCTACGAGTTGGGGGACCCACCGAAGGGCTTCGCCGTCATCGCCGTGGGCAAGCTGGGTGGAAGGGAAATCGGGTACGGCTCGGATCTCGACGTGCTCTTCGTGTTCGATCCGGCGGCGGCTCCCTCCGAAGACGAGGCCGCTCACTACTTTTCGAAGGTGGCGCAGCGAGTCATCCGCCTCATTTCGGAGCCGCACCCCGCCGGACCGGGCTACGAGCTCGATACGCGTCTTCGCCCCACGGGGGGAGCCGGAATGCTGGTCACCTCGCTCGAGGCGTTTGCGCGTTACCACGGTTTGAGCGCGGTCGCGGGGCGCCCGTCGGTCATGAGCTCGGGTGCAGCTTGGGAGCGGCAGGCGCTCTTGCGCGCTCGGTTCTGCGGCGGCGATCGGCAGCTTGGCGACGCCGCCATCGAGATCGCTCACAAGGCCGCCTACGAGGGGGGACCGCCCGCGGTGGAGGGCATCCATCACATTCGCATGCGCATGGAACGCGAGCTCTCGCGGGAGCGACCCGGTTACTACAACCTGAAGACGGGGCGCGGAGGGCTCCTGGACATCGAGTTCGCCACGCAGTGGCTGCAAATGCGGCACGGCGCAGATCCGTGTGTTCGCACGACGGACACGGCGGAGGCGCTCGACATGCTGCTCATCGCAGACTACCTGGATCGCGAAAGTTACGAGGTGTTTCGCGATGGGTACCGCTTCTTGCGGCGACTGGAGCAGCGCATTCACGTGCTTCGAGGCAGAAGCGATAGCGTGATCGACGAGCAGAGCCCGGGTATCCATCAGCTCGCGCGACGCATGTCGTTTCAGTCCCAGGGACCGACCAGTGCAGCGGAGGCGCTCATGGCGCGCTACCGCAGCGTGACGAGCGCTGTCCGCGCGACGTACCTACGCGTGCTGGGTCTCGAGCCCGAAGGCTGAAGTCGCGTCCGAACCGCGGGCCAATGCCTCGGAGAGGCGAGCTGCGCGAGAAGGGGCCACTGTGGGTTCCAGTCGCGGTGCACGGAGATGTGTGCACGGGGGCGCACGCTGCGCATGGACTCGCATAACAAACGCAGCACATAACGAACTGTTCACTGGATGAAGTCGCTCTTGTGGTAACCCGTCCGACGATGCATGTGACGTCTGCGGTCGTGTCATGGATGTCGGCGTTGTGCGGGGCCGCTGCGGGCGGATGGGTGAGCTACAGGATCGCTCGGTACCGGTTGGCTCGAGAGGACGCGAGGAGCCGACAAGAGCGCCACCGCCATCGTTTGGAGGCGCGGCTTGCGCAACAAGATCGAACCTTGCGCCTCATGCGCGTCGCGCTCCGCTCCGAACCCAGGGAGGTCCGCGAAGGCTCCGCGCAAATCGTGCTGGCGGCCGAGCTCGGCTCCGGTGCGACGGATTTCGCGGACGCGGTCGAGGAGGCGCTCGGTAGCCTCGAGCGTGAGCGTGACGCCGCGCCTTTGGAGGAGTGCATCGCGGCACTGGAGAGCATGTTCGGCAAGACGCGGCGGCAGCTCGCTACTCTCGAGGAGGAAACGCCCTTCAACTTCGATGCGATGGAAGAGCTCTGGCTGGCGCGAGACGCACGTCGCCTGGGCGGGCTCGGAACTTCCAGCGGAGTCGACCGCATCAGCGCCTAGGGCAAATGCCGCGGCCGCTCGCGGAGCCCGAGCCATCCCTCTGCTCGACTCAGGTCGCGAGCAGACGAGCGGCGTCCAGCGCTGCGTAGGTGAAGATGATGTCGGCGCCCGCGCGTCGGAACGCCAGCAGGCTCTCGATGAGGCAGCGATCGTAGTCCAGCCAACCGCGCTCGGCGGCCGCGCACAACATCGCGTACTCGCCGGACACGTGATAGGCGGCGACGGGCAGCGTCGTATTTTCACGAACCAGCCGCACCATGTCGAGGTACGGCAGCCCTGGCTTGACCATCAGCCAGTCAGCGCCTTCGGCTTCGTCGAGCCGAATTTCTCGCAGGGCTTCGCGGCTGTTGGCCGGGTCCATCTGGTACGTTTTCTTGTCGCCGGCGCGCGGAGCCGAGTCGAGCGCGTCGCGGAACGGACCGTAGAAGCCGGACGCGTACTTCACCGCGTAGCTGCAGATAGCGACGTTGGGAAAGCCAGCCTCGTCCAAGGCGCTTCGGATGGCTCGCACCCGACCGTCCATCATGTCGGACGGGGCGACGACGTCTGCGCCAGCGCGAGCCTGGTTGACGGCCATCCGCGCCAGGATGGGCAGCGTCGCTTCGTTGTCGATGCGACCGTCGACGAGCACGCCGTCGTGGCCGTCCGAGGAGTACGGGTCGAGCGCGACGTCCGTGATGACGAGCACCTCGGGGACCTCCGCCTTCAGGGCGCGTACGGCACGTTGGAGGAGGCCGTCCGGGTTCTCGCTTTCCTTCCCGTAGGGGTCCTTCAGCTCGTCGGAGAGCGCTGGAAAGAGCGCGACGGCCCGCACGCCGAGCCGAGCGGCCTCTTCCGCCTTTTTCACGAGCGCGCGCACGCCGAGTCGAGCTTGCCGGGGCATGGACGCGATGGGCGTTTCCTTCTCTTCGTCTTGCACGAAGAGCGGAAGCACGAGGTGCTCGGCGGAGAGGTGCGCTTCGCGGACCAGAGCGCGCATCGAAGGGCTCGTTCGGTTGCGGCGAGGACGCTCGGGGTGCGGGACCGTCATGACCAAACGCTAGCGTAGGTGGGCCGAGTCAACCAAGACGGGACTCCCGAGGCGCGAAGCAAACGTCTCGATTTGGGTGGGGTGCGTCCGCAAGGCGGACGAATCGTTGGCACTCGTGTCAGGCGGAGCGAAAGGAGTGAGATTGCCCTGAATGTTCAGCGCGCGGCGGCGTTCTGAGCACGCGTCGCCCCGACGGGGCCCGAAGCACGATGGAACCCTCCCGCCTCATTTCGGTGGACCTCCGGGACGCCGAGGCAGCGGCGCGCAGGCGCGTCGCGCCCACGACGCCGCCCAGCTGGCGTGTGCTAGCGACGCGATTGGGGGGCGAGCACCGTCGATTGATCGAGCGACTGCTGCTGATCGGCGTGCTCGTGGGGACTGGGGCGTCGCTCTGCCGCTTGAGCGCGTCGCGCGCGCTGTGGTCGAACGACGAGACCGACTTGGTGAGCCTCGCCTTCGCCATGACGGAAGACGCGGCGCTTTGGCTCCGCCCTACCTACCACCCGCTCGACGATCCCCGCGGCGTGCTGGGTCAGGGGATCGTGGCTCCGCCGCTGGCGAGCGCGCTGATGGCATTGCCCATGATGCTGGGGATCGACGCAACGTGGGCGTGGAGCGTAGTTGGCGGCGCGGTGTTCGTTGGCGGCATGATCGCCCTCACGCGCGCTCTCTCGGGGGCGCCGCTGCTTCACGTCGCTGCGGCAGTGGCGTTGATGGTGGCGCTTTCGCCGCGCTTGGCGGTGGACGTTTTATTCCTGGAGGCCGAGGTGCCGCTCGCCGGGTTCTGTGCGTTCGCCATGGCGGCTTCCTTGTCGAAAACTTCCAGGCTCTCCGTAGCGCTGCGCGCCGCGCTTTCTGGTGGACTCTTGGGCCTCGGCTTCTTGTGCAAGCTGTGGCTCGTGCTGCCCGCGGCGCTTTCGTGTTTTCTGGTCTTCGCGGTCGGGCGCGAGCAGCGGGCGCGAGCGCTCTTTGCGCTCGTCGTGGCGGCGCTCTTCGTCGGCAGCGCCCATTTTGTGTTCGTCTTGGCGTGCGACCCCGAATCGGTTGGGCGCTGGCTCAGCGAGGTTTATTTCTCTGCGTTCCAGACGACGGGCGTCGCTGCCACGAAATGGGAGGGCGTGGACGCCTACCCGAACTGGTCACACGGCGTTTTCTACTATCCCGCCGCGATTGCGCGTGAGCTGGGATTCGGAGCGCCGTTGGCTGTCGCGGGGTCGTGGATCTTGGCGCGCTCGGCGGCGCGACGCCCGAGCGCATCTTCGAACCGAAGGGTTGCTGCGGCCGTCGGGCTTTCGTTGGGCTTGGCCGCCTTGAGCGTTCCGGCCATCAAGGAGCCGCTCTACGTGCTCACCATCATCAGCAGCTTGGCTTCCGTGGGAGCGCTCTACCTGGTGTTGGCTCTGCGTGCACGTCCGCCGCTCTGGAGCGTGGGGCTCGTCCTGGTCGTGGCGCTCGTCGCTTCGGTCACCGCGGAGCGTCCCCCCGGGGTCATCCACGAGAAGCGAGCTCTCCGCATTCTCGCGGGACAACGCTGAGAGACCGTTGCTCAGGACGCGAGTCGCGCGAGGCGGCGGAGCCCCAGCGCAATCGGCTCGCGGTGCGAGAAGCGGACCTCGAGGCGCTCCAAAGTGGACCTCAGATCCGGCGACACCGAGCGCTCTCCAGCGCGGAGCAAGAGCTCCAGAAGGTGATACCGAAGTAGCCACTCGTCGGGGTAGCTTCGATCCAAAGTTTCGATGAGACGTGTCACGGCGCGTGCGGCGTTCGTTCCCCAATCGGACCTCCAGAGGGCGAGAACCTCCTCGTAGAGGTGGATCAGTCTCTGGTCTTCCGCCGAAAAGTTGCGCGCTCCGGGCACGCGACGTGCCGAGGGGCTGCTCGAAGCGTGGAAGGCCGGATCCACGGCGCCGGCGCGCACGCTGCACACGTGACCTCGAGCCACCAGCGTGAGCCCCGGGAGCGCCGTGTCCGCCCAGTGAGCGTTCATGAGCCCGATCAGGAGCGCGTCATGACTCGTCGCCACGTTGCGAACGATGTGGCTGATCCGCCCGCGCAGGGGGGCGCCGGCGACGTCCAGGCTCACCTCTCGGTCGATTCGGCAGGTATCCCCTTCGAAAGCAGCGGGCGCCGCTCCAACGAAGAGTTCGGCGTGTTCTGGCAGCTGGCTCGGAAGCGCGTCCGCGACGAGCGTGCCACTCACGGCCACACCCCAAGGGCCGCGCAATCGAACGCGGCACGGCCCTCCGGGCTCGCGCGTCTCGAACGACTCCACCACACCAATCAAGTCGACCAGGGGCCCCGCGCGGTCCTCGCCGACGCGCACGGTCGCGAGCTCTTCGCTCAGCACCGCCTCCCGAAGGCCCTCCGCTCCGCCTCGCGAGACGCTCAACGTCGAGAGGACGTCCGAGAGTACTTCCTGAAGGTGGTCGAAGTCTCGTGCCACGAAGAGCTGAGGCTGGGCGCGCGTGACGTCGTACGCCACCTCGGTGCACGCCGCGTCGAGAGGCACCTTTTTCACCGAACGGTCGTGGCAGGAGTAGCTTTCCCCCAAAGACGACAAGAGGCCGGCGCCGAAGAGGCGGTAGTCTTTTGGAGTTCCCACGAGGCCATACTCCGCGGTCCACCAGTAGAGGCGGGACATTCGTGTTGCCTCCGTGACGCGTGTGACGGAGCCAGCCGCCTCTTCGAAGGCACGCTCGGCGCGTGCGATGTCGGCGTTGCTGGCGTCCGGGCGCTCCTTGGTCTCGCTGAGATCGTAGATGGCCCGGTAGAGGTTTTCGTCTTCTTTCGAGCTGAACGCGGCTGCTCCGGCCGAGCCGATGCGGCGCAAGAACTCAGCGTAGGCCGCGTCCGGCAGGATGGGAGCGTGCCCGGCGGCTTCGTGAATGATGTCGGGCGCGGGCGTGTACACGAGGTGACGCGCCGTGCGCATGTCCGCGGCGATGGGCAGGATCCCCAGGGCTTGCAGCTCCACGAAGGCGCGGGGCGGAATGAAGCCGTCCACGCACACTGCGCCCCAACCGAAGCGGGCGAGGCAACGGTCCATCTCCTCGATGCGCGGGATGCGTTCGGTCGAAATACCGGCCTCTGCGAGGCCCTTTTCGTACGCCGGGTGGGCGCTGTGCCGCAGGGTGTCGAAGATCTGCGTCAACACGAAGCGCCACACGGCTTGGTCGACCGCGTTGTAGGCCTCGTACGCCTGCTCCACGATGAGGTGGCACAAATGCCTGGGTACGCGCTCGCGAGTGCTCGGCCCTGCCGGATGCTCGCTCGTGGGGCTCGGCGACGGATGCGCGTCCGCCTGCGCTGCCGACCGCTCTTGGTTGCCATGGGCGGCGGGACCGTCGGTCATGGGTCATTCTAGCATTCCTCGGAGCCTTTCCCGGGCCGCTTTACTCCGGAAGTACCTGTCGCTAAACGCGGGGCGGAAATGGCTTGCGCCTCGCCGTCCTGCGAGGACGAGCGGGTACTCGCCGAATCGGCCACTCATCGAAAGAGCGGAGCAGCATTGTGAGCAAGGTTCTCATCATCGGAGCGGGAGGAGTCGGACGCGTCGTGGTGCACAAGTGTGCCCAACTGAAGGACGTGTTTTCCGAAGTCGTCCTGGCTAGCCGTACCAAGGCGAAGTGCGACGAAATCGCCAAGGAAGTAGAGGAGATGGTGGGCGTCAAGGTCGTCACCGAGCAGGTGGACGCCGACGACTCCAAGCAGACGGCCGCGCTCATCAAGAAGCACGCGCCCGATCTCGTGCTCAACGTGGCCCTGCCGTATCAGGATCTCACCATCATGGACGCGTGCCTCGAGGCGGGCGTGCCGTACCTCGACACCGCCAACTACGAGCCGCCGGACAACGCGAAGTTCGAGTACCACTGGCAGTGGGCCTACCAGGAGCGCTTCGAGAAAGCCGGCCTCATGGCTCTACTCGGCTCGGGCTTCGACCCGGGCGTCACGAACGTCTTCTGCGCCTACGCGCAGAAGAAGCTGTTCGACGAAATCCACTACGTGGACATCTTGGATTGCAACGCCGGCAACCACGGCCACGCGTTCGCCACCAACTTCAACCCCGAAATCAACATTCGGGAAATCACGCAGCCAGGTCGCTACTGGCAGCGCGGTGGCAAAAAGGACGTGGGCGAGGGCGAGTGGGTCACCATCGAGCCCATGAGCATGCGCTGGGACTTCGACTTCCCCGAGTGCGGTGTGAAGCCGGCCTACGTGCTCTATCACGAGGAGCTCGAGTCACTTTGCCGCAACATCAAGGGGCTGAAGAGAATTCGTTTTTGGATGACCTTCGGTGACTCGTACCTCACGCACCTGCGCGTGCTCCAGAACGTCGGCATGACGAGCATCGAGCCCATCGAGTTCCAAGGGCAGCAGATCGTTCCGATCCAGTTCCTGAAGGCGCTGTTGCCGGACCCCGCCAGCCTCGCCAAGAACTACACGGGCAAGACGTGCATCGGCTGCCTCATCGAAGGCGTGAAGGACGGCAAGCCCAAGAAGGTCTTCATCTACAACGTCTGTGACCACGCAGAGTCGTACAAGGAGACTCGCTCACAGGCCATCAGCTACACCACGGGTGTCCCGGCGGCCGTCGGCGCCGCCATGATGGTGACGGGCAAGTGGAGCGGGAAGGGCGTCTTCAACATGGAGCAGCTCGATCCCGAGCCCTTCCTGGAGCTCTTGGGCAAACACGGCTTGCCGTGGCACGTCGTGGACATGAGCGACGTTCAGGCGCCCTGAGCGGGTGACAGGAGGCGTTCGAGCGCCCCGCGGGGCGCTCGAACGCGAGGCTAGTGAAAGAAAGCGCGCGAAGCGCGCAGGAGTAGGCCGTTGGCAGAGCTGTACGGTGGCGAAAAGAGCCAAATCGAGGATCTGAGCTTCGACCCCAAAGCCATCGAAACTCCGGCTTACGTGGTCGATCTGGGCCGCCTGCGCTCCAATCTCGCCATCATGGCGGACGTCCAGAAGCGGGCGGGGTGCAAAATCCTGCTCGCGCAAAAGGGCTTCGCCATGTGGAGCGTGTACCCGCTGATGCGTGAGTACCTCGTGGGTACGACCGCCAGCTCGGTTCACGAGGCGCGCCTCGGCAAGGAAGAGTTCGGCGGCGAGGTGCACGTGTACGCGCCGGCGTATTCGCAGCGTGACATGGACGAGTTGGTCGAGATTGCCGATCACATCGTCTTCAATTCACCGGCTCAGTGGCACAAGTACCGGGACCAGGTGGCGCGGGCCGGTCGCAAGATCGAGTGTGCTCTCCGCGTCAATCCCGAGCACTCCGAAACCGAGTACCCGTTGTACGATCCGTGCGCGCCGGGCTCACGTCTCGGTACGCGCCGTTCGAACCTGGAAGGAGTGGATTTGAGCGGCCTTCACGGCTTGCACTTCCACAACCTGTGTCAGAAGGGCGCAGATTCCCTCGAGCGCACGCTCGCGGCGGTGGAGCGGCGCTTCGCGGACCTCATCCCGACGTTTCAGTGGGTGAACTTTGGCGGCGGACATCACATCAGCAGGCCGGGTTACGACGTCGAGCTCTTGGTGAAGCTCGTGTCGAGCTTTCGCGAGCGCTGGAAGGTGGGTGTGTACCTCGAGCCAGGTGAAGCCATGGCCCTGAACACGGGCTGGTTGGTCGCCGAGGTGCTGGACGTCATCGACGGCCCCATCCAGCTGCTCATTTTGGACGCGTCTGCGACCGCCCACATGCCCGACGTCCTCGAGGCGCCGTACCGCCCAGAAATCATCGGAGCGGGCGCGAGCGGCGAAAAGGCGTACACGTATCGCTTGGGCGGCCTGACCTGCCTCGCGGGAGACGTCATCGGCGACTACTCGTTCGACGAGCCGGTGCGCCCCGGAGACCGCCTCGTGTTCGAAGACATGGCCCACTACACCATGGTGAAGAACACCACGTTCAACGGCGTGCGCTTGCCCTCCATCGCTACGGTGGAGCCCCAGCCGGGCGTCCCGAATGGCGGCACGGTCCGCGTCGTGCGCCGCTTCGGGTACGAAGACTACAAGGGGCGTCTGAGCTGATCCGCGAGGCCGCTCCGCGCGCGCCGTGGGTTTCGGCTCTTCGCGCGCTTTCTTGCTCCGGTCTGGCGCTGTGGGCGCTGGCGTGTGCGGGCGTCACGGCCGAGCCCAAGACCGAGCCTTCGACTGATGAGACGCAGAGCGAGCCGCGCTCGCCCACTCGGGACGAGTCGGGCTCGAGCACGGCAGAGCGCGAGAGTGAGCCGGTCCAGGTAGCGCTGCCGCCGTATGCCACGCTCGAGGTCGAGGGGTTCTTGCCGGCCTACGTCGCGCTTCCCGACGACGTTTCCGCGCCGCGTCCCGTCGTGGTGGCGGCTCACGGTGCAGGCGACGGTCCGCGTTATCAGTGCGAGTTTTGGCGTGAGCTCCTCCTGGCTCGCGCCTTCGTGCTCTGTCCTACGGGGCAGCCCCTCGGAAAATCCGAGGAGGAGGGCCACTACTACAAGACTCACCACGAGCTCGAACGAGAAGTGCTCGCGGCCGTAGAGGCGCTTCGCGCGGAGTACGGCACACACCTGGCTCCCGGCCCGTTCGTGTACGTCGCCTACTCGCAGGGAGCCACGATGGGCGCGCTGATGCTGCCGGCGCACGGCAACCTCTTCTCACGCATCGTGCTCGTCGAAGGAGGCTTCGAGCAGTGGAACGTCTCGGCAGCCAAAAAACTCCGGACATCCGGCGCCGAACGAGTGCTCCTCGTGTGCGGAACGCGGAGTTGCCGCCGCGGCGCCGAGCGCTCTCTGGAGTGGCTGAAAAAAGCGGGGCTCGAAGCGCGCTTGGAGATGGTGCCAGGCGGCGGACACACCTACGGCGGCGCCGTGGCGGAACGGCTCCAGCAAAGCCTCGCCTGGGTCTTCGACGGTGACGAACGGTTTCGCTGAAACGGGTTTCGGAAGCACACGGGCGCAGCTTGTGTGAACCCATGCTGGCACGAGTTTCGGACAAAGATGCGCCGCGAACCGGGGGGATCGATTCGCGGCGCGGGGCGGACCGGGTATCGTTCAGGTGCGCGTGTGCTCACTCGATGATTCGAGCGCTACCGCTGTCGGCCTCATTGGTTGGAGGCCCTCTTGGCCTCCTCTTCCACGGAGTGCGGCTCCGGACCGTGCGCTCGCACCTGAATCTTCTGCGGTACAGCAGCCACGGGCTTGGGGATGGTGACCGTGAGAAGTCCGTTGGCGACGACTGCGTCGATGCGCTCTGCGCTGACACCCTTCGGTAGAACGAACGTGCGCTGGAAGCTTCCCAGCGTGCGTTCGACGCGATGGTAGCCGGATTCTGCGGTGCGTTTTTCCGAGCTGCGCTCTCCCTTCAACGTGAGGACGCCGTCCTTCACGCTGATGTCGAGCTCGTTGGCGGTCAGGCCCGGCACGTCCGCGTTCAGCACGTAGGCTTCCTTGGTTTCGCGGATATCGACGGCCGGCAAGAAGCTCCGCTCTTGCGTACGCGGGGCCCAACGGAGGCGGTCATCGTTCGCAAACAGGTCGTCGAATTGGTTCCACAGACTCAACATGGCGTACTTCTCCTTTGGACGCGCAGCGTCCATGCAATGACAAGGTGAGCAAGGCTCACCGATGGTGGGTGCCGACCGCCTCCGCGAAGAGGCGATTTCGTCCGGAGCGCCCGAGCCGAAAGACCAGCTCTCGGAGACGCACCGGGGACGGCGGTCACGCGCGAACGCGGAACGCCGAAATCGGCAAAGTAGGGTTTTTTGCGCCCTCTCCTCGAGCGCAAGAAGAACCTAACCACCGTCGATCACGCGTCAAGGCGCGCTCCGGATTTCTCGCAACACGGGTTCGCCAGCGACCGAAGAGCGTCCATGTTGCGTCCTACCGCCGTCGAAGCCTGTCGAGTTCTCGAGGGAAGCGCGCTGCCGCGTCAGATGAGTGATTTGCCCGAGCCGCCGCGCCGACTGTACCTGTGGGGCGCGCTTCCCCCGGAGCCCTACGTGGCCATCGTCGGCTCGCGCTCGTGCACGCCGGAGGCTCGGGCGTTCGTACGCCAGATGGCGACGGAGCTCGGGCGTGCTGGCGTCACCGTGGTGTCGGGAGGCGCAGTCGGCATCGACGCCGCAGCGCATTGGGGCGCGCTGGACGCGGGCGCTCCAACGTTGGTCATCGCCCCCGCGGGGCTCTCGCATCCCTTTCCGGCGGAGCACGAGGCACTCTTTCATCGCATCGTCGAGTCGGGGGGGGCCTACTTGTCGCTGGACGCGGGCCCTTCGGTACGCGGCCGTTTTTTCTCCAGAAACGCGGTGCTGGCGGCGCTCGCGGACGTCGTGGTCATTGGAGAAGCCAACGCACGTAGCGGCTCGCGCAACGCGGCCAAACACGCGCGCGAGCTTGGTCGGGCGCTCTTCGTCGTGCCTGCCGCTGGATGGAACGCCAAGGGGTGGGGGAGCAACGCCGAGCTGCGTCTGGGCGCACGCTGGGTGGAGCGCACCCAGGACGTGCTCCGCTATTTGATCGAAACCGGACGGATCGTGAGTGACGGTGTATTGCGGCGGGACGTGGCGCTGCACGGCGTGGCCCATTTGTCGAAGCTCCCTCGCACAGAGCCGCACGAGGCTGCCCTCAAGAAAAAACGAAAGGGCACGGCCCCAGCTGCGCAGCTCCGTTTCGGAGAAGGGGAGTCACTGGCACCGTCCTCCGAGCTGACTCGGGTGCGTCAGGCATTGCTGGAAGGTGTGTGCTCGGCAGACGACATTTGCGCGAAGACGGGCCTCTCGCCGCAGGCGGTCCAGGTCGTGCTGTTCGACTTGACGCTGCGCGGTGAGGCGGCGCTCGACGCAGGTGGCGTCTTGCGCTTGGTGGCGCGGTGACGAGCTCGCGTTGAACAGCCAGGAACGTCGAGCGGCGCTGCCGCCGGGCCGAACGGCCACGCGTCGCGCTGGACCGGCGGGGGCCCTCGCTCTAAGAACGCCTCCCAGACGCGCTCTTTCGATGCGTGGAAGGCTGAAATATGACGGACGTGACAATCGTGGGCGCGGGCCTCGCTGGGAGCGAAGCCGCTCTGCAACTGGCAGCGCGCGGGCACCGCGTACGCTTGATAGAGCAAAAACCCGAGCGGAAAACGCCGGCTCAGAACAGCGATCATCTATGTGAGCTCGTCTGCTCGAACTCCTTCCGTGGAGCGTCGCTGGCGAACGCCGTGGGCCTGCTCAAGGAGGAAATGCGTCGCCTCGGCTCGAACGTCATGGCTGCTGCGGAGATGGTGCGCGTGCCCGCTGGCGGCGCCTTGGCGGTCGACCGTGAGGCGTTCGCCGCTGAAATGACGAGACGCTTGAAGGCTCACCCGAACGTCGAAGTCGTGTCGGCGCTCGTCACGGCAGTGCCGGACGAGCGCCCCGTCGTGGTGGCGACCGGACCGCTCACGGGAGACGCGTTGGCCGCAGACGTGGCGCGACGTCTGGGGGGCGACAGCCTTGCCTACTACGACGCGATCGCGCCGATCATCAGCGCCGAGTCCATCGACTGGGACAAGGTGTTCATCGCGTCGCGCTGGGACAAGGGTCAGAGCGACGAGGACAAGTCCGCTTACGTCAACTGCCCCATGAACAAGGAGCAATACGACGCGTTCGTCGCCGCCATCAACGAGGCGAAAAAGGTGGAGCCCAACGAGTTCGAGGAGGTGCGTTACTTCGAGGGCTGCCTGCCCATCGAGGTCATGGCCGAACGCGGACCGAAAACGCTGGCGTTCGGCCCCATGAAGCCTGCTGGCCTCACGGATCCGAAGACCGGGCGCTGGCCGTACGCAGTGGTTCAGCTGCGCAAGGAAGACGAAGCGGGCACCGCGTACAATTTGGTCGGCTTCCAGACGCGTATGACGTGGGGCGAGCAAACGCGCGTGCTTCGTATGATTCCCGGCCTGGAGCAGGCCGAGTTTTTCCGCCACGGCGCCGTTCACCGGAATACGTTCTTGAACGCGCCGCGCTCGCTGGACGATACGTGGCAGCTTCCGAGCGATCCTGGCCTTTACTTTGCGGGCCAAATCGTCGGCACGGAGGGGTACGTCGAAGCCGCAGCGGGAGGATGGCTCGTGGCGCACTTCATCGCGGAGCGCCTCGCCGGACGTGAGCCGGAGCCGCTGCCAGCCACGACGGCTCACGCTGGGCTCTTGAAGCACACGCGTTGCCACGCCGACGACTACCAACCGTCCAACATCACCTTCGCACACTTGCCTCCCTGGGAGGGGCAGCGTCTACAGAAGCGCGCCAAGTACGAGCAAATGGCGCTCCGCGCGCTGTCGGACTTGGACGCTTGGCTCGCGCGCCGCGCAGCGGCCTGAGCGCGCGTCACCCCATCCGCTCGGAAGACCGCAACGGGAAGCCCGCTGCTGACCGGGCCGAAGCAAGAGGAGGCGAACGAGAGCTCGCCTCCTCTTGCTTTGTGCGCACATGTCCCCCGGTCGTCGAGCTCTGCTGAAAACGAACGGCGTGACTTGTTCACCCGGCCGTGAGCTCTGCTGAAAACGAACGGCGTGACTTCCGAAACTGCTGGATTTCACCTGCGTGGACTCCGTGTGAAAGGGGTGTTCTTCGCAGGTTAAGCTACAGGCGCGTCGATGTGCGTTTGGTGCGTCGATCGACCGGCAAAGATGCAATTGGGTTAGCGATACTGAATTGTTCGGTTTGCGGAACTACGGTAACTAGCTCCGACCCCCGACACCTCGAGAGCAGGCGCAGAACGTCGTCCGTACGGTGCGTAGCGACTTCGACACGGCACTCGTCAATTGGCGGAGCAGGTGCAGAACGCCGTCCGTACAACGCTCGTAGATTCGGCCCGCGGTCAACGGCCGTCGATACGGCACTCGGCGACGAGGATGTCGTAGAGGCGCGGTGAGTCCACGAATTCGAACTCGAGGGAGCCGAAGGCGACCGAATCGCCGACCGTCAGCTTTTCCGTGGCGCCCGCCTCCAACACTCGACTGCGCAAAAAGGTGCGGTTCGACGGGTTGTTGTCGTGAATGCTGAAGGATCCATCCGGTTCGCGAATGACGTGCGCGTGGACCTTCGACACGAAGGGCACTCGGAGAAGCAAATCGCTATTGGTGGCTCGCCCGACCGTGAGACGCTCCGGGAAAGGATTTCCCTCGCGTTTGACGACGGGGACGATGCGCCACTCGTCCGCGAACGGGTCCGTGTCCACTTTGGCCGCGACGGTATTGAACCCGAAGGAGCCTTCTTGTTTGGCAGCGCTCACACCAGCGCGGGGGCGTTTGATGAAAAAGTACCCGGGGTGCTGCGCCACGAACTCCGCTCGCGCCACGGATCTCGCCGTTTTCAAGTACGGTGTGATCTGCTGCATCGCGTTCTCACCAGAATAGCATTCTGGAAGCGACTCGCGGAACGAAAAGGATAAACGGCGCACCCTCGGGCTTGGAGGCGCTTTCTTCGAAGACGCCCATTCTCAACGGCACGCGTTTCAACGGCACGCGTTTCAACGGCACTCGCATCAGAGGCACTCGGAGCGCACTCTCTTGATACCGCCGGCGTCGACGTAGAACGGCTGCGCGCACGCGGCGGGCTTGGCGGAGCGAACAGGCGGCGCCGAAGGCGCGGCGGTCGCGGCGGGCGCCGGAGTCGACGATCGAGCGCGTCGGCTTGAGCGTCGAGAGTCGGAGGTGGGCGCGGGTTCGGGAGCGGCCTTCTGCAGCGTGAGCTCGATCGTGGTGTCCTTGGTTGCAGAAAACTCCGAGACCGAGTCCACGTAGCCGGGTGCGGTGGCGCGCAAGCGATACACCTTGCCATCGCTGGGCAGGACCTTGGTCGTGGGGTTGGACGGGAGCTTCTGATCGTCCAAGAAGAGCTCGGCTTCCTTGGGCTCGACGCTGAACCCAATCGTCGCCGTTTGCGGAAGCTCCTGAACGGGCTCGGGCGGTGCCTGAACGACCGTTTGGACGACGGTGGGTGGGGGCGGCTCCTTGCCCATTTGCGTCATGAAAAAGTAGCCGCCCGAGCCCGTGAGCGTGAGAAGCGCCAAGGGAATGAGCCAGCCTCGCTTGGAGGCCGCTCGAGCGTTCGGATTGGAGAGCGTGCCGTTCGAGAGTGAGCCGCCCGAGAGGGAGCCGTTCGAGAGCAGGTTGCTCGACACCGATCCTGTGCCCGAGCCAGCGGTGCGCACTTCCGAGCGCGCCGAGAAATCCGCGCTGTTGGTGCCGTCCTCGAACGCGCGAGACAACTGGTGCTCGATGAGCGCTTTGATTTCGGCTCTCGTCGTCGAAAACAAACCCGACACGAACGCGCCGATTTCCTTCGGCTTGACCGGTTCGCTGAAGCGCTCGAGATAACGCTCGAGGTCTTCCTGGAGCTGAAGGGCCGTTTCGTAACGTTGGTCCGGATCCGTCGCCAAGGCCTTCATCACGATGTGGTTCAGCTCGTCGTCGCAGAGCTGGTTCACGCTCTGCGGCGTCGGAATGTCCCCATTGATGACCCGACGCATGATGTGAACGTCGGGGGCGTCCTTCCAGAGCTTTCGTCCGGTAGCGGCGGCCCACAAGATGCAGCCTACCGAGTAGAGATCCGCTCGGCGGTCCAGGTTGTCGGCGACCATTTGTTCGGGCGCCATGTACGCGATTTTGCCTTTGACCACGCCGGTCGCGGTGTGCGTCGACGACGACGACGCCTTCGCGATGCCGAAGTCGAGCATTTTTACCTGACCGCGATAAGTGACGAAGATGTTCTGCGGAGACACGTCACGGTGCACGAGGTGCAGCGGCGAGCCGTCGTACGCGGAGAGCTCGTGCGCGTAATGCAGACCCTCGAGCGCGCTGATGACGATGCGCAGATACATGGCCGTGCTGACCTTCTGCCCGGCCTTCTCTGCGGCGCGTATGATCTCGGCGAGCGACTGCCCTTCGAGGTACTCCATCACGATGACGTGACGCTCGCCCTCCGTGCCGACCTCGTACGTTTGCACCACGTTCGGGTGGTTGAGCTGCGCGGCGAGGCGAGCTTCGTCGAGGAACATCGCCAATGCGCCCGGCTCCGAAGCGAGCTCGGGCAACACCGCTTTGAGCACCATCAGCTTGTTGACGCCGCCTGGACCTCGCGCGACCGCGAGGTACACGTTCGACATGCCGCCGCGACCGAGCTCGGCCAAAATACGATACTTGCCAACCCAGTGAATGGGACGCTCCTGCGCGCTCGGATCAATGCCGGGAGCGGTGCGAGACACTTCGTTGTCTGGGGAAAGAGTCCCTGCGAGTCGCGACGACATTGCGCAGGCATCCTAGCAGGCTGGTCCGGGACTTTCGCCCGACGCCCGCTGTTTTTGTGGTTACCGCGCAACCGAAGGAGCAGCGTGTGGGATAGCGAAAAGGAAGCGCTTTGTGGGTGAGTGTGAGGACCCGAGCTACTTGTGTCGTGACCACGGGGTCAGTCGTCGCGCGGGGGCGGGACGACGCTTTCGAGCGAAGCACGCTCTTCTGCTTGGCGACGGAGCTGCGTGAAGTTCTTTTCGAGCAGGTAGAGGCGCCGCAGCTCGCGAGTGGCCACGATGCGAGCGAGCGCGCTACTCAGCACATAACGAAGCTCGATGTGCGCGTGCGGATCGAGGTCCTGTGTTTCCGTAACGGTATAGCCGAAATGCTCTGCGCCGATGTGAAGGGTCTCCACCAGGAGCTGCGCGGGGCCGCCGTGCTTCAAGAACCCCGATGGGAAAAGCCGCTCAACCGGGAACTGCTCTGACTCGTTCAAGAACACCACTTCTCGCCCGGTGAACTCCAACACGGCCCGCGCGTGGCGTCGGCTGCCCGCGTACAGGCAGAGCAAGAAGCGTTTGGGGCGGAGCAGCCGCAAGACACGCGTCATCGCGTGAGCGAGCTCTTGAAAACCCGTTGCCGCGATGACGGGCTCCGCGAGGCGCGAGAGCTCCGTGTGAACGCGACGCGAGGCGAGCTGCCTCCGAATCAACTTGCGGAACGCGTCGTCGATGAGCTCGCGTTCGTTTGCCGGGGTAGCTGCGGTGAGCGCGCTGCGCCGCGTGTCCGGGCCATGACAGCCGCACGACCTGCGAATGACGAGCGCGGTCGACGTGAGCGTTGCGTCTTGCGGAGACTCGTGCGCCAAGAGCTTGGCGACGAGATCGGCCGAGGCCATGCCTTGCTCGAAAATGGGCTGTTTGACGGTCGTGAGGGCGGGGGCGACGAACGCAGCCTCGGCGGTGTCGTCGAAGCCGACGACTTTGACGACGTCGGGAATGGGGATGCCCTGCGCCTTCAAGCCATCTATGGCGCCGATCGCCATCAGATCATTTGCGGCCAAGATGGCGTCGAATCCGCGGTTTTTTCTCTGGCGGAGCGTGTGAACTGCCTCGTGCCCGGAGCGGGCCTCGTAGTCGCCGCGAACCACGAGCGTGGGGTCGAACGGTAAGCCAAAGTCGCTCAGGGCGGCTCGGTACGCGTCCAACCTGCGCTGACTGTCCTGGCTCCGTTCGGGGCCGGCAATGAACGCGATCGTGCGGCAGTCGTGCCGCTTCACCAAGTGCGCGAACGCCTGAAGAATGCCGACTTCGTCGTTGACGCGTACGACCGTGGTGCGGGCCAGCTCGACGCCGATGCTGACCACCGTAGCGCGGCTATTGTTCACGGCCTCCTGGAGCGCTCGATCTCCGTTGTCGAGCGTTTCCGAGAGCAAGACGAGCGCGTCCAGCGCGGAGGGGAAAACAGGGGAGCCCTCGCTTTGGAACAGGGGCGCGGACGGGAAGCCTCCGGCGAGCCCCACGGCGTTGTAGCCGAGGCGCGAAAAGCGTTGGAACGCGCCCTCGATGATGCGAAGCGAATACGGATCGCCGAGAGTGTCGCCCAGAATTCCGACGAGGGGAGGAGTCACGCGAGGAGGGGGGAGTCGAATCGGCAAGTCGAGCTCAGGGCAGTTTCGAAGAGGACATGCTGTGGGCGCAAGTGAGCGCGAGTACAAGTTGGCGGAATCGTCCTAAGTTGCGCGTCGATTTGTCAGTCAAATGCCCACACGCGGACGAGGTAGTGAGAACAAAAGAAACGAAGGTCAGCCCCGAGGGCTGACCTTCGAATCGTTCGGCCGGCCGCGAACTCAGGTTTCGACGAGGAAAAGAGTTGCGTCGTCGATGTAGAGATCGACGGCAGCGCCGCCCGCTGCGGCGCCTTCGACGAAGATTTCGAGCTGGCGGAGATCACAATCCGCGGGGATTTGGATGGTTCCTCCGAGCTCCACCCATTCTCCGTCGTCGGTCACCGTGAGCGCCTGGCCCACCCAGTTGTACGAGGCCTTGTCTTCGTAGGTGGGCTCGCCGCCGGCGCCGCCTTCGCCGCTCGGCGGAACCACCTCGCGACAGACCAGCTTTCTGGTGACGTTGACCGCGAGCGCGCTGCCATCGCCCGGGTTTTGAACGTCCACGCTGGCCCAGATGGACAAGTCGTACGTGTTGCCCGCGGCGACGCGCTGCGTCACGTCCTGAGCGATGGTGCCGTTGTCGGTGCGGCCGGCTCGAACCAAGCTGCCGGTGCCGCTGTGAGCTCGGGCCGTGGAGTGTGCGTTGGTGCCGGCGTTCCAGCCGTACCAGCCGTTGGCGTTCTCTTCGAAGGTGCCGTTCTGGAACAGGTTGGTCGGACCGGGATCCCCACCGCCCGAGCCGTCATTGCCGCCCGAGCCGTCATTGCCGCCCGAGCCCGAGCCGGCTTCTCCGCCGAGCCCCGTCGAGCCAGCAGCATTCTCACCGCCGGAGCCTTTCTTGCCGCCCGAGCCGTTCTTGCCGCCGGTGGCGGCATTACCGCCGGAACCATCCTTGCCACCGGACCCGCTCTTGCCGCCGGTGGCCTGCCCGCCGGAGCCACCGGTGTTGTTACCGTCGCTGTCCGCCGGGTCGTCTGCACAGGCGACTGCCAGGGAAGCTGCGAGCGCAAACACGACCACGCCGGTCGCGCGGGTGAACTGAACGGAGCGCAGGCGAGAGAATTTCATGGTGCCACCATAGGGCACGCCTGTTCCAAAATTAAAGAGTGTTTAGTGAGTCGATTCCAATTCAGCAGGTGAAGCGCCCACTGACTGCGACAGGGTCTTACCTGGTTCATGGTCATTCGCATTGGTCGAATTCCGTGCTCTTCGCAGCTTCGTGATTCACGGTGATGGCCGCTTCGACTCTCGAGGAGCCGCGGTGTTCAGGTGCGAGAGCTTCTCTCGGCTAGGTGATTTCTAGGCCGAAACGTCGCGGCACACATGCGGCTCCGTAGGGATCCAGAGAGCGCTGATGCAGCACATGCTTCGGCGCGTTCGCCATAATTTTGTTGCGTTAGAGTGGCGTTAGAGTGTTGTCTGCGGTAAGCGAGTGAGTCTGCCTCGTCCCGAAGTCCTGACGAGTGCACGTCGTCGAATCGCTTTCGTCACCGTTGCAGAGTTCGGAGTCGCGGAGTTCAATCTTGCCGAGTCGCTGGGTTGGTCTCCGCAGGGTTTGTCTCGGGGGTCGTCCTCTCGCTTGGAGGATTCGTGATGCGTCGCTCGCGCTTGGCTACACTTCGTAAGGTTGCTCTCGTTCTCTCTTTTCCGGCGGCTGGTGCGCTGGGAATTACCGCCTGCGAGCCCGACCTGGACTCGCTCTCTGCCCGCTACGACTCGTCCATGGGCGGCGACACCGGCTTGGCCGGCGCAAGCTCGGGCAGCGGAGGAAAGGCGAGCTCGGGTGGCAGCGGAGGGGCCACTGCGCCCGCGTCTTGCTTCAACGACCGGCGTAACGCGGACGAGTCGGACGTGGACTGCGGCGGTCCAAGCAAGTGTCGCCGCTGCGATCTGAACGAAGTCTGTACCGTGGACAGCGACTGCGCGGTGGACAACTGCCGCGCCAATCGTTGTACGGAGCCCACGTGCACGGACAACAAAAAGAACGGTAACGAAACGGACGAGGACTGTGGCGGCTCTTGCGCCCCGGCCAATCGCTGTGCGGACGGACAACAGTGTGAGCTGGACCGCGACTGCGAGTCGGGCTTCTGCAAGGACGGCGAATGTACGTCCCACTGCTTGAGCGGCAAAAAGGACGGAGACGAAACGGACCGGGACTGCGGCGGCTCGTGTGAGCCCTGCGCCAACGGCAAGGCTTGCAAAGGGAACGGGGACTGTGACTCCGAAATTTGCGAAAACAAGGTGTGCGCCGGGCCTTCCTGCGTGGACAGCCTCCTGAACCAGGCGGAAACGGACGTGGACTGCGGTGGCACGTGCTCCGCGGATTTGTCGTCGATCGAGGCTCACCGTTGCGAGCTGGACCAGGCGTGCAAGGTGAACAACGACTGCGACAGCTACTCGTGCGTGGAGCAAAAGTGCGTAGCAGCCGTCGCGTACGATCCCGTCAACGTCATCGACACCTTCGACGACTCCACGAATGCGCTGCCGGGCAACGCAGGGCGCCGTGGCTCTTGGTACCCGTTTGGAGACACGAGCAGCTCCAATCAATCGTTCAGCATCGAGTTCATTCCCGGCGGTCGCGGCAGCGCCAACGTGTATGCCGCGCACACCACCGGGAGCGGTTACACGCAGTGGGGCGCCGGTATCGGCGTGGACTTCAACGCCGTTGGCCAAGCCAAGTACCCCTACGACGCATCGGCGTACTCCGGGGTCACGTTCTGGGCCCGCACAGCGACGAGTGACACCACGGGACGCGCGCTCAAGGTGCTCTTTCCGGATGGAAACAGCGTGTACAACTCGGCTGGTGGCCTGACTCACTGTCAGGACATTCCGACCGTCGGGGCGACGTCCAACAACTGCGACAAAAACCTCTACGCCACCGTCACGCTGGCGCCGGAGTGGAAGAAGTTCACGGTCAACTTCGCGACCGATCTGGAGAGCGACGGCGGGTACACCACGGAGCTGGCGCTCGATCAGCTGGTCTCGATTCAGTTCCGCACCGCGACCGGCGCGACGTTCGACTACTGGATTGACGACATCGTCTTCATTCCAGCTCCCACGCCCTGATTTCTGCGAGGCCAATGACCATGCGAAAGATTCCTTGCGTTCGTTTCGTGGCCGTGCTGGCGGCCTTGTCTTGGGCTCCTTCGGCGCTCGCCGAGGACGACATGAAGCAGTGCGTGGCCGCCTACGAATCCGCGCAGACGAGCAAGAAGGACGGCAAGTACGTGGCGGCGCTGGAGCACGCCAAGTACTGCGCTCAGCCCACCTGCGGCTTTCTCGTGAACGAGTGCCTCAGCCTCTATGACTCGCTCGAGCGGGACGTGCCGACGTTCGTGTTTTCGGCGCAGAATGGCGACGGCCAAGAGCTCATCAACGTCACCGTGTCGGTCGACGGAAAGCCCCTCTTCAGCAAAATCGACGGCACCGCACTCCCGCTGGATCCCGGGGAGCACCTCTTTCGTTTCGAGGCGGAGGGCCTGCCGCCCGTCGAGGTGAGCCAAGTGGCGCGCGTGGGCGACCGTCACCGCCTCATTACCGTGACGCTCGGAGAAAAAGCCGTGGAAACGCCTGCTTCCGCGGTCGATCCGGTTGCGCCATCGCCGCTTCGGGACGAGCCGAGGGGCATTCCGGCGCTCAGCTGGGGGCTGGGTGGTCTTGGCGTGCTTTCGCTCGGCGCCTTTGCGTACCTCCGCGTGAGCGGCGTATCCGACTACAACAACTTGAATAGCTCGTGCAGCCCGCGCTGCGATCCCGGCGAAGTGGACGACATTCGGACGAAGTTCACGGCGTCGTACGTTGCCTTGGGTGTGGCTGGTGCCGCCTTCGCTGGCGCGACCGTCGTGTACTTCGTGAGTCGCGGGCAGTCTCAGGAAGAGGCCGTCCAGGCGTCGGTCACGCCGCTTCCCGGCGGTGGTCAGGCGACGTTCCTGAAGCGCTTCTAAGGCTGCGAAACCACGGTCCGGTGAGTGCCAGAGGGGGGCACTTTGGAGAGTGCTTCCTTGTCAACCCAGCGCTTCTCGGTGTCGTCCGCTCTCGCTTCGAGCAGGCTCTTGCGAGCAGGAGTCCCCGGACTTCTGTTCGCCGTGAGCTGGGGCTGTTCTCCCGAGGCGTCGGAGCGGCAGACAACGCGTGCTCTGGCCCTCGGCACCGAGGTCGTCGTTGACGCGACCACGCAGCATCAACCTATCGTCGGCTTCGGCGCGTCCTCCGCGTGGACGTTTCAGAACGCCGGTCAGGTGCGCGCCGATCAGCTGTTTTCCAAGGAAAGCGGGCTCGGTCTATCGCTCTTGCGGCTGCGCATCGCGCCGGACGGCACGACCTGGGAGCGCGCCACGGCACTTCAAGCGCAGGAGCGCGGCGCCGCCGTGTGGGCAGCTCCCTGGTCGCCGCCGGGCGCCTGGAAAACGAGCGGAACGGACGAAAACGGAGGCAGCTTGCTTCCCGAGTACTACCAGGCGTGGGCGGATCGCTTGGCGGACTTCGTCGAAGACTGCGAAGCGAGAGGCATTCACTTGGTGGCGCTCTCGGCGCAGAACGAACCGGATTGGGTCGCGGATTGGGAGACGTGCGAGTGGACACCCGAGGCGCTCGCGATATTCATCGGCGACTACTTGGCGCCCGCCCTCGCGGAGCGAGGGCTGTCTACGAAAATCATGGGGCCCGAGAGCGCCAACTGGGACAGCTTTCCGGACTACGCCGACGCAATTTTGGACTACCCCGCCGCGCGCGACGCAACCGATATTTTAGCGACCCACGCGTACGGAGGCTCGGCCATTCGGTACCCGAGGGCGGCCGAGAGCGGCAAGCAAATTTGGGAAACGGAAATGAGTTGGGGCGGGGACCCCGACCTGGGCATCACCACGGGCCTCATGATGGCCCGCATGATGCACACGCACCTGACCCTGACCGAGGTCAACGCATGGCACTTCTGGTGGTTCCATCCGGAAGGTACGAACGCGGGCAGCCTCTACAATAACAATCAACTTACGAAGAAGGCCTACGTCCTCGGCAACTTCGCGCGCTTTGTGAGGCCGGGCGCCGTGCGTATCGACGCGGCGCCGGACACCGCAGGGAGCGTGAACGTAACGGCGTACCGGAACGACGCGGACGGTCCGCTCGTCGTCGTCGCCGTGAACAGCGACACCGTTCCTCGACCGTTGGACGTTCGGCTGAACGGGGAAGGCGATCAGGTGAGGTTCTTTCAGCCGTTCGTGACGGACGAAACGCGCAATCTGGCGGCCGAGTCGCACGTCGCCGTAACGTCGCACGCCTTCGACTACGAGCTGGCGCCCCAAAGTGTGACGACGTTCCTCAGCAGCGCTTCGGCGCCCGATCCGGGCACCGGGGGCACCGGCGGCACCTCTTCCGTGCCGGACGGAGGCGGCCCTGCCTGGGGCGGCGCCGCGGGAGCAAGCGGTGAGGGCGGCGCGTCCTCGGGTGGGGGACCTTCAGAAGCGCCGGGAGGTGGCGGCAAGCCCAAGCCCGGCGGTCGTGAGCCGGAGCCTTTGCCCGAAACCCCGAGCGTGGCGTGCGTGTGTCGCTCGGCGGGCGGCTCGACGAGCTCGGGAAACCAGGCTGCGTGGCTCTCCGTAGCGGGTCTGCTTGCGGCTTTGGTCCACCGTCGCCTGCGCCGCAGCGCTGCGTGACTCTCGAGTGTACGATGGACGGCGGCTCCAAGCAGCTTCCGACCATGTTTCGACACGTAGGCGGCGAACGTAGCGATGGGCAGAATCGTCTCTTGGCGGGCTACCTGGCGCTCGTTGCGGGCTTCGTCAACTCGGCTGGGTTCATTTGCGTTGGCTCTTTTACGTCCCACGTGACGGGCAACGTGGGACGCGTGGCGGACGACACCGCGCTCGGGCAGTACCAGGCCGCGACCTTCGCTGGGGTCATGGTGCTGGCGTTTTTCTTGGGCGCTTTCGTCGCGAGCATGTTCATCGAGAGCAAGGTGCTCGGGCGGCTGCCGTACACGTACGGCGCGCTCATGCTGGCCGAGGCGGCGCTTTTGGTCGCGCCCATCCATGTCTTTCCGAGTTTTCTACCGCGCCCCGGCGACGTTCAGGCTGCAGTGCTCTGCTTGGCGATGGGCATGCAAAATAGCTACGTGACCCGTCTTTCGGGTGCGGTCGTTCGCACCACGCACCTCACGGGCGTGCTCACCGACTTGGGCATCGAAGGTGCGCGTTGGTTCCGCTATCTGCGCGCGAAAATGAGCCGCGGACGGTTCCGGCTGCTCTGGCACGCCGCCCACCTGGAAAAACCGCATATTCCGAAGAGCGCGCTTCTCGTCACCGTATTCGTGGCCTTCGTGATGGGCAGCGGCAACGGTGCCTTGTTCGCCGTTCACCTCGGCAGGCGCGCGTTGCTCTTGCCCGCGGGGCTCCTGGCCGCGGGCGGCATCGTCGCGCTGCTCTCGGGGCGCGACCTCTTCCGCGGGCGCGACAGCAGACGATAGCTACCGTCCAAGCGCGACAGGACGACTCGGATCGGTGATCCACTCGCTCCACGAGCCGGGAAAAAGCCGCATTCCAGAGAGCCCGGCGTGCTCCGCGGCGAGCAAATTCTGGCAAGCGGTGACGCCCGAACCGCAGTACATCACCGCCTTGTCGGTGGGCACGCCGCCCAGGGCCTGCTCGAAGCGAGCTCGTAGGTCGGCGGCAGGGCGCATTCTTCCGTCCACCAGGTTCTCCAGGAACGGCAGTGAGCGGGCGCCCGGAATGTGACCGGCGACGGGGTCCATTGTCTCGTTTTCTCCGCGAAAGCGATCGGCTCCACGCGCGTCGAGCAGACGCGCCGCCGGATCGCGGCGAGCCGCTTCGACGGCATTCACGTCGGCGACGAGCTCGGGTCGCGGCGTGGCGCGAAACTCCTTCGCCACGAGCGTCGTACGAGCGTTGGTCACGGGGCGGCCCTCGGCGCTCCAGCGCGCGAGACCACCGTCGAGCACCGCGACGTCGTCGTGACCGAGCCAGCGCAAGAGCCACCAAAGGCGAGAAGCGAACGCGCCGTTGCTCTCGTCGTAGGTGACGACCAAAGACCCGTTGCCGATGCCGAGCGCGCCCAGACGTTTCGCAAGCTCTTCTGCCTCGGGCAGCGGGTGGCGGCCGGTCTTGCCCGGGACGATGGGGCCCGACATATCGCGCTCGAGGTGAGCGTAGACGGCTCCCGGAATGTGTCCTTCTTCGTAAGAACGCTCACCCGCGGAGGCATCGGCCAAGGAAAAGCGACAATCGACGAGAGTGAGCGCGGCGTCGAGGTTCGACTCCAGCGCTGCGAGCTCGGCCGGCGAAACCAAAGGACCAACCATGGCGGGATCCCTAGCGGATTTCCCTCGCGAAGTGGAAGGCTCGGAAAAGGGGGAGGCCGACGCCGGGGGCCTTCGAGGGGGAAGGCCACGCGCGGCGAAGCTCGGTCGCTCCCGCGCTACGACTCCGGGAGGCTTCGTTTCGTCGGCTAGAGCAGCTCGGCGATGGTTCCGTCGGCGTACAGCCATTGAGAGTGGGGAATGCGGAGGCGCTCGCCCTCCACGATGAGCCGTCCACGCTCTTCGAGCCGAAGCGCCGCGCGGCGGCGCTCCTTGGACCAGGGGCTCACCCCGAGCTCGTCAGCGGCAGCCTTCAAATCGAGCCCTTCGGCCAGGCGAAGGCCCAACAAAATCCGCTCGCTGAGCGCCGTCTCCGCGTCGATGGGCTCACGTTCACCGAGGTGGGGGCCCTCCGCGAACGGCTGCACCGGCGCCGTGTCCGTCCAGGCGCCCAGGTAGCGCTCGATACTCGGCGTGTTGCGATAGCGAAGGCGCGAGCCGTCCGTCAACGTGACCGTGCCCCACGCGCCCACGCCGAGCCCCAAGTAGTCGTCGCCGCGCCAATAGCCGAGGTTGTGCTGTGCGTAGTGGCCCACGCGCGCGTAGTTCGAGACCTCGTAGTGGGCGAAGCCGAGGCTCGTCAGCGTTTCTTCCACGGCGACGAACGACTCCGCGATCTTGGCGTCCTCGAGCAGCGGCAGCTTGCCGCGGCGCGCGAGCGCGCCGAACTGCGTGCCGGGCTCGATGGTGAGCGCGTAAGCGCTCACGTGCGTGACGCCGGTTTCCGCGACGCGGCGTACTTCGCGCGCCGCGTCCTCCGGCGACTGCCCGCTCACGCCGAAGATGAGGTCGGCGTTGACGCGCGGGACGCCGGCGCGCAGCGCTTGCTCGAGCGCGCGGAGCCCGCCGGGCGCGTCGTGGAGCCGCCCGAGGAAGTCGAGGCGCTCCCGGTTCAGGGACTGCACGCCGAGGCTCACACGATTCACGCCGACGTCGAGCAAGGCCCGGGCGTGCTCTTCGTCGAAGCTCGTCGGGTTGCACTCCACCGTGACCTCGAGCGACGTCGCGGGCCCCTCGGCGAGGAGCGTGCGGAGCACCCGACCGAGCTCGCGGGGGTCCCACAAGGATGGCGTGCCGCCGCCGAAGAACACGGAGCGCAGCGGTCCGCGGACGTCCAAGTGCGGCGAACGCTCGGCGAGCTCGCGCACGACGGCGTCGGCATAAGCTGCGTGAGGCACGATGGATCGCGCCGTCGGTGTGTCCAGCGGAGCTCGGGCGGAGCCGGCGACCGCGAGGCGGCGCGGGGCGGTGCCGGTGTGGGGCGTCGCCGGCGAAGAGCTGGCCGTACTGTCTTGGGTGCTACCGCTGGTACGCGCCCCGAGGCGCTCCGGATCCACTGCGATGCTCAAGAAGTCGCAATAGGGGCACTTCTTGAGACACCAAGGAAAGTGCACGTAGACCCCAAAGCCGCCGCGCGCGCATGGTTCGCCCTCGGGGGGTTCGACGGGGCGGACGGCTTTTGCTGGGATCATGTGCGAGTGATACCTTCCATGGAGGCCGTTGCCGCGCCAGCTGGATTCAGCAGGCCCCTGCAGCGCTCCCCGGCTTTCTCCTTTTTTACCCGATCCTAGGATTTACATCCGTGCTGGCTCTGGAAGACCTGGTTACGCGCGTTCGGACGTACCACCCCGAAGCCGACGTGGAGCTCATCCGGCGCGCCTACCACTACGGTGAGTGGGCTCATCGCGCTCAAGTGCGCAAGAGCGGCGAGCCGTACTTCACCCACCCGGCCCGCGTGGCGGGCGTCATCGCGGACCTGCGGCTCGACACGGCGAGCGTCTGCGCCGGGCTCCTGCACGACGTGGTGGAGGACACCCTTGCGTCCGTCGACGACGTGCAAGGGGACTTCGGACCCGAGATCGCGACGCTCGTGGATGGCGTCACCAAGCTCGGGCAAATCAACTTCACGTCCAAGGAAGACCGTCAGGCGGAGAGCTTCCGCAAGATGGTCATCGCGATGGCGAAGGACATTCGTGTCCTGCTCATCAAGCTGTGCGACCGCGTCGACAACATGCGAACGCTCGAGCACATGAAGGCCGAGTCGCAAGAGCGCATCGCCCGCGAGACGATGGACATTTATGCGCCGCTCGCGAACCGCTTGGGGCTGAACCTCATCAAGAGCGAGCTGGAGGACCTCAGCTTCCGGTACATGGAGCCGGAGGCTTACGAGCAGATCAAGAGCAAGCTCGCCAAGTCGCAGAAGGAGCGCGAGCGCTACATCGACACGACGTGCAAGACCATCGTGTCACGCCTGGCGGAGCAGGGCTTCAACGTGCAGGTGACGGGGCGGGCGAAGCACGCCTACTCCATCTACCGCAAAATGAAGCAAACGCAGTGCGAGTTCGAGCAGGTGTTCGACCTCATCGCGTTCCGCATCATCGTGGAGTCCACCGCGGACTGTTACGCGTGTCTCGGCGCCATTCACTCGCGCTGGACTCCGGTGCCGGGCCGCTTCAAGGATTACATCGCGCTGCCCAAGCCGAACATGTACCAGTCGCTGCATACCACGGTGATTGGACCCGGGCGTCAGCGCATCGAGGTGCAAATTCGCACGCACGAAATGCACCGCGTCTCGGAGCGTGGCGTCGCCGCGCACTGGAAGTACAAGGAACGCGTGTCCGGCGGCGTGGACCCGAAGGACGCCGAAAAGTTCGGCTGGCTGCGCGAGCTCGCGGACTACCAGAGAAACCTCAAGGACCCGGCGGAGTTCCTGGAGAGCGTCAAAATCGACCTCTTCCCGGACGAGGTGTACGTGTTCACGCCGAAGGGGGACGTGCTGGTTTTCCCGCGAGGCGCCACGCCCATCGACTTCGCGTACGCCATTCACTCGGAGGTGGGGCAGCACTGCTCCGGGGCGCGCTGCAACGGGCAAATCGTCCCCATTCGCTACAAAATCAAGAACGGCGACGTCTTGGAGATCATGACGTCGCCCAGCCAGCGTCCGAGCAAGGACTGGCTGGACTTTTGTGTGACCACGCGCGCGCGCACGCGGATTCGCGCCTACTTGCGCTCGGAGAAGCGCATCAAGAGCATCAACCTGGGTCGCGAGCTCTTGGAAGCAGAAATGCGCGGCGCGGGCATGAGCATGACCAAGCTCCTCAAGAACGAGGACGAGGCAACGCGTCTGGCCGCGGGCTTGCACTTCGGCAGCGTGGACGAGCTCCTGCTAGCCCTCGGCTACGGCAGGCTGAACTCGGAAGACGTGGTGAAGGCGCTGGAGGCGCGCCCCAAGGACGAAACCCAAGCGCTGAAGCCGGGGGCCATCGAAACCATCGTGCGCCGGGTGACGGGCGCGAGCGATGGCGGTGGCATCAAGGTGTCGGGCATCGACGACGTGCTCATTCGCTACGCCAAGTGCTGTAACCCGCTGCCCGGGGACGCCATCATCGGCTTCATCACGCGCGGTCGCGGCGTGACCGTGCACCGTCGCGAGTGCAACAAGGCGTTCGACACGGATCCCGAGCGCAGAATCGACGTCAGCTGGGACAGCAAGGCCAAGATCAACCGACCGGTGCAGATCAGCGTGACCACCACGAACAAGCCCGGGCTCTTGGCGACCGTGAGCCAGACACTCAGCGCCCATCGCATCAACATCAGCGAGGCCAACTGCCGCGCCGGTGACGACGGCCGGGCTCACAATACGTTCACGTTCCACTGTAGTGACCTCAGCCAGCTGAAGAACGTGATGAAGGCCATCAGCAAGCTGAGCGGCGTCGTGGAAGTCGCGCGCGTGTGAGGGGCTCGTCGTCGTGAGCAACGTCGTCAACCTGGGCAAGTTCCGGAAGAAAAAGGCCAAGGCCGAAAAGGCGGCGCGCGCCGAAACGAACCGGCGCCTTCACGGGCGCACCAAGGCCGAACGCGCGCGCGACGAAGCACAGAAGGCGCTCCAAGAGCGCGCCGTACGCGGAGCGTTCTTGGAGCGCGAAAGGCCCGTCGCCGACGAAGTCCCCGGAGACGAGTAGTCGGGTTTCTGGGCAAGGCCGGCGTGCCAACGAGCTCCCGGGGGTCGTCGTGCCGGCAGGCGCCAACGAGGTCCCCGGTGACGGGTCGTCGTGCTTTGGGCCAAGACCGGCGCGCTCGGCTGAGCGTCTTGCGGGCTCGAGGGCCGCGCCCTCGTGCGCTGTCGGACGCCGGGGCGTTGGAGGTCACGACGCGTCTTCGCCGACGGACGTCGAACGCCCGCCAGCGTGCAGACGTGGTAGCTCCGCTCAGGGGTTGGCGCGGTGCGCCGGCTTGCCAGGGAACTTCTTCTTGTGGGGCTTGGCGGCGTAGGGACGGGGCGTGCCCTCGCTTGGGGCATCGAAGGCACCTCCGCGCGGCGCGAACGGACGAGCTGGCGCCGGGCGACCACCGACGCCCTGCGGTCCGAAGCCCTGCGGTCCAAAGCCCTGCGGTCCGAACCCACGGGGACGCTCGCTGCGCTGCGGACGACCCGCGCGCGGATCGAAGCGCTCGATTTGCACCGTCGGATCCCGCGGGTCAGGGCGACGCACATTTTCCTCGAACCGGAGCGCTACGTCGCCGTGCACGTCGAAGGTCGTCCCGTTGTCACCGATGTCGATCGAGCCGACGTCGGCGCCCTCGATGTCTCCGCGCCGACAGGCGAGAGCGAGCACGCGGTTCGGCGCTGCCCCGTGACGGAAGCCGTAGTTGACGAAGAAGCGGACGAAGCCGCCTTCGGCGCCCTCGTCGCGGCGGGGAGCGCGACGGGACGCGCGCGCCTCGTCGAACGTGGAGCCTGCGTCGGCGAAGCCCTGACGTGCGCCGCGGGCTTCGTACCCCTCGCGAGAAGGAGCTTCCCAGCGGTCGCGTTTGGCGCCCGCCCGCGGCTCGAGCAGCTTGCCCTTGACGGGCTCGAGGTCGCGGGGATCACAGCTGGCACCTTCCGTACGCTGGGAGAGCAGAACGGCGATGACGCGCGTGGCGTCGTGCTCCTCGAGCAGCTTTTGGGCGTACTCGACGTGGACGGCGGCCGGCGGCTCACTGGTGAGCGCCGTAAACAGCGCCTTGCGGCTCTGCTTGGTGAACGCTTTTCGTACCTTGTCGGCCGAAGGAACGTCCTTCCACGTGGCTTGAACCTTGGCCTCTTGGAGCAGTCGCTCCACGCGGCGCCGCGCTTGCGGAGGAACGAGCAAGAGGCTGCGACCCTTGCGGCCCGCACGTCCGGTGCGGCCGCTGCGATGCGTGTACGTATCGCGGTCCGTGGGCGCCTCGAAGTGCACCACCGTGGTCACCTCGGGTACGTCGATGCCGCGCGCCGCGACGTCGGTCGCGACGAGAATTTGGATGGCACCCGAGCGGAACTGGTTCAGCGTGCGCGTGCGCTGCGCTTGCGCCAAGTCACCGCTGATCTGCGCGGCGCGAAAGCCGTCCCGCGCCAGCTGCTCTGCGACCTCGGCGGTTTCCAAGCGCGTACGTACGAAGACGAGCGTGCGTCCGCCGTCCGCGCCCGGCTCGCTCTCCGCGTTCGCCATGAGCAGCAAATTGACGAGCGCGTCGTAGCGCTGTTGCGGGCGCACCACGCACACGGAGTGCTCGATGTCTTCGTTGGCCTTGCCCAGACGCGTTCCTTCGACGAGGACCGGGCTCTCCTGATAGCGGTCGGCCAGGCGCCGCACCTCGGGCGCGAACGTGGCCGAAACCAGGTGCGTGCGGCGTCCTTCGGGCATGCCCTTCAGGATGCCTTCGAGCTCGTCCCGAAAGCCCAAGTCGAGCATTTGGTCGGCTTCGTCGAGCACGAGCTGGCGGATTTGGCTGACGTCCAGCGCGCCGCCGTTCATGTGATCCAAAATGCGGCCGGGAGTGCCGACGACGATGCGCGGCCCGCGAGCGAGGCGCTTGCGCTCCATCATCACGCTGGTTCCGCCGGTCACCACGTCCACTCGGGCGTCCGGAATTTTTTCGAGCAGCCACTCCAGCTCGCGCTGCACTTGCGCGGCGAGCTCGCGTGTCGGCGTGATCACCATGGCGCTGGGCGCGCGACCTTCACGCTTCGTGTCGACGAGCGCCTTGTAGAGGACCAGGCCGAGCGCCACCGTCTTGCCCGAGCCGGTTTGCGACGAAATGCGAAGGTCTTTGCCGTCCAGCCCGTCACCGAGCACGGCCTTTTGGACCGCGGTCAGATCGGAGAAGCCACGGCGCGTCATCGCATCGCGCAGCGCTGGAGAGATCCCCTCGAACGCCTCGGG
>JAEYVE010000241.1 GCA_023432025.1 Pseudomonadota bacterium
CGCTTCGCTCTGCGTACAGGACTGACACTTCGATGGATCTCCCAAGAGATCCGCGTCCGTACAGGTGCCACCGAGCTGAACGGTCGTGGTCGCGCCGTCTTCCAACGTAATCTGACAACAGCCGAAGCAGTCGCAGCCGTTGGAGGTGCGGGGCGCGCAAAACGCAATGCACTGCTCGCTCGGGTTTTCCCGGTCTTTACAGCCGTCGTTGCCGGAGCCGGAGTCGCCGTCGAAAAAGCAGTCCTGCTTCGGGTCTTTGTTGTCGCCCGGAATGCCCGTCGCAAAGCTCGACTCGTCGTCGTCCGCGGGGCCGGTACACTCGATGTCGAAGCCGTCCGCCACGCCGTCGCCGTCGTTATCGATGCCGTCAGAGCATTGACAGACGTGGTCTCCGCAGAGGACTTGCCCGCCTTCGTCCACCGTGATGTCGGCGCCGTAGCCGCCGGAGCCAGCGCCCGTGCCGCCGGTGCTCGGCGCGCCGCCCAGGTTGCCCGAGTTGGTGCCGCCCGAGGTTGCCGCTCCCGTGCCGTTGATGACGCTGCCGGTTCCGGGTCCCCCTGGACTGCCCGCTTGGGCGCCAGCTCCTTTGGCGCCTGAGGTGTCCCCGCCCGAGGAGCAGGCCACGCTCCACGCCAAAGCCGAAATGCCGACGACACCGAGCAGAACGAGGCGGTTGTGCATTTTGAAGGACCTTTCTCGAAGGAAACGCGCGCGACGCCGCGCCACGCCTCCGCAGGCTAGGCCCAAAGCTGCTGACTTCATTCGTGAAAGCGCCGCGCCTGAACGAGTTTTGTAAGCCCTTGTGCGGCCGAGGGGGCGAATTTTGGTCAACCGTCCAGGATTCCTGCTCGCTCCTGCTCGCTCCGGCGTACGAGCGCACCCCCGGACGAGCCGTCGTCCGCGACGCGCCTCGCCATCAATCTGCAAAAGCCTGCAGGTAGCGCTTGCCCGTCGCGCGATCGACGAAAACGAGAGCGTCCAGCCCTCCGTCGGGCCCGCGCAACCAGAGACGCAGGTAGTCTCGCGAAGCGGGCGCGGAGGTCCACCACCCCACGCCTTCCAGCCGTTCGACGAAGCGCATTTGCTCGATGCAGTACAGCCGAGGTCCCACGGCGAGCGTTTCACCGAGCCGAAGCTGCGCGGAAAGCTGAAGGGGTTCGGGCAAAAGACGCGTGAACACTTCCGTGCCCCGCGCGCTTCGCAACGGACTCGCCGAGCTCGCGGCTCCGCGGAAAGAGCGCACCTTACGGACTGGCTCGAGCCGGCTCTGCGACTCGGGGCAATGGTGATCGACCCAAGTGAGCACGCCGACGCGCTCCGCGCCGACATCTGCGCCGAGCTCGGCCAAAAGCACGGGGAGCTCGTCTCTTTGACTCGCGCCCTCGGCAAGCTCGAGCTGACGCGTGGGAGCCACGCTGAGTTGAGGAACCACGACCTCCACGCCCAGCGTGGGCGCAGCGAGCTCCGTACGTTCCAGTCGCGAACGCACCACGCGCTCGAGCTCCATTTCCCGCCAAAGCGGCGTCACCAAATCGAAGCGCAGCTCGTGCTCGCGAGCTACTCCGCGGTGCTCGGCGATGGCGCGGTCATGGAAAAGACGCACCTCCAGCGCTTGCGCGGCTTCGCCGCGCCCCTCGAGCCGCGCAGAAATACGCCCCAAGAGCCCGCGAAGCACGAAGAGTAGCGGCTCCGTGCCGCTCACCGGCTCTTCCCAGCTGCTCTGCTCTCGGAGCACGCGTGGCGGCTCGTACGCCACGAGCGGCGCCGGATCTTGGCCCGCAAGAAGCCCCAGCACGCGACCAGCAAGCGGCCCCAGGCGCGCCGCGAGAGCGGATGAAGGCAGCCGAGTCAGATCCCGCACCTCCAAAAGGCCCAAGCGAGAGAACCAAGTGAGCCGCTCGGCGTCGAGCGGCAGCGCACAAAGCGGCAGCTTTCCGAAGCGTTCCACCGTATCCCGCTCCGAAACCACGCACACCCCCTCCGGGCCCAAAAGCTCCCACTGAGCAAAAGCGCGCGCCAAATGGGGTCCGCTCGCCACGGCCAGCTGCGAGCGAACGCCCAACCCACGCACCCGACTCGCCAGCTCTTCTGCAAGCTCTCGTTCCCCGCCCCAAAGGTGAGCGGCGCCCGTGATGTCGACCCACACCGTATCCGGCATTTCGATTCCCACCGGCGCGCCGAAGGCGAGTGACACCTCCGCCACGCGTTCGAGCGCCTCTCGCACTTCTGTTCGGCTCACCTCGAGCACGGCGAGGTGCGCGAGCTCTGCCTGGGCCTCCACGGCGCGTTGTCCAACGTGAGCTCCAGCGCGGCGAGCTGCCTCACTGACCGCCACCAAACGGTCGTCCGTTGGGGGTCGCTCGCTCGAGGGGCGCTTCTGCGGCGCATCGCCCGTGGGCGCTTCCAGCGCCCACACCACGGCAAAGGGCGTTTTTTCAGTCGCTCGTTTGACTGGCTCAGCTCGAAAAGGCTCTCTCGCCTCCGCCAACTCACACAAGAGATCCGGCAACACGAGCGCAACGACGCGCCGCTCAGGCGACACGGTTCACCTCCTCGCGCGGACGAGACGGCCCGCGCTCGGCGGAGGAGCGCTCCGCGCTCACGGGGCCACGCAGCGCGGCGAGCGGGACACGTCGCGCCGAGCTCGTACGTCCCTGACGGTCTTTGGTGACGGCCACGAAAAGCTCGTGCTCGCTCTTGCGACTGAGCTCGAGACGTTGCGCTACGGGCAGCGTGAGGGGCCTCGGGCGAGCACAATCCGTCAAAAGAAGCACGGTGGTGCGTGTTCCCTCGACGGCCAAAGAAAGCCGTCGCACGAGACGTGCCCAAGGGCCCAGCGAAACATCGAGAGGCTTCGCCGCCGAACCCACCGTATCAATCACCACGACGGCAAATGCCTTCGATTCGACCACCCGCAGCGCCGTACGACCGAGGGCTTCCAGCGTGGGACGCACCAGGAGCAAGCGCTCGAGCTCGACCCCTGCACGAGCCACTCCGGGAGCATGCAGAGAGCTCGACGGGTCGAGAAAAGCACACCACGCGCTCTCTCCTCCGAGAGCGCGCGCCTCGACTTGCGCCGCACGACACGCCCCGAGTGACAAGGAGGTTCCCCAAGCCGCAGCCCCTTGCAGGGCCAACTCCACCACTCCCCCCCGCACGAGCCCGCCCTCGCCCAAAGCGCCTTCGAGGCCGCTCAGCGCAAGCACCTCTTCCAGACAACGGGCGGGCCCCAAACGCCCCGCTCGAGAGAGCGGCGAGGAGATTCGCTTCAAAAGCTCGGGCGGCAAACGATCGAGTACGTGGGCAGGGAGAGCCATAGCGACACTGAACAGACTATCACCAGTTCCCCTCCCGGTCAGTAGGCCAATGGGCCGGCACTGACGGAGAATGTCCGTTCACCCACGAAACAGCCAAAAACACCTCGTATCAATAGCGAGGTCGCCCCTTGGAGCCGCCTCACCCCTCGGTGGTTTGACACCGCTCGCAAATCACGTCCCCGTACTGCTCGTAGAACCAGCGCACGAAGCGCCCTGCGCTCATCGGGTGGACCACGATGTGAGCCCCCCGACCGTCCTCGATGTCCCAGTCGCCCTTGGCGTTCTCATGAACCCTCAGGTGGTACGCCTGTCCCAATCCGAAGCGGCCCCGGAGCTCGTCCACCACGTGCTCGGCGACCTCGGGTCGCAACACTTCTGACCTCAACCGGGGATGTGCGGTCGCGTGCTCGCTCGCGCCCACGTTGCCTCCCTTCCGGCGCGTTTTCCGGCGGCGCTCTCGGTTTTCACGGTACCACCCGTCTCGCGGCGCGCCCGTCTTCCCGAAAAGTCGCCAAGCGCAGAAATCCTGCGCAAACCAATGCGAAGTGTCGTCGAAGCCAAAGCCCACGTGGCCCCAGGCGGTCTCGGTGTTATTTGTTCACGCGATGGGTCTTCCTCCCCCCTCCGCGGCCGCTCCTTCTGCCCTCGCAAACGACGTGGACCGCAAGCTTTCGCACCTGCGCAGCGTGGTACGCGAGCTCGATTCGGCGTTGGTCTGTTTTTCGGGCGGTATCGACAGCGCCTTCGTGCTCGCAGTAGCGAGCCAAGAGCTCGGCGACCGTGCGGTGGGCATGACGGCCGTGAGCCCCAGTCTACCGGCGAAAGAGCGGGAAGAAGCGGCGCGCGTCGCGGCGCGCCTCGGCGCGCGCCACGAGCTGGTCTTTTCGAACGAAATCGAGCGCCCCGGCTACGCGCAAAATGGGCCCGATCGCTGCTTTCACTGCAAGAGCGAGCTCTACGACATCGCCGAACGAAAACGCCGAGAGTGGGGCCTCGCCCACGTCCTCAACGGCACCAACACGGACGACCTCGGCGACTACCGGCCGGGACTCGAAGCCGCAAAAAACGCCGGCGCCAAGAGCCCTCTCGTCGACGCCCGCTTCTCCAAGAGCGACGTACGCGCGGCCGCGCGCCTCCTCGGGATGGAAATCTGGGACAAACCCGCCGCGGCCTGTCTTTCGAGCCGCATTCCCTACGGCACGCGAGTCACGCGCGAGCGCCTGGCCCAGAT
>JAEYVE010000028.1 GCA_023432025.1 Pseudomonadota bacterium
AGGACGGACACGCAACTGCACGACCCTCCCCCGAAGCAGAGCCCCGAGCCCCAACTTCGCTCCAGTCAGGGCGGCTCGCCCTTCCTCAACCGGCCTCCGCGAGGTCGCTCGAGTTGGGGTCACTCCCCGACCAGCTTGACCCCCTTGGGACGAGCCCTTCGGCTAGCTCGTACATCTGGCTACAGCACCCAGCCCAGCTCCGCGCTCGGGGCCACATCGTCTCGGAATCGCCGGAAGCCCCCCGCCGCTCGGTGCTCGGGCCGCCGACGGCAACCCGACACGTCCGCTCGCCACCTCATCAACTTTCCCTTTGGCTGGATTTCTTGGCGACGTCCGTCGAAGCCCGGTGCTCCCGCAGTCCCGCGAAGTGCCCGAGCTTGCCGACTCCCATTCTTCCAGAACTGGATTCCTTGGCGACATCAGCCGAAGTTCGGCGCTCCCGCAGTCCCGCGAAGTGCTCGAGCTTACCGACTCCCATCTTCCAGAACTGGATTTCTTGGCGACATCCGTCGAAGCCCGGTGCTCCCGCAGTCCCGCGAAGTGCCCGAGTTTGCGGCCGGAGGAGGCGGCTTGCCGGCCGCCGCGGTATGCGACCCGACGGACGACGGCGCTTGTCCCATTCTTCCAGAACTGGATTTCTTGGCGACGTCAGCCGAAGTTCGGCGCTCCCGCAGTCCGCCAACTGCGACAAATTGCCAACCGGTCCCGAACCAACTGCAGGATTTTACATCCTGCATGCAGGATGCAATTAT
This sequence comes from Pseudomonadota bacterium, assembly GCA_023432025.1. Classification (GTDB taxonomy): domain Bacteria; phylum Myxococcota_A; class Polyangia; order Polyangiales; family Polyangiaceae; genus NIC37A-2. The sequence goes on from JAEYVE010000028.1 coordinate 753, forward strand.
CCTGCACTCATGGGTTGGTTGCGCGACTTGATGAGAACGTCCGATCCGCCGGTCGCCAGCTTTGGACGCTTGGCCGAGGCAGCTTTGGAGCACGCTGCTTGGCCGTCAGATACTCAACCAAAGCAGCGCTCCTTGGCTACCCTCTTCAGTAAATTCGACCGCGAGCAAGACCTGGAGTGGCTGAGTGACCGACCGGAGGTGCAGCGCATCCTCGCGGAGCTGATGCACCGACCGTTGGCGGACATCCAGCAGGCGCTCCCGTCCCGCCAACCGACCGGCGACACGCGCCTCGTCCCCCTCACCGACCTGCGCTTCGCCCGGGAGCTGGACTTGAGCCGCGAACGGCTCTTCCCTGGAATTCCAGAAACACTGTATGAGCCAGCGACCTGGGACGCGTCCTGGTGGCACGCGCCCAGTGGCTCCGGGCGCTCCCTCGTTGGCGCTTGGCTCACGGCCCGGGGACTGGCCACCCACGTGGCGCTCGAGACGGTGCGGGAGCTCGACGCCGTTCCCCCACGGGGCCCCTTGTTCCTGGAGATCACCAGTGACGACCCCGACCTTGCGCCAGACGAGCTCCTGCGGCGGCTCGGCGCGGCCGAGCGCCCCGTGTGCGTGGCCACGACGCGGGCGCTCCCCCACGGCACCGCCCGCTGGCGGTCGCTCCAATCGCCTCCCCTCGAGCGGGTGGTGCCCGAGCTCGTGGAGTGGGTGGCCGCCCGACTCGGCGAAGAAGGACACTTCGAGCCGGAGCGGGCGCTGGCTTGGATGAGACGGGTCGCCCTGCCGAGCGGCGCGGCGCAGACGGTCGGCGACGCGCTCGGCCTCCTGGGCATGCTGGACGAGGTGCGCCCACGCACGCTCACCGGTCGCTCACTGGACGAAGTCGCCGAGAGCTTCGTGCGCGCTCGCATCGAACAGTCTTCTCGGGAATCCACCGTAGGCACCTGGCTCGCTCAGAACGCGTTCTCCGCCCTCGCCGGAACAATCGCACAGCTCATCGCGGAAAGCGATCGAAGTCTCACCGCGCCCCGCACTTTCGACGAGTGGCTCGCGCTGGTCCCTGAAGAGCACCGTCGCGGCGTGGACGTGGAGTGGATGAAGAGCGCGCTCGTCGCCGGATCCACATCACAAACCACTACTTGGCGTTGGAAAGGCGACGACGTCGCGCGCGCCGCGCGCAAGCTACCTCCTGGCGGATACCAGCTCCTCCGCGCGTTCGAGCACGCGCGGCTCCTCGTGAAGGACGGCGACCGCTTGCGGCTCGCTCCCCACTGGCTCACGACTTTGCTGCGGGCCCGTGCCACGAGCTCGCTCCTCGCCGCGTCACCCTTCGTGTGGGGCGAGGCGCTGCTCCGCCCCGCCCATGCCGCGACCGCCTTGCGCTCGCTCGCCGAGCACGCCGCGCGCGGCAAGCTGGAGCCGCTCTACGCGGTGCTGGACGTCGACGCGCCGGAGAACCCCGCGTACGCGGTCGCGGTGGAGGCCGCCGCCACGGCGGCCGGCGTCGCGCTCCTCGCTGGCTCGAACCTGCCGAGTGACCTCGTGAGCGATTTGTTCGCCGAGCAGCGCCGCCTGCTCATCACTGACGTCGATGGCGCGCCCGCGCCTCGTTTGCCCCACCCGCCCACGGCATTCGAGCACGAGCCGTTGCTCCACCCCGCCACGTGGCTCTTGGCGCAGCTCGCGCTGGCCGAACGCAGCGAAGGACCCAAGAGCCGTCGCGGCTTCGATCCGTGGCGCAGCTCCGATCCAGCCGCCACCCGGCGGCTCCTCGCTGGCCACGTGTACCCGCGCCTCGACGAGCTCGTCCTCGAGCTCGGGCGCGCGCCCGTCACCGTCAGCTCCGGCTCCGCACGACACGAAACACCCGCTTGGACGCTCGCGGTGTTTTCGATGGTCGATCGCTTGCGCCGCTCGGTGGGTCCTGCGTCGGAGCTGCCTTTCTTCGTCGAGTTGCCCAGCGCGATTTGCGACGCGTTCGCGGTAGGAGGCGCGAGCCGCGCGCTCCTCGAGCGGCTCTTCCAGAATCCGCTCGCCCTCCAGGGCCTCTTCGAGGTCGCGCGCGCGCGCGGCACCGCACGCTCCGCTCTCGCGCGGGAGCTTTGGGCAAGTCTGTCCCGCCTCCCCTCGCTCCCCGTCGGGCTCGAAGCGAGCCTCGGCTCCGACACCGGAGCGATGCGCGAGCTCTGGAGCGAAGCTCCCGTCGAGCTCGTCCGCCGCCGCGTCGCTGCGCGCGAGCCGCTGCCCTGGCGTCACCTCCTGCCCCACCACTACTCGGCCATCTTGAGCTCGAGCGCGCAGCTTCCCAGCGAAGCCGTGCCAACGGCGCCTCGCTCCGTGCTCTTCGAGGTGCTCGAAGCGCGCGGCCTTTCGTGCATCGAGCCTGCAGGCGTGAGCCGTCTGTGGCTCGACGCGCAGCGCGAGCTCACGCTGCTCTTCACGCGTCGTCTGGACGCACGCCGGCTCGACGAGCTCGGGCTCTTTCTGGAGACGGCTGAGCCCGCCCTCTCCGCGCCTGACTCCACTCTGCTGGCGGAGCTCGTGCGCACCCTGTCGACGCACGCCGACGTGACGACCTTCCCACGAGAAGCTCTGCTCGAGCTTCAGCGGTGGCTCGCCCGCTCTGTGGCGGCGCGTGCGCCCGGCTGGCGCGACGCGTACCCGCTCCTCCACCTCGCGCACCAAGCCCTGGTTCGTCTTTGAAGTGGCAGTGTGCACAGCGGCGCGTGGGCATCGTGCGACAGCAGGCGCGCCGACGCGTCCTCGAGCAGACAACAGCGCTCGCCACGCCGTCGTATTGAAGCGGACGAGCGGGCGTCGTCATCGTGCGGAAGCGGGCGCGTAGGCCGTCGTGAGGACAACCGGCGTGCTTCGTGTATGCGTGGGCGTGGGCGTCACCGGGCCGCGCCGCTTCCGAGCAGCGTGGTAGGCTGAGCTTCATGCGCGCTCTCGTCGTGGATCGCTTCGGGCTCGAACACCTTCGCCTCACGGACGTCTCCGCGCCAAAGCTCGGCCCTGACGACGCGCGCGTTCGCGTTCGCGCGGCGTCTCTCAACTACCGCGACTTACTCGTCGTGCGCGGCGAGTACGATCCACGCTTTCCGCTTCCGCTCATCCCTTGTTCGGACGGCGCGGGCGTCGTGACCGAAGTGGGCGAAAACGTCGCGCGCGAGCTCGTCGGCACGCGTGTGCTCCCCGCCATGGCGCCCTACTGGCTCTCGGGAGCACCGAACCGCGCCACGCTGCGACGAACTCTCGGCGGCCCCTTGCCTGGAGCCGCCGCCGAAGAGCTCGTGGTGCCTGCGGCTGGTCTCGTCTCCGCGCCCACGCACCTGAGCGACGTCGAGGCCGCCACCCTGCCGTGCGCTGCGCTGACGGCCTTTCGCGCGCTCGTCGAGCTACCCGGCATCGAGGTGAGCGCCGAAGATGCGCGTCCCCTGGCCGGCCAATGGGTGCTTTGCCTGGGCACAGGTGGCGTCTCCCTCTTCGCGCTTCAAATCGCCCAGGCGCTCGGCGCCGAAGTCGCCGTCACCAGCAGCGATGACGCCAAGCTGGAGCTCGCCGCGCGCCTCGGCGCCTCACTCACCATCAACTACCGTTCTGTCTCCGATTGGGGGCGCTCCGTGCGTGACGCCACCGGCGGCGTGGACCACGTCATCGAGGTCGGAGGCCCCGGGACCTTGCCCAACTCCCTGAAAGCGACGCGCCCGGGCGGCACGGTGAGCCTGATCGGGACGGTCTCCGGCCGACCCGGCCCGCTCGATCTACTGCCCGCCGTCATGAATCAGCTTCGCCTGCAAGGCGTCTACATCGGTCCGCGCGAAACACTCGCTCGCACGGCGGCGTTCTTCGAGCGCCATCGCCTTCGCCCCCACGTCCACCGCACGTATTCGCTCGAAGAAGGCGCAGAAGCCTTCGCTGAGCTCTCACGCAGCGCTCACGCTGGGAAACTCTGCATCACGCTTTGAAATCATCTTCACGCGCGTCTCCCAACGAAAGCAGGCCGTCCAACTCGCCTTACGAGCCGTGGAACTTGCTCGCCGTGCTCGCCAGGCGCGTGAGCGCCGGCGCGGGGCGGAAGCGCTCTCCGTGTTTGTTCTCGAACTGCTCGAGCTTGGCCACCACGAGCCCCGCGCCGCGCGCGTCCACGTAGCGGAACGGTCCTCCGAGGTACGGAGGAAAGCCCAAGCCGAAGACGGCGCCGATGTCGCCGTCTCGCGCCGAGCGCAAAATACCCTCGCCGAAGCAGTGCGCGGCCTCGTTCACCATCTGAAGCAAGCAGCGCTCGGCGATTTCGGCCTTTTGTTCGCTCGTCGGCGGCTCACGATGTGGCTCGACGCCGAGTACGCCGTAGATGGTGGCGTCCACGGGGCGTCGGCCTTTGTGATGACTCGAGTAGTCGTAGAACCCACGCTCGTTCTTGCGCCCGAGCCGTTCGTCCTCGAGCAGGCGGTCGATGCCCGGAGGCGGCGACATGCGTGCGCCGAACGCATGGTGCAGCACCTTGGCGACCTTGCTGCCCACGTCGATGCCGACTTCGTCCAAGAGCGCCAGCGGTCCCACGGGGAACCCGAGCTCGACCAGCGCTTCGTCGATGACGTCCACTGGGTACCCCTCTGCGAGGGCGTACGCGGCTTCCGCGAGGTAGGGCCCCAGAATGCGCGACGTGTAGAAGCCCGCGCCATCACGCACCACGATGACCGTCTTACCCTGCCGCTTCGCGAGCTCCACGCACGTGGCGGTGACCCAAGGCGCGGTGTGCTCGGTGACGATGATTTCGCAGAGCGGCATCTTCGGCACCGGCGAGAAGTAGTGCATGCCAATGACGTGCTCGGGGCGCGCCGCGCGCTCCGCGATGCGCGCGATGGGCAGAGACGACGTGTTCGAAGCGAAAATGACGTCTCGGGGGCCCTTGGCCTCGACCGCAGCCAGCACCTCGTGCTTGAGCGTGAGGTCCTCGAACACGGCTTCGATGACGACCTGGCAGCCGCCGAAGCCCTCGTAGTCCGTAGTGCCCGTGATGCGCCCCAGCGCGGCGTCCCGCTCCGTTTTCGTCACGCGCCGCTTTTCGACGCGCTCGTCCAAAAGACCCCGAACGTGCGCGAGACCGCGCGTGACGCCCTCCGCGTCCCGGTCCTTCAGGCGAACGAATAGGCCCGCCTCCGTGGAAACGTACGCAATGCCCGCGCCCATGAGGCCCGCGCCGAGAATGCCGACGCGCTCGACCGCCTTGGAGGGCGCGTCGCCGTCCACGCCGCGATCTTTCTTGAGCGCTTGCTGAGCGAAGAAGATTTCCATCAGCTCCGCCGCCACCGGAGTGACGGCTAGCTCTCCGAACGCCTCGGACTCTGCCTCGAGACCTCGCCGTAGGCCGCGTTCGAGCCCCACGCGCACCACGTCCAAGATTTTCGCCGGCGCCGGGTAGTGGCCGTGTGTTTTGGCGAGCAGCTTCTTCTTTGCTTGCTCGAACACGACCTTGCGGCCCAGCGGGTTCTCGGCAAGCGCGAGCTCCGTCAGCTCGCCGGATTGGAAGAAGCCTCGCAAGCTCTCGAGCGGCTTTTTTTGCCGCGCTTCCCCCGAGCGCGCGAGCCCGAGGGCACGCTCCGCCGCGGCGTCCACCACGATGGCCGAGGGCACCACCTCGTCGACGAGGCCCATCTTTCGAGCTCGCCGCGCGTCGATTTGTTTGCCGGTCAGGAGCAAATCGAGCGCGTCACGAATACCGACCAGCCGAGGCAAACGCTGCGTTCCGCCCATGCCCGGCAAAATACCGAGCTGCACCTCCGGCAACCCGAGGCGCACGTGTCTTTCGGCGCCCGCAACCCGCGCGCGACACGCGAGTGCGAGCTCCAGACCTCCACCCAAGCACGCTCCTCCGATGGCGGCTACCACGGGCACCCGGCAACGCTCGACGCGGTCCATGGCCTTGTGCCCCATGCGCGAAAGACCCGTCGCTGCTTCTCGTGTCCCCGCAGCGCGAAGCATTTTGATGTCCGCGCCGACGATGAACGAGTCCTTTTTGCCCGAGGCGATGACCACCGCCAAGACGTCCCGATCCTGCTCGATCTCGTCGAAGACGTCCCCGAACTCCTCGGCGAACGTCGACTTGAGCGTGTTGACCGCCTCGCCAGGCGCGTCGATGGTCACGACGGCCACGCCGTCGGGACGCTTGGACCAAGAAATGGTTTTGCCGCCGCTCATTTCGCAGCCTCCAGAATCATGGCGGCGCCGAGGCCGCCCGCGGCGCACGCAGTGCACAGCGCAAACTGCCCACCACGCCGCCGGAGCTCGCGCAACGTCTGCGTGATTTGACGCGCGCCCGTCGCCGCAAAGGGGTGCCCGAGCGCGATGGAACCACCCATCACGTTGAACTTGTCCCAATCGATTTTGCCGATGCGACGCGAGCGACCCAGCTTTTCGAGCGCGAACGTGTCGCTCTCGAAGGCCTGCGTGTTCGAGAGCACCTGAGCCGCGAACGCCTCGTGCATGTCCACCAGATCCATGTCCTCGAACGAAAGCCCCGCGCGATCGAGCGCGAGCGGCGTGGCGTACGAGGGGCCCATCAAGAGCTGCTCGCGCGGATCGAGCGCGGTGAACGCGTACGACCGCACGAAGCCGAGAATGGGGTAGCCGTCGGCCTTCGCCTTTTCTTCGCTCATGAGGAGCAGCGCGCTCGCGCCGTCCGTCAAAGGTGAGCTGCTGCCGGCCGTGACCGTACCGTGCGCGCGATCGAAAGCGGGCTTCAGCTTGGCGTAGCTCGAAAGCTCCGAGTCGTGTCGCACCAGGTTGTCCTCGGCGACGGCGCCGTACTTCGGCGGGACGTACACCGTCATCACCTCCTCGCGCAGGCGCCCGTCCTTCCAGGCGCGCGACGCGAGCGTGTGACTGCGATGCGCGAACTCGTCCTGCGCGGAGCGGCTGATGCCGTTCTCCTTCGCCATTTTCTCCGCGCTCTCTCCCATGGACAGACC
>JAEYVE010000061.1 GCA_023432025.1 Pseudomonadota bacterium
CTTTGCTAGGGAGGGTCTGGGGCAGACCCTCCCCCTAAAAACCTGGGCGGTTTTTTGGGGCCCCCACCCACCTCCGCCCGCGTCTCGCACCTGGACGGGCTCGCCGCTTGGCGCTGCGCGCGGGGCCCCGACCCCGCTTGCTTCGCTGCGGGGGTGGGGTTGGGGTGTGTTTGTGAGCAGGCCCACCCACCTCCGCCCGCGTCTCGCACCGGGGCGGGCCTGCCGCTTGGCGCTGCGGGCGGGGGCCCGAGCCGGCGTCTGGTACGTTCGTGGGCTCGCTTGTTGGCGCTCCGCGTGGGGGCTCAGCGGGCGACGTGGTCGTGTTCGAGGCGGCGGGATTCCGTCACGATGCACTCGAAGATGCGACGCACGGTGACTGGATCCAGGGGGGCTTCGGTGTGCGACGCGAGGCGATCGAAGAGGCGCCGCTCACGCTCGGGATCGGTGACGTCGAGCCCTTTGCGACGCTTCGTGTCGCCCACAGCAAGCACGTAACGCACGCGCTCGGTGAGGAGGCGAAGGATCTCGAGGTCGACCTCGTCGATCCGAAGCCGTAGCTGGCTGATTTCGGGGTCGTCGATCACGCGCGGGATGCTACTGATCGGGCCTCCGCCGTGCAACGAACCAGGCGCTTGACCAGGGAGTCAGCTCCCCTGTGGTCTCTGGACGCGTCGCGTTACTTGATGATCGTGGGGCAACCCGCGACCACCTGAACTTGCACCACTTCTCCGGCGAGGAGCTGCTCGCAGGGCTTGCCATGCAAGGTTACGGTCGGCTCCTTGAACGTCCACCCGTCCTCCGCGCTGGACGGGATGAGCGTGGCGTCGAAGTACACGTTGATCGTCGAGGGGTCGATTCGCGCGGCGTCTTGCAGCGTGATGTCGCAACTCGTGGCCACGCTCGTGCCGATGGTCTTGAGCGTGGCGGTCAGCGACTCCGCGTCCTTGACCGGATAGTAGGCGCGTGGCTCGCCTTCGCGCGCGGTGCCGCCGGCTCGCGCGAGCTGGTCCAAGAGCGTGGCATAGAACTCGCTGCCGGGGACCCCGATGACGTAGGTTTTGACGCCAATGTCCGAAAGCGCGGTCACGGCGTCCAGCGTGTCGCTGCGGTCCACGCAGTTGAGCATGGCGTCCTCCTCGTCGACGAGTGCCGGATCACAACAATTGAAGTTGTCGTCGCACGCGATTCCGTTGAAGTAGACGCCTTCGTTGTTCAGCATGCAGTCGCTGGCTTCACAGGCGGCTTCCGCGTTGCAGTTGGGCGCGCCGTCCGTGACGAGCACGACGAACGTTTTGCCGGTCAGCTCGCTCACGATGGGGTGCACCGCGCCGAGCGTGGCCGAGATGGGAGTGCCGCGGCTCGGCTCGATGGCGGCGAGGCGCGTCGCGAACTCGGAGAGAACCGGGCCGGCGCGTCGTTTGTTCACGCACTGCACCGGATCTCCCTCCTGCGTGACGAAAAGTTCCTCGCCGGCGGCGCACACGTCGGCGCCGTAACCCGGATAGACCGCGAGGCCGTAGCGGATGCGGTGTCCCACCTCGAGCAGCACCTTGGTGATGGCGGACTTGGCCGCATCCATGCGGCTGCCCGTGCCGTCCGCGAGGTCCAACGCCATGCTGCCCGAGGCGTCCAGGACGAAATACAGGTTCGGCTTTTCCTGAACGACCGGCACGATTTGATTGCCGCAAGGACCCGTTTCGCCGGGTGACGGTGGCCCTTGGCAGGCTTCGTTTTTGCCGCCTCCAGAGCCGACGGTGCCGCGCCCTCCAGACGAACCCACGAGCGGCGGACGATCGTCGTTCGGGCCACAAGCCCCCAGAACGCCGAGGGCCAACGTGGCAGAAGCGAACGCCGCGAGCCCGCCGCGGACGCAGAGTGCAAGAGGGTCACGGCGAGCAGAGCGGAGCGATCGGCGCACGGGAGGGAACAAGATAGCAGAGCTCGGCGGACGCGCGCGCGCGTCGCTTTTTCAAGGGACGTGTGAGGCGATATGGTCTCCTCGAGCCATGCCAGGAGCCGAGCCGCGCACTCTGCCGAGGGACAGCCGAGGTACGCGCTGGTCCTGGGTACCCCGAGGCTTGGACGGGCTAGCCAGGGCGGTCGCGGCTTTGGCGTGCCTGGTTTTTCTGCTGCGCTTGTCGGACTCCGCGCGCGTTCAGCTCCCTCCGGCGCAGGTGGAGGCGCTGGCGGTTTCTGCGCTCGTCGAGGTCATGGCGCGTCTTCCGGGGACCGACGTGGACACGGGCGGCGTGGACGCCCCAGGGGGGGTCGCATCGACCACACGGGCCGTCGCGGGTGCCGAGCTGTGGTTTCACCGCGAGCGCGAGGGGCGGTACGAGTACGTCGCACACGTGGCAACCGACGCACGGGGGCGGGTCGCGGCGCGCCTGCCGCCGGGGCGCTACTGGGTCGTCGTCGGAGCAGAAGGGTACGCGCGTGAGGCGCGCGAGATCGATTTGTGGTCGGATCGTGAGTGGTCGCACGAGCTCGCGGCCGCCTCCGAGCTCGTCGTGACGGTGTCGTCGGACGGCCGTGCCGTGCCGAATGCGTCCGTGCTCGTCCAGGGCAAGAGTGCGCTCCCGGCCGGTGCGCGCAGCGACGAACGAGGGCGAGCTGTGTTCGACGGGCTCTTTTCGGGTCCCTATCAGGTGCGCGTCGCGGCGCCGGGCTACGAGCCCTTCGAGGCGGAAACCACGGGAGACCTCGAGGTTCAGTTGACGCGCACGCTGGCGCTTCGCGTGGTGGTGCGCGACCCCTCGGGCAAGACGGTGGCGGGAGCGCACGTTACGCTTGCGGGCCCAGGGCTCTGGCCTGCGCGCAGCGTCGATACGGGAGCCGACGGCAGCGTCACCATCTCGGGCTTGTCGCGCGGGTCGTTCGACGTGGTCGCGCGCGACGCTACGCGCGTCTCGGAGACGCTGCGTGGCGTGTACGTGGGCACCACAGGGTCGGACTCCGGGGCACGCTCGCTGGAGCTCGTGCTTCTGCCGGGGCGCTTCTTGCGTGCGCTGGTCGTGAGCGACGCCTCCGAACCGGTGTCGCGAGCGGAGCTGGTGCTCGCCGAGGAAGGTGTCGCGCAGATCCCACTCGTCGCGCAAAGCGGCGACGACGGGCGCGCCGTAGTGGGCCCGCTCGGCTACCGGCGAGCGTTCGTCGCGGTGCGCGCCGACGGGTTCGTTCCGCGCACGCTTTGGGTCGAAAGTGAAGCGCTGGGGTCGGAGGCGCCGGTGCGCATCGAGCTCGCGCGCGCGGCGACCTTGAGCGGACGTGTCGTGGACGAGCGAGGTTTTCCGGTCGAAGCCGCAGCGCTCGAGGTCATTGGCACGGACGTGTACGGCATGCCGGTCGCCATGACGCCGGACACGACCGCGGTGCGCAAGCGTCACTTCGCAGAGCTGCTCGAAGGGCCTCGACCGCTCGTCGCCGCCGGAGAGCTCGGTGTGATGCCCGGCCCAGTTCCGCCCATCCCGCTCGCGGGGGCGCGCGTGGCGGTGGCGTCTTCGGTGGACGTGTGGGCGACGGGCGGCGACGGGCGCTTCGTGGCGCGCGGCGTGAGCCCCGGCGAGCTGCGCGTCATTGCGCGCCACCCCGAATACGTCGAGGGGGTGAGCGAAGCCGTCCGGGTCGCGCCCGGGGGGCGCGCGGAGGTCGAGGTCGTCATGCGCACGGGGCGGCGCTTGGAAGGGCGCGTGCGTGACGCGGACGGCTTTCCCGCGGCGCGAACGCGCGTGCGACTCACGGCAGCGCGAGGCGCTTTCGATCGCACGCTCGTGACCGAGCCCGATGGCAGCTTCGTGGTACCGGTGGCGCCACAGGAGCTCGTGGTGTCGGTGTACAGCATCGACGACCCGCTGCGCGTCGCGTTACGCAAGAGGATCACGCTGGACCCAATGGGCGTGGAGCGAGTCGAGCTCGAGCTGCCCAAACCGCGAGAAGAGGTTCGGCTCCGGGTGACCGACGAGCGCGAAGAGCCGGTGTCCTTGGCTCAAGTGACCGTGCTCTCGCTCGATCCGGAGGCGCCGCTTCGCGAAACGCGCTTCACGTCCGGTGACGGCCAGGTAGCTCTGCGTGACGCGGCCGGTCTTCACGTGCGCGTCGTGGTGGAAGCGCCCGGGTTCGCTCAGCTGGAGCACACGTTCCGTTCGTTGCCGGAGGAGGGCGCTTTGCGCCTCGGTCGTTCGGTGACGGTGACGGGGCGCGCCACCGCGGTTCGGGGTCGTCAGCCAGCGGCCGGAGCGCGCGTCACCTTGCGCGCTCCGGGAGGCAAGCGCGAAACCACGACGGACGAGTTTGGGGCGTACACGCTGCGCGACGTAGCGCCTGGGCGCGTGACGGTGACCATCGAGCACAAAGAGCTCGGTCGTGCGACGCTGGATGCCGTGGTCACGCGCGACGAGCGCGACCGTCCGTTCGAGCTACCCAGCGCCGAGCTGGAGCTCGCCGGCAGCGTGCGTGGGCGCGTGGTCGATGCGCGAGGCGAGCCGGTCGCGGGCGCACGCGTGGCGGTCGGCGTGGTGCCTCTTTATCTCCCTCAAGGCACGCTCCCGGAGGGCATCGCTGTGAGCGACGGACGAGGTGAGTTCGTTCTGGAGCGCGTGGCGGCCGGGACGCACCGCTTGAGCGCTTACTCACGCGCGGCCGGACGCGGCTCCTCGCCCTCGTTCCAGCTCGAGCCGGGGGAAGAGCGCAGGGACGTCGAAATCCGTCTCACGGAGCCGCCGGAGGCCGCGAGCGACGAGTTTCGCGCGGGCGTGGCCATCACGCTCGGAGAACGCGACGAGCGCCATGGAGTGGCCGTCGTCGTGGTGCACGTGGTCGAGGGCAGTGAAGCTCAGCGCGGCGGTCTCGCTCCTGGAGACGTCATCACCAAGGTGGACGGCGTGCCCGTCGACTCCATGGCTGCGGCGCGGCGCGCGCTCGGCGGCCCCGCCGCGTCGGACGTCGTGGTGTCGGTGCTCCGCGACGGCGCGCGCCGGGAGCTGCGCGTCACGCGAGAGAGCGTCAGCCAATAGCGGCGCGACTGTCGCGAAGTTCGCTAGCGGGGCTTGGCGGAGAGCTCGAAGCTCACGAGCGCGACCTTGCTCACCTTCTGACCGAGTGTTTCCAGCGTCGCGTCGGCGAGCTTGTCGAACGCCTTTCTGGGGCGCACGTCGTGCGCTTCCAGGCTCACACCGAACGGCGCCGTAGTCTTCAGGGTGAGACCGGTCGGAGTGTCTCCGCTGAACTGAAACGTGGCCGCGACGGCGAGTTTTTGCTCGGTGACGCGGCCGTGTAAGCGAAAGTCTCCGAGCACCTCTGCGGTGACCTGGCGTTCTGCGCCCGTGAGCTTGGTCAGATTGAGCTCGGACACGGCTTGTACGGTCTTGATTTTGAACTCTGCGAACCGATTGGCTTCACGCACCTCCAAGGGTGCGTCCTTGGAGATTTGAAACCACGTTTGCATGTGTTCGTTCTGCGTTTCGTCCTTCTTTTCTTCGCCGAACTGCGTGTCGGCGCTCTCGCGCTTGGTGTGATAAATGGAGAGGGCCAGCAGATCGACCTTGATGAGCCCGGTGGTTTTCGTGAGGTCGTTCGGGTCGATGAACAGCTCGCCCTCGATGGAGCCCGGAGCGCGGCCGTTGATTTTCTCGAGCTCGGCGTCCATCTGAAAGCTCACTTGGGAGCTCTGTCGGTCGACGACGTAGGTCTGCGCGGCGGCAGTGACTGGCGCGGCGGAAGGCAGCGCGCTGGCTTCGGGGGCCAGCTCCTTCTGTTCCCGCTTGCACGCCGTGCCGCCGAGCACCGCCGCGAGCGCTGCGCACAGGAGCCACGCTTCGTGTCGGGTCGTTGGCGCGGGCTGGCGGACTCTGCGCTCCTGTCCCGAGTGACGTTTCGTTTCGGACGCGAGAGAGTTGTGAGTCGGGTTCATGAGAGGGGCCTCGGTGAGTCCCTTGCTGAACGGCCTCTGTCTCGCGCGCCGTAAACGGCAACGCTTCGCCCGATGACTCCTTCGCGGAATTTGCGGGGAATGTGAGCTGCCCCGCCTGGCGGGGCGCTCAGGGACGCGTGAGTGCGCGTCGTCGTCGGCGTCTTGCGCGGCCTCGGGGCGCCCCCGTCGAAGGGTCAGGAGTGACCCCGAACGAGACGAACGCGCGCGTGGTCATTCGCGCACGCGCGCAAACGTGCCCCTAACGGCAGCCGCTGAGTGAACGACGAGCTTCGACGTGCCGCCCGAAGAGCGGCGCAAAGCCTCGGCCGAGCTCAGTCGGTGTCGAAAATGTCCGTGGGCTCGCTCTTGTCGCCGCCCTTGGCGGTGAGGAAGAGGAGCGGCACGACGCTCATCGCGAACATGATGGTGCCCACGATTTTGGCCAGGGTGACGAAGCCATCTTCGAACATGCTGGGCGAACGCTAGCCGAAGAGGCGCGCCGCGCAACCACCCGAAACCAGGCCCCGAAATTTTGGGGGAGGAGCGGGTCAGGGACGCGTCTTCTAGGGGCTGTTCTCCGGGGGGCGACCAGGGCGATGGCTGCGGCTGCGGCGGGGCAGCCCCAAATTCGTCCGGGAACGGCGAGTGAGCTTTCCAAAGAGAAAGCGGGACGACGGCGCTCGGCGCGCCCTCGTCCCGCTGTCCCTTCGCGGCGTTTCTCGCTTCAGCGAGGCTTTGGCGTCGTCAGTCGTCGAGCTCTGGGGCTCGGCAGACGGCCTTCGACACGTACTTGGGCTTGGGGCTCGCGGGGTCGGGAGCGAGCCCGAGATAGGAGCGGCATTCCTCGTCCGTGTTGCAGCCCACGAACTTGCAGAAGCCGTCGTCACACACCTGGAATTCGGCGCAGGTGCCGTCGTTCTCGCAGGGCACCTTGCACTCGTTGATGTCGGGATTCAGGTCCGACGGCAGGCACTTGGAGAGGCGCGCGTCGCCGAGCGTTGGATGGGCGCGCTCGATGAGAACGCAGTCGAGGTCCGAAGAGCACCCCGTGTACACGCACTCGCCCTTCTTGCACGTGTTGTTCAGAGGGCACTCCTCGTTCACCTCACAAGGCTTTTCGCAGCGGCCGGAGAGGCATTCTTCTTCGTTGGCCTCGTCGCAATCGTCGTCTTCGACGCACTCTGCGCACTGCCCGTCGTCGCAGATGGGGCCGGCGGGGGAGTCCGCGCAGTCCTCGTTCACCTCACACGAGGTGTCCTCGACGCAAAGCTCGTTCTGACAACGGAGCGTGCAAATGTCGATGCAGTCGGGGTCGCTACAAATTTCCGCGGAGGGATCGTAGTCCGGGTTCGCACAGCTGTTGCAAATGCGGCTTCCGCAAGTGCCCACGCCGTAGGTGCAGTCCGTGCTGACCGTGCACGCCACCGCGCTGCTGATGGTGCAGAAGCCGGTGGTCGTGTCACACACGTCCTCGCAGCCAGCGTCCGTGGTGCACGACAAGGCGACCTGACTGCAAACACCCGTGCTGCAGCTGCCACCGCCGCAGTCGACGGCACTTTCACAGCTGGCGCCCAGCGTACAGCCGGCGAGGGTGGGCGTGTTGCAGACTTGCGTTACGTCGGCACACTTGGCCGGCGCCTTGGTGGGGCGACCGCCGCAACAGTCCGCGGTCTTCTTGCAATCCACGCGGACGCATTCCTTGCTGCTGCGCGTGATCTCGAAGTCGTTTCGAGAGCACACGTTGTTCAGACAAGCGAGGCCGCTCTCACAGTCGTTTCGGGCGAGGCATGATTCGCCGCGCTGTCCGAGCACCGCAGGGCGAACCGACTGCGTTTGACTGTCGTCTCCACAACCGGAGAACAAGGCGCCGAGACTCGAGAGTCCGAGCGCGAGGCAGTACTTCAACCAAGATCCCTTCGTGCGATGCATAAGCTCCGTTCCCTTTCGCGGGCATGACGGTGCCGGAGCCTCGGTGCGCCCAGCGCACCTCGAGGGTCGGTCCGCAGCCCGGGGCGGACGGTACAGCGAAGGAGACGAGCGGGGGGAGAGAGTCACGAAACTTCGGCCCAGCGGTCGCTCGCGCTACCGCAGGAGCGCAATGTGATGGTGCTCGAAGCTGAAGATCGCGGCGAGCTCAGCGCGTAAAACGGCGGCTGACCTGCTTGGCGATGGTGGCGAGCTGCATGTTGCTCGTGCCTTCGTAGATTTTGCCGATTTTTGCGTCGCGGTAGAACTTTTCGACCGGGAACTCGCGAGTGAACCCCACACCACCAAAGAGCTCGATGGCCATGGACGCCGTGCGTTCGGCCACCTCGGAGGCGAGCAGCTTGGCCATGGCGGCTTCCGTGAGAAACGGCTTGCCGGCGTCTTTCAGACGCGCGGCGTTGTAAACGAGCAAGCGCGCCGCCTCGATGTCGACGGCCATGCGCGCGATCTGAAACTGCACGCCTTGAAAGTCGATGAGCCTCTGGCCGAACTGCTCGCGCTCGTGAACGTAGCGCGCGGCGTGCTCGAAGGCGCCTTGAGCGATGCCGAGCATTTGCGCGCCGATGCCGATGCGCCCTTCGTTCAGCGTTTCGATGGCGATTTTGTAGCCTTGGCCCACCTCTCCGAGCACGTTCTCGTGCGGGACCTCGGCGCCTTCCAGAATGAGCTCGCACGTGCTCGACGCGCGGATGCCGAGCTTGTCTTCCTTTTTTCCGACGGAGAAGCCGGGCGTGTCCCGCGGAACGAGAAAGGCCGTGATGCCGCGGTAGCCGAGCGCCGAGTCGATGTTCGCGAACACGATGAAGAGCGAGCTCTCCGCGGCGTTCGTGATCCACAGCTTTCTCCCCGAAAGGACCCAGCGGTCTTTCTTCTTCTCGGCGCGGGTTTTGAGGGCGAAGGCGTCGCTGCCGCTGCCGGCCTCGCTGAGCGCGTAGGAGCCGACCCACTCGCTGGCCAGCTTCGGCAAGTAGAGGGCCTTTTGCGCTTCGGAGCCCCAGCGGAGCAGCGCGTTGCCGACGAGTGTGTTTTGTACGTCGACGAGCACCGAGAGGCTGGCGTCCACCGTGGCCAGCGCTTCGACGGCGAGGATGGCGTTGAAGAAGGTGGAGCCCGAGCCGCCGTGCTCCTCCGGGATTTCGACGCCCATCACGCCGAGCGCGAAGAGGCCGGGCAAGAGCGAGGGCTCGATGTGCGCCTCCTCGTCCATCTTGCGAACGAGCGGGCCGATGCGCTCCCGCGCAAAGCCGAGGACCGCGTCACGAAAGAGGAGCTGCTCTTCGCTGAGTTGAGTGAGGGGCGCTTCGGGCATGAAGGACATGGTCGACCGGGCGCCCTCACATTTCAACGGCCCCCGTCTCTCGTTCCGGGGGCGGCCGCGGCGAGCGCGCTTACTCTTGCGTCGCGTACAAAATACCGCGGCCTTCCGCCGCGACGTAGACGCGTCCGTACGTCTTCGGATCCCCGGTGATCTGATGAATGGTACCGAATTGGTGCAGGTCGTCGTTGATGCGCGTCCAGGTGGCGCCTTCGTCGAGCGAGCGGAAGAGCCCCGTCACCCCGTTGACGATGCCCGCGACGAAGACGGCCGGGTACGCGGCGCCCGGGGCGGGCGCGCCGAAGCCGACCCGGAACGCCCCCGTGACGCTAGCCGCGTTGATGGGGGAGAACGTCCCGCCCGAGTCCGTGGAGCGGTAGAGGCCGCGGCCGCCCGTCGTGCCGGACGCGTTGCCGTCCGCGGCCGCTACCCAGAGGTGTCCTTCGTGACCGGGGACGGCGGCCATTTCGAAATTGGCGGCGTACCAATCGGCGGACGCGTGGGGGAGCGTCGTGGCGCTCGCGGAGAATGCCGCGCCGCCGTTCGTGCTCGAGTAGACGACGCCGCTCATCACGTCGAAGGCGTAGAGCTTGTCGGCGTTCACCCGATCCGCGACGGGTTTGGGCGGCAGCTTGGCTTCGGTGACGGTGATGCCGGTGACGGCCGACCACGTAGCGCCGCCGTCCGCCGAGCGTGACGGAGCCGCGTTCACGGGCGACCACACGATGGAGGCACCGTCGGCGGAGACGGCGATGTTGCGCAGGCCGCAGAAGTAGTCCACGCAGGCCACCGTGCTGGCGGGGTACGTGGCGAAGTCCGTCCAGGTGTCGCCGCTATCCCGCGAAATTGCGCCGAAGGGCGCCACGTCGAACGTTTTGACGAGCGTGCTCGGCTCGCCCCAGGCGATCGCGAGCGAACGCGTCGTGCCCTTGTTGGGAGAGAAGCGCGGGGGCGACACGGTGAGGTCGTCGTGACGGAAGCCGTCGCGATCGCCCACCACGGAAATGAGGGGCGCACCTTCGGGCGGGCTCACCAGCTGGAGCGGCACGAGCTCCTCGAGGCCGGCGTCGTCGAAGGAGCACTGGAGCGCCGCGCCGAGCCCCGTGCAGCGATAGAAGCCCTGACCCGTGATGAACGAAAACTCGCGGACGTCGTGCGGATCGAGCTTCACGTCGGTGATCCAGTGGATGGGGCTACCGTCGACGTGCGGGTAGTCGCTGGCGTCGATGACGGCTTCCACGCCGAGCGCGGTCCAGGTGGCGCCGCCGTCTTTCGACTCGTAGACGTCTTCGGCGTTCCAGTTGAAGAGCGTCGAGACGATGACGTGATTCGGATCCGCCGGGTCGACGCTGACGCCGCCGTAAGCCGCGTTCCAGAGCGGCGACGCGGGAGAGACGTCCTCGAGCGTGAGGTTCGTGGTGGAGAGCTTGTACACGCCACCCCCCGCGCTCGTGCTGTTGTTGGGGCCGGCGTTCGAGCCGTACGTGAGGTAGATGGTCGCGCCGGATTGTGAGGCCCGGAGCGCCATTTCTGAGGTTGGCTGATTGGCGAGCTGTGACCACGTTGCGCCGCCGTCCGTGCTCGCCACGACGCCCGTCGTGGTGCTCACGAGGAGCTTTTGCGACGCGCTGCCCGCCGTACCCGACGTGGGATCGGCGTGCACGAAGAGCACGTTCGTCGTGGCCGTGAGCCCGGTGCCGGTCACTTGGGTCCAGGTCGAGCCGCTGTCGGTGCTCTTCCAGAGGCCGGCTTTCGTCGTGCCCATGTAGAGCGTGGAGCCGAGGTTCGGGTCGACGATCAGGCGTTCACCCGTTCCGCGGCCTTCTTCGTTCCCGCCGACCCACACGCCCTCCACGCCGCCGACGGCAGCGCCCGCGAGATCGACGCGCTCCCAGGTGCGCCCATGGTTGGAAGAACGGAGCAACGCGCCCTTGCCCGCCCACGAGGGATCCGTGTTCGTGCCCGCCATCGCGTACACCTTCGTCGCGTCCGACGGATCCACGGCCACGCTGAGCACGCCGTAGTGGTGCGCGTGACCGGCACCAATCCAGTCGAGCAGCTGGATCCACGACGAGGAGGCCGCGTCGTAGCGATACAGACCGCCCATGTCGGTGCGCGCATACAGCAGGCCCGCGTCGGTCGGGTGGTAGACGACGCCGGTGACGTAGCCGCCTCCGCCGATGCGTACGCTCTTCCAGTCGCTCGGCGTCGTGGGCACGGCCGTCCCGTCGCCGCCCGTTCCGGCTCCGCCGGTGCCCGCGGCGCTGCCGGTGCCCGCGCCACCGGTCCCTGGAGCCCCAGTGGACGCGCCGGTGCCGCTGCCGTCACCGCCGCCCGAGCCGAGACCGCCGGTCCCCGGACCTCCGGAGCTCGAAGACTCCCCGCTGCTACAGCCACTTCCGGTGAGCGCGGCAACGACGCCGACGGCGCCTGCAAGAAGAGCGAGTCTGGAGGAGCGAGTGGAGTGAAAGAAAGCTTGCATGGGGGGCGATTACCCTGCCGGAGAAGAACAGGTGTTTCAAACGTTGCAGTGGGGGGAGGTGTGGGATGTCCCCCCTTGTTGGGGAGCGGCGCCTCATTGGGTTGTGGATGGGCACCTTTTCCATTCACATTTCGTCGGCGCGCTCTCCTCTCGGCGCGGAAGTTCCTCGCCTACCGGGGGATCGCGCGGAAAAGACGCGTTCTTGCGTCGTTGACGCGGACCCCGGACGTGGGGTCGCCGACGCGGCCGTGCCCGTCGAAGCGTGGTCGGGGGCGACCTTCGGTGGTAAGCCGGCGCCGTCATGGCAGGCAACAGCTTCGGGCAGGCGTTTCGCATCACCACGGCCGGGGAGAGCCATGGGCCCGGAAACCTCGTCATCATCGACGGCTGTCCGCCGGGCTTGCCGCTCGCGGTGGAGGACCTCTTGGTGGACCTCGAGCGGCGTCGGCCCGGGCAGAGCAAGCTCGTGACGCAGCGCAACGAAGCGGATCTGCCGGAGATTCTCTCGGGCGTCTTCGAAGGAAAGACGACGGGGACCAGCATCGCCATTTTGGTGCGCAACACGGACCAAAAGAGCGGCGACTACTCCGACATCGCGGAAAAGTACCGGCCCGGGCACGCGGACTACACGTACGATCAAAAATACGGCTTTCGTGATTACCGCGGTGGGGGCCGCTCGAGCGCGCGCGAAACGGTGGCGCGCGTCGCCGCGGGCGCCGTCGCCAAAAAGCTCATCGCCCACGCGTTCGGCGGCGAAGTGCTGAGCTACGTGAAGCAGATTGGGCACGTCGTGGCCGACGTCGATCCGGAGACGGTCACGCTCGCGCAGATCGAAACGCTACCGAACGGGGAACCGAACGCCGTGCGTTGTCCGGATCCGGAGGCGGCCCAGAGAATGAGCGACCTCATTCTGGAGGTGCGCAAAGATCAGGACTCCATCGGCGGCACCGCGGAAATCGTGGCGCGCGGCGTGCCCGCCGGCTTGGGAGAGCCCGTGTTCGACAAGCTCAAGGCGGATCTCGGGCGCGCGCTCTTCAGTTTGCCCGCCGTGCTCGGCGTGGAGTACGGCGTGGGCTTCGGCTGCGCCACCTTGCGCGGCAGCGAAAACAACGACGTGTTCGTGCGTAAGGTCACGGCCGACGGCCGCGCCATCACCACCACGGAGTCGAACCGTCACGGCGGCATGCTGGGCGGCATTTCTTCGGGGCAGCCCGTCGTGCTCCGCTGCGCCATCAAGCCCACGAGCAGTCTCTCGCGCGAGCAGCGCACGGTGACGCGCGCCGGAGAAGAAACCACGCTGCGCACCAAGGGTCGCCACGATCCGTGCCTCTTGCCGCGTTTTGCGCCGATGGGTGAGGCGATGGTGGCGCTCGTGCTCGCGGACCATTGGCTGCGGTGGCAAGGACAGCGCGGCGGGCTTTCGCGCTGAGCGCGGGTCGGCGCACCCGCGCCAACTGGCGCCGCGTCATTGGCAACCGAGTTGCCGCTTCGCTGTGAGCGCGAGGCAGCCTGCTTGGTGCAAACGGCCCGACGACTCGGTTTCGGTGATTGGCACGTGAGCTGCACATGCGCGCTTCATGGTGGAGAGCGTTCGGCGCAATCGCGTGTCTCGCGTAGGGTGGGGACTTGGAGTGCAAGCGCTCGCAGGGCTGGCGCTTGCGGCCGTGGCGGCGTGTGGTGGTGGAGAGGCCGCGCCGAGCGGGGTCGCGAACGATGCTCCACGAGCGGTCGCGCAGTTGACCGCGGACTACGGCATCTATCTCGGCCGGCCGCACGTCATGCTCCTGCTGGTCGATGATGCGCCGACGGCGGAAGGTCGCGCGCTCCGCGAGTTTTTGGCGCAAGACTTGAGGTCGACCTACCCGCTTCCCGACATTTGCGACCCAGCCGAATGGCGTCCGGAGTCACTCCAGGTGGTCCTGATCAGCCCGAGTGATCCAACGCGGACCCAAACCTCTGAATCGAACCCGGAGCTCGGGCTCGTCACGCAGAACGCGACGGAAGCAGAAATCACCCGCTGGCAGGCGGCCTTGGGTGACGCCATCCGGCAGATGGAAGCCCCTGAGCTCCGCCCTCTGCTCGCGCTCGCCGAGCTCGACCACTGGTCTTGGCTCTTGCGCGGGGAGAGAACGCCGCGCACCGAGCTCGAACGCCGTTTCCGGGCAGGCATGCCGGCCGACGCTGCGTTCTTGGTTCGGCTCGCTACCACGCGCGACGACGGAGGCACTCCGCCGCTCGACGATCCATTTCCGTACTACGCAGGAGAGGGCCTGTTCTGGGATCCGACGGATCCTGCCGCGCCTTGCTCGTACGTGGCCTTTCCTCGCCTCAGCGGGCGAGGCTTCTGGCTTCGTGATGCTTGTCGAGGTGAACCCTTCATCGACAGGCGCGTGGACTACTCCTGCAACCCAGGTGATTTTCCGTGCCTGGGTGGAACTCCGGCGCTCGATTCGGAGGGGCGTGCGGAGTGTCGAGTGCTCGCGCATGCCTACGATCTGGAGGAGTGCCCTCGTTGGGCGGGGTGGGCGAACCCGCTCGATGGCTCGGGCAAGCGCGTTCCGCGTTCGCGACACACCGAGTACGGGGAGGAGCGCGTCTGTGAAGTGCTTCAGCTCGAGGGGGCGGCGCTCGACTCGTGCCGCACGGACCCCAGCTGCGCCGACTGCGACGCAGGCTTCTGCTTTCCGGAGTCCCCGCGAAGCAGCGGGTGCACCACTCTGGCAGACTTTCGCTTCCCGTTCGGCGCCGACGTGGCCGCCCGAGGTCGCCTCGAGATCACCTGCAACGTTGCGCACTAGGGCGAAGCTCGTCGAACAGCGAGTTGGGGGGCACAGAGCATCGGTCCTCGTGCCGGATCTGGCGGGCTGGCGGCGTGAGCGTGCAGCTCCGAGCGGGCGCTTCGGAGAGCCCCGGCGCCGGCTCTTCACAGAAGCGCGTCCAAGTACGGCTGCATGACGCGGCTCACGCGGCACACCTCCGCCGCGGCCGAGAGCTGAGCCAGGTTACGCGCCGGCCCACGCAAGTAAGCGCGTAGCGCGTCGCGCGCGACGGAGACGCCAATCTTGTTTCGGTACTTGAAGCAGTCGGCCACCGTCTTGGCGGCGCTCGTCACGCGGACGGGCTGTCCGTCGACGAGGTGCTCTTCCACTCCGAAGGCGAGCGCGCGTCCGGTCGCGCGCGCGACGTGCAGTCGTGGGGGGCCTTCGGCGGGCTTCCGCGCTTTGCCGTCGACGAGGACCCAGACGGCGGCGGGAGCCTTCGCCGACAAGCCGTGAAAGTGGAGCGCGGAGAGCAAGCAGACGATCCCACGCGGCGCGTGAGCCACGGCGCGGAGCAGCTTTTTGCGCTCGGACGCGGCGCGCGCGGGATCCGAGACACGGAGCGCGGGCCCCGTGCCACCCCGTGGCGGTAAATATTCAAAAGTGCCGACGCGCTGCGGATCGGGCTGCGAAGTGAGGCGGTCGCGGCGGGGGCGCCCGGGGTGAGAGCCTCGTCGCGAGGGAGTGACCAAAAGCTCTGCGGGGGCGACGCACAGCGCGTTGGCGATACGAACCAACGTGTCGACCGTGACGTTGGCTCGGCCCTGTTCGATGCGAGCAAAGTTGGGCGTGAGCATACCCAGCGCGGCGGCGAACGTTTCTTGCGTTTCGCCTCGCGCTCGTCGGAGCTCCTGAATTCGAAGCCCCAAGGCACCGAGCGCTTCCTCGGTCGATTGGGCAGCCATCCGCTGAACGGTCAGCCCCCTTGAGGTTTCTAAAACAGAGTACTAAAAGACTAGAACAAAGCTCGGCGTCGTCGAGGGGAGGGACGAGTGATTCGTGCAAGAACGAGCAGGGTCGTGCTTGGCTTGGTCACGTGTGCTTGCGGCAGTCCATTGTCGCTCGCGCCCCCGAACGTCGAGCCGTGCACGGAAACCACCCGGCGTCTCGCCACGTCGGACCGTTTCCTGTTTTCCACGCTGCCGCAGGACCTTCGTCCCGGTCCGTCGACGGGCATCTCCGGGGCCTTCACGCGGGGGGGCGCTCCCGAGCGTTTGGAGTACGAGGTCGACCCGCGTGGGTCTCTCGAGTGGGGCGTCTTGGAGGGCGGCGTCGTCGTCGCGCAGGGCGTTTGGCCCGACACGCGCGTCCTGGCCGTGGAGGACGTCAACGCGGATGGCCTCCTCGAGTTGGTCTTGGCCGCGCGGGAAAAGCACACGGAAAGCACGTGGACGGCGGAGCTCGTCTCGCTGCGAGAAGGGGAGCGCCGCGTGCTCCACGACTTCGGCAGGGTGCGGCGCGAGGCGTGCGGCACGAGCGCCGCCGTTTCGGATCTCGGCGTGCGCGCCTACGTGAGTGACGGGCTGCGCATGCGTGTCGATCGGTACGTGGGGTTCTGCGACGAGCTCTTTGAATCGCGGGAGTAGGCATCGCCTCGAAAGCGACGGTGCGCTGACCGTAGATTCAGTCGCGTGCGCTGAGGCGTGAGCTGTTTCATCGAATCTGACGCCCCGAGCTCCAGCGAGCGCAGACAATGTGCGCGCCTTGACGCCGCTCGGCTCTCCGGGTAGCCGGCGTCTTTGGGGGGGGCGACCACTCCCCGGGAGTCGAAGACGACCGGGGTGTGGTCGGGATCACGAGAGGGGCCGATGGACGAAAGCTCCGCCGAGCAGGTGACTTCGGACGAAGTCGAAGGTTGCCGTGGTCATCGGCTCGGACGATCAAGTTCCGCCGAACGCCGCGCTCTGGCAGCGCCTGTGGTTCAAGCATAGAAACGTCGCGCTGCTGCTCCTTGCGGGCATTTCGTGGGTCACGGCCTATTCGAGCTTCGTTCGCGTCCGCACCGCCGCTGAAACCGTTCAGGTGCTCACCAGCTCCATCTCGGAAGCGGAGGTTTCGCGGGCGCAGCGAACGAACTTCGTCCACGTCACCACGCGAACGACGCTGAGCTCCTCGCTCTCGGGGAGTCAGTGGGCGGAGTCGCGCAAGCGGTCGCTCACCGCCTTCAACGACAAGCTCGATCGAGAGCTCTTCGCGAAATGCGTCTCGGCGCGAGGCACCTGGGAAGTGGCTCGTACGCGCAGCCTCGAGTTCGCGGAGTCCGTCGCGCTCGCAGCAGACACCTCTCACCCCCAGGGGGCCGGCTCGGGACTTGGAAATGGGACCATCTTCACGGTGGAACAGTACAGGGTAACTAGCCTGAACCTAAACGCTTTCGATGAGCAGGCGGACGTGGTTGGAGGTAGCAATCCGGCAGATTGGCGGCCTAAGCGGCGCCTCACGGTCTTGGATGGTTACCAGGTTCAGAATCACACTTGTGTGGTGAAGCGGCGTTGTGATGCGATAGATCCCATACCCAATGACGCTAATGATGCGTATTTTGGACGGGACTATTGTCCCTTCAGTGAAAGGGTGGATATCGCTCTCGTTCACTGTCCGTACCGAACCCAAACTCTCTTTTCAAGCACAGCGCTGCCCAATTGGCTCGAGGTGGCGAGTGTGGACACCGGGACGGAACGCGTAGAGGTTTGGTGGTTTCATGAGGTCGTGTATCTGGCAACTACCCAGACGCGTTATGTGCCAGGTCAGCCGTATGATAATTTCCTTCACTACCTGGTGACTCAGCCTTGTCCGTCGTCAGTGTTCAATTGCGTTGATACCACTCCTCATGCTGGAACGCCTCCGGGCGGCTTGTGGAGCTACGCAAGCTGGCCGAAGACGAAGAACTACCATTACAGGAGGGACAAGAATGGTTACCTGCAGCAGTTGTTCCCGTTAAGGTCATACAGGAGCGCTCAGGGGGCTTCTTATAGTGCAAAGGGTTCAGCGTCGGCAGATCTTTATTATGCAAATGTGCCAGTCTGTCATGGGACATCTGGCTCGGGGGTTGTAGATGGGTCTAATTATCGGTATCTTGGGCCAGCTATCGGAGGGAATGTCAACAACAAGCTTTGTCATGCGGAAATGACCAATCCGAGTCCGAACGGTCAATACATGACCTACGTTAAGACTAAGTATTCAAGGCAGTTGCGGAATCTGCCTGAGGTCAACACTTCGTTCTGAAGGTTCATCATGAAACTCCTCTTGGGAGCTGCGCCGGTTGCTGAAGGGGGCTCGCGGGCGGGCGTGTGGCTGACGCTCGGTGTCCTTTTGGCTTCGGCTTGCGGTGGTGAGGCGGCGCAGAACGGTAAGACGAGCTGCCTCGATTCGTGCGCAGGGCTCTGCGGAACGCAGAGCGATCGCTGCGGCGGCCAGCTCGAGTGCGCGCCTTGTGGGGGCACGGGTGGCTCGTCGTCGGGCGGCGCGCCGATCATCGGCGGTGCATCGACGGGTGGAGCGTCCGGCGGCGTAGCGTCGGGCGGGTTTGGCTCGTCGGATGGCGGCACCGGTGGCATTCCCCGGCCCCAGCTGCCTCCGCGTCCGGAGTGGGAGCCGCCGGAAGCCCACGGCGGCACGGCTTTTGGTAGCCCAGGTTGGCGGGAGAGCAATGAGCCGGTGTGTTTCGCGCTCAGGGGCGTCCAGGAATGGTTCGACGTTTGGGCGGATGAGCGAGGTGTATTTAGTCTGGTGTCCGAGCGGCCTTGCAACGTTTTTGGGGGCAGTTGCGGCTACGACAATTTCCCCGGCGTCGAGCTTCAGTTCAACGACGGGAGCGGTTGGGAGGTGCTCGTGACTTTGGAGCCGCCTGCATCGAGGCGTCTGTTCGGTCTCCCTGGCGGGCCGGTGGTGCTCGTCGACTACCAAGGTATCGAGTTCTTCGAGAACGGGCAGGCAACGTTTCAGCGCGCAGGTGGCTACGAGTCCCTGTACGACACCACTTTCTTCGCGACCGGCTCGCAGCGAGCCTTCTCGATGGAGGGCACGAACCTGCTGGAGTACGCCAACGGAGCTTGGAAGTCGTCGGCGACCAACCTGCCGCAGTTCGGCCAAGTGTGGGCGGACGACGAAGCGCTGGTCATCCTGAGCGAGGAATCCATCTATCGTCGGATTGGGGCGGCTTCGAGCTTCACGGCCGTGCCGGAGGTTCCCGCTGGTGGTCGCGCGCACTGGGCGTTTGGAAAGAACGATATTTGGCTCGGGGACGCGGTCGGTCAGCTTCATCACTTCGACGGAAGCGACTGGACGACCATCCATACCGGCACGACGAATCCCATCACTCAGCTCTGGGGGAGCGACGGCGTTCTCTACTTCATCACGGAGCGGGAGTTTGGCCGCGTCCAGGCAGGCAGCGCGGAGGTCCTGCTTGGGCCCGCGGAGCTGTTGTACTTCTGGCGAGTCTGGGGCACCTCTGGGAACGAGGTATTCATCGCTCTCCGTGATGGGCGGTACTGGGAGTACGACTGCGCATTCAACTTCACGGTGTGGTTCGACGGCCAAGAGTTCCACCAGTTCTAGTCGAGCTTTTCGGACCCGAGCAATTGGGGGGAGACCCAGCCCGTCGCCGCCCGGTGCTCCCGCACTACGCCGAAGCGCCGAGCTCTACGCGAGCAGCGCCGCGAGCTCGTCCAGCATACGGTCCGCGTGCGCGAGCCCGTCCGGCAGCTCGCTGCCGGCGGGCACGCGGCGCGTCAGCTTGCCGTCGGGGCTGAGCGCGTAGCTTGCGGCCTTGTGCTTTTCGCGAGCGGCAATGAACGGCACCAGCTTGTCGGGGCTGAGCGGCGTATCCGAACGCAGGTGTAGCGTGACCGAGCGCGGCGTGGCGGTGCAACCGAGCACCTTGAAGCGTCGCAGCTCCGTCTTCAGGCGCATCATTTCCGCCAAGCGGCGCGCCTCGGGCGGAGGCTCGCCGAAGCGGTCGGCGATTTCCTCGCTGATGCGCGACACCTCTTCTTCGTCCAGCGCCGACGAGTAACGCTTGTAGAGGCTGAGGCGCACGCCCACGTCCTCCACGTAGTCTTCGGGCAGGAGCGCTTCCACGTCGATGCCGAGCTCCGGATCTACGTCGTGCACCACCTCGCGCCCGCTGAGCTCGGCGGTGGCGTCTTCCAGCATTTGGCTGAAGAGCTCGAAGCCGACGCTCTGCATGAAGCCGCTCTGATCGGCGCCGAGCATTTCTCCCGCGCCGCGTAGCTCCATGTCCAGCGTGGCGATGTGAAAGCCCGACCCGAGCTCGGTGTAGCGCTCCAGCGCCTCGATGCGCGAGCGCGCCTCCTCGGTCATTTCACTGGCCGGAGGCACCAGCAAGTAGCAGTAGGCGCGCTCGCTGGAGCGGCCGACGCGGCCGCGCAGCTGGTAGAGCTGCGACAAGCCGAACAAATCCGCGCGATCGATGATGATGGTGTTGGCGCGCGGAATGTCGAGGCCGCTCTCGATGATGGCCGTCGCGACGAGCACGTCGAAGTCTCCGCTCACGAAGCCGAGCATGGTGGCTTCGAGCTCTTTTTCGCTCATTTGGCCGTGTCCGACCGCGACGCGCAGATCGGGCAGAAGGGCGCGCAGGCGCGCGGCGCGCTCGTAAATGCCCTCGATGCGGTTGTACACGTAGAACACCTGCCCGCCGCGGCCGAGCTCGCGCTCGATGGCGCCGCGCAAGAGCTCTTCGTCGTAGGTGCCGGTGAAGGTGCGAATGGCGCGGCGATCTTGCGGCGGCGTGGAAATGACGGACATGTCGCGCAGCCCGCCGATGGACATGCTGAGCGTGCGCGGAATGGGCGTGGCGCTCAGCGTGAGCACGTCCACCTGCGTGCGCAGCTGCTTGATGCGCTCTTTGTGCGCCACGCCGAAGCGTTGCTCTTCGTCCACCACGAGCAGCCCCAGGTGCTTGAAGTGAACGTCGGAGGAAAGCAGGCGATGCGTGCCCACGAGCACGTCCACCTTGCCCTCCTTGAGCGCGGCGAGCGTGGCGGTTTGCGCGGCCGCGGACTGAAAACGGCTGAGCGGGCGCACCTCCGCGCCGGTGCCCGCAAGGCGCCCGCTGAAGGTGCGGTAGTGCTGCTCGGCGAGCACCGTGGTCGGGCACAGGAGCGCCACCTGGCGCCCGGCGAGCACGTTCAAGTAGGCGGCGCGCAGCGCGACTTCCGTCTTTCCAAAACCAACATCGCCGCACACCAGGCGATCCATCACGGTCTCTTTTTGGAGGTCTTCGATGACGTCCGTGATGGCGGCGGCTTGGTCGGCGGTTTCTTCGTAAGGGAAAGCCGCAGTGAAGGCGGCGTATTCGTCGTCGGGCGCGGGCAGCGGCGAGCGCTTCACTTGCGCGCGCTCCGCGTAGAGCCGAAGCAGCTGGTCGGCGAGCTGGCGAACCTTCTTTTGGACCTTGGCTTTGGTCTTGGCGAAGGTGGAGCCGCCGAGACGATCGATGCGCGCGGCCGCCCCCTCGCCCGAGTACTTTTGGACGAGGTTCAGGCGGTACGCCGGGACGAACAGCTTGTCGCCGCCCTTGTATTCGACGACCAAGAGGTCGACGAAGTGGTCGCCGACTTGGCGATGCTCCAGGCCCAGGTACTTGCCGATGCCGTGCTCGACGTGGACGACGAAGTCCCCCGGCGACAGCGAGCGCAGGTCGTCCAGAGCGGCCTGAATCGCGCGCTTGGCGGAGCGCTTTTGCCGGTGCTGGCGGCGCCCGAAGATTTCCTCTTCGGTCACGAGCACGACGCCGCTCGGCTCGATCACGGCGCCGCGTCCGAGCGAAGACGTGACCACGCGCAGTCGTCCGGGGACGGGCACCGTGAGCAGAGCTTCCGGCGTTCGCGCGGCGGGGATGTCCCGATGTTCGAGGAGCGTGGCCAGGCGGTCCGCTTGCGTCGCCACGCGCGCGGTGAGCGTGACGTCCAAGCCTTCGTTTTGCCAGGCGCGGAGCTCGCGAACCAGCGGATCCAAGCCGGCGTGACGACCGCCAGCGCTGCGCGCCCGATCCAGGTGTGCGGTGAGGTCGCGTTGGCTCCGGGCGCCGAGCGACGGCGCGTCGAGGGGAGCTGCCTCGAGCGCCTCGAGCGCGCTCGTCGGAGGAGAGCCGCTGACGAGCGTACGATGACAGGCGACGGTGCGGAGAGCACCGAGAGAACGATCGAGCTCGTCGGGCTCCAAGTAGAAGTCCGCGACGGAAAAATGCGGCTCACCGCGCCGCACGCTCCGTCCGGAAAAGGCGCGCTCGCCCTCTTCGCGGAGCGCGCGCACCACGCTCGGCGGATCTTCCACCAGCACGGTGGAGCCCTCGGGGAGGCGCTCGTAGAACGGCACGAGCGGCGCGTACGCGGGCAGATAGGCGTCCGAGCCCACGAAGATGCGGCCAGTCGCGACGTCCTCGATGAGGGGCCGCGCCTTGCTCGACGGAAGGTTCACCGCGTCACACAGGTCGCGCATCGTCTCCCGGGCGCGCGCAGACGACGCGGGCGTGACGACCACCTCGCGCGCCGGGGGAACGAGGACGTGCTCGAGCGGTGCCTCGCTGCGTTGGGTCTCGGGGTCGAAGCGACGCAGCGTGACGACCTCGTCGCCGAACAGCTCGACGCGAAGCGGCAGGTCGTCTCCCGGCGGCCAAATGTCGATGAGCGCGCCGCGTACGGCGAAGCCGCCCGGATCTTCCACCACGGGGCTGCGCAGGTAGCCGCCGGCCTCCAGCGTGCGGGCCAGAGACGTCACTTGCAGCTCGCCGCCGACGCGGAGGTCGAGCGTCGCCAGAGCCAGCGTTTCCGGAGAAGCAGCGCGGCGGAGCCAGGCCCCCGCCGAGAGCACCACGACCCGAGCGAGACCGCGGTCCAGCGCGGACAGGGTGGCCGCGCGCTGCATGGCGATGCGACGGTCACTGCGCACGCCGTCGAACGGAGTGGCCTCGGGCGTGGGCAGTTGAAAGCAGGTCGTGTTTGGTCCGAGAGCTGCCGTGAGGTCTTCGTATGCGCGGAGCGCGGTCTCCACGTCGGGCGTCAAGACCACCACCGGCGCTCGCGTGCGCTCGTGGACGAGCGCCGCCAAGAGCGCGCTCGTGGAGCCCGCGACTCCGCCCAGATGGACCAGCCCTCTTGCGCTCTGCACCAGGCGGGCGCCCTCGTGGAGGTCGATGAGGCGTGGGGCATCGTGCGCCGAGCGCGCGTCGGGCGAGCTCGTGTTCGTCATGGTTCGCTGTACTGTGCGGCGGCGCGGGTGAAGAGCCAGTGGTTTCTGGCGAGCGTGACGAAGGGACCGTCGGGGGAGCGATTCAAGAAGGCTTCGAACGCGCGCGCCGAAGCCGTGACCTCACCCAGCTCGTAGAGCAGCGTTCCGCGCGCGAAGCTCGCGGGGTAGCTCGGATCGACCTTGGCCAAGGCCTCCACGTACGAGAGCCGTCGCCGCGCGCGATCGACGACGTCGTCCGGTCCCTCCGGGTGAGCCAAGAGCACGGCGTAGTACTGACGAAACGCGTTCAAGTCGGGCCCGAACGGATGAACGCGGTGTGTGCGCGTGAGTAGCCCCCAGCGCACGCGGAACAAGAGGCGTAGCTCCTCCTCCGAGAGCGAGAGTCGGCGTTCGTCGTCGAGCCACGACGAGGTGGCGAGCGCCATGAAGTCCCCTCCGAGCTCGTCGAGCTCGCGCGACGATTCACCGCTGGCTTGCCAGGCGCGCACAGCACGCAAAAAAAGCTCCGTTTGCAACGCGCGCAAGAGGAGCAGCTCCTCAACGCGGCCAGCGGCCAGCTCCTTTCGTACTTCGCCCGCGAGCAGCGAGCCGAGCTCGCCGACGTCGGCGTCGTTCGAGCGAAGCGCGAGCCCCAAGCGACGAAAGCGCTCGCCCACGACGCGCACGGAGTAAGGGAGACCCCGTTCAACGGCGAGGCGGGCGCGCTCGACGTCTGCCTCGTCCACCTCCGCACTTCGGCGTGCATCGTAGGCAGGTGTGGGCACGAGTGTTGGGGCCGTGCCTTGGGGTAAAAAGAGACTGGCCCCGAGAACCGCAGTGGCGAGTAACAAAGCACCCGCTTGCCAGCCCTCGAAATGGCGCCGCAAGCGAACGGACTTCGAGCGCGGTGCAGCCTTTCTGAGCAGCCCGTCTTCGGGAGACGTTGTCTCGAAGCGTTCGTGTTTCTGTGCGTCGCTCAACCGACCCGCCTTGACACCGTGCGCCTCGGGGACACCATACCCGCCGGGCCGTGAACCGAAAGGGTTCCAGAGCCACGCCGCAAGGAACAGTCGTGCGAGATAAGCGCCAGCATCAGCGAGCCGAGGTAGTCATTGACGTGGTCGTTCAGCTCAAGGACGGCGCCAGCGTTACCGCGCGCAGCTGTGACGTGAGCCAAGGCGGCATGTTCCTGGAGTCCGACGCGCAGCTCGCGTTCGGCACGGAGGTCACGCTGGTGTGCTCGCTGCCGCGCCTGCCGGACGCGCGCCTGCCTTCGGTCGTGCGTTGGACGAAGCCGGGCGGCTTCGGCGTGCAGTTCGGGTTGCTCGGGGCGCGGGAAACGCACGCGCTGGGGCTCCTCGTGCGCTCCGCCAACACGGGTTGAGCGCGTCGCTGATTGGGTCGCGAGCGTGATCGATCGCCGCGTGCCGTGCATTGCTGGGGAACGAGAGAGCTCGTCCGCAGCAGTCGCGGACGGGGAGGATTTGTACGGTCATGAATCGAGCTCACGCGCGCCGCCCTCACCATTCCCATCGGTCTTTTTGCGCCCTTCCGGCGACTTGGGGGCTTTTGTCCGCGCTGGGGCTCCTGAGCGCGTGCGGAGAAGCCGGTGACGACGGCTTTGGCTCGGGCGCGGGCGGCGAAACGGCAAGCGGCGGCGCGCTGGGCGTTGGCGGGAACCCGGAGACGGGGGGAGCCACGAGCACAGGCGGAAGCAACGGAACCGGCAGCGGTGGTACGCCGGCAGCAGGCGGCACCGGAGGGGACGGCGCGGGCGTGGGCGGCACGGGAGCGACCGGCGGCGACGGCTCCGGCGGAGAAAGCGCGGGTGGCACCGGTGGCGACGGCGCGGGTGGCACCGGTGGCGACGGCTCCGGGGGCGGCAGCGCGGGCGGCTCGGGTGGTGACGGCTCGGGCGGCGTGGGCGCTGGCGGTACCGGCGTGGGCGGAAGTGGCGTGGGCGGAAGTGGCGGCGGCTCCAACCCGGGCTGCGACACGAGCGTTCGTCCTGCCAAGCTCGAGGGCTACGGCCGCCAAACCACGGGCGGAAGAGGCGGCAACGTCGTGACGGCCTCCACCGGCACGCAGATCCACGCGGCCATTTGTGGGCGACCCGCGGACGACACTCCGCTCGTCATCCTGGTGAACGGCACCATCACGCCGGGCAACACGACGAAGCAGTCCGGCAGCTGCAACACGGCCAACGGCGTGATCGAGCTCAAGGAAATTCAGAACATTTCTTTGATTGGTGTGGGGACCAGCGGCGTGCTCGATCAGATCGGTATCCACATTCGCTCGTCGTCGAACATCGTCATTCAAAATCTGACGATCAAGAACGTGCGAAAAGAGAACACGAGCACGCCGTCCAACGGTGGTGATGCGATTGGTATGGAGTCCAACGTGGACCGCATTTGGATCGACCACAACGAAATTTACGGCTCCACCACCGAGGGCGAGGAGCACGACGGCCTGATTGATTTCAAAGCCAAAACGACCAACGTGACCGTTTCGTACAACCACCTGCACGACTCGGGGCGCGGCGGCTTGATTGGCTCGAGCGACGGCGGAAGCGACGGCTCGACCAACGTGACCTTCCATCACAACTGGTACGAAAACATCAAGTCGCGCACGCACCTCATCCGCGAGGCGGACGCGCACCTCTACAACAACTACTACGAGAAAATTCTCGAGACGGGCATCAACGCGCGCAACGGCGCGACCCTCTTGATCGAGAACAATTCGTTCGTGGACTCCAAAAACCCGCTCGGTACGTTCTTTTATTTGACGAACCCCGGAACGTACGAGGTAAACGACAACTACTTTGCGCCGAGCGTCGTCTGGCAAACGGCGAGTGACCTCATCCTGGCGGGCCCCAACGTTCGCTCGACGGGCACTCTGTCCGTTCCGTACGAGTACGATTTGGATCCGGTGGAGTGCGTCCCACAAATCGTTCAGGCGAACGCCGGCGTGGGTAAGCTTTGAAGGCGCATCGAGGCTGAAAGGCGTGGATTTGCTGCCTCGCGCGGTATGGGCTTCGCCGGGCGGCGGGCGTAGCTTACGCTCGAAAGTTACATGAGCTTGGCTTCCCGTCTTCTGGTTCGTGCGCGCGCGTCGGTCTCCCTCTTCCTGGCGCTGGGGGTCGTCGGCTGCGGAGGAGAAACCGTGGACGGCGACGGCGCGGACGGCGCGGGGCTTTCGGGGCGGTACACGCTCGTGGCTTCGGAGGGCTTCGAGCCGCTCGGCACGGTGCGCATTTCCTTCGATCGAGGCGAGTTTGGGTTCGACGCCAGTTGCAACGGTCACGACGGACCGTACGCCGTCGAAGGTGGCGTGTTCGTGCTGCACGGCCTGGGCAGCACGGAGATAGGCTGCGCCGCCGAGCTTCACGAGGAGGACGAATGGCTCGCGGAGTTCTTCACCGGACGTCCCCGCATCGAGACGGAGTCCGGAGAGGTGACCTTCGTGGGGAAGAGCGCCACGCTGACGTTCGTCGATCGGGAAGCCGCCGAGCCGGACGTGGCGCTCGTGGGCACGGGTTGGTCCATCGACACCGTGGTCGAGGGCGACAGCGCAAGCAGCGGCGCCGGCATCACCTCGGGGCTCGTGTTCGCGGCCGACGGCACCTTCTCGGTGTCCGGGCCGTGCAACACGCTCTCCGGTGACTACGAGGCGCAGGAGAAGGCGCTGATTTTCTCGAACGTCGTCCGCACGCGCGCCGCATGCGAGAGCCCCTGGGACGCGGAGGTCGAGGCTCACCTGGAACGAGTGTTTGCCGACGGACGCGTGAGGTTCGATGTGGACGTCACGCGGCTTCGTATCGATCGAGGCGACGTCGGCATCCTGGCGATAGCGGAGAACTAAAGCGTCGAGCGCAGCTCGTTTCGGTGCGTTTTTTCGGTGTTCGAGCGGGTTTTTGCGAGTTTGTGTGGGGGGCCTTGCAAGTAGCTCGTTGCTTTTTGGCGTGCTTCGCGGGCGGGTCCGTTCGCGAGTGGACGGCGCTCGGCGTCTGAGCGAGCATGACGCGGCGAGGGCGGATGATGCTGCGGAGGCGAGCTAGATGGGGCGTCACGGCAACGTGCTGGAGCCTCGTGTGGGTCGCCAGTGCGTGTGGAAGCCGCTCTGGCCTGGAATCCTTCGGTGCTGACGTGGGGTCCGGCGGGCTCACGACCGGTGGTGGGTCGATTGGCGCTGGCGGACGCGCGAGCGGCGCCGGCGGACGCGTGAATGGCGGCGGCGGCCGCGTGAATGGCGGCGGCGGACGCGCCAGCGGCGGCCGTGGCGGCTTCGGTGGAAGCACGGGGGGAACGAGTGTCGGCGGCGTTGGCGGAACGAGCGGCAGCGGTGGGGTCGCCGTGTGCGGGGACGGCGTGCGGCACGACGACGAGCACTGCGACGACGGAAATGACGTGACGGGCGACGGGTGCTGGGAATGTCAGCGCGTCGTACGGCTCGCCGCGGGCCAGGACCACGTTTGTGCGCTGGATAGCGCAGGGCGCGTCAAGTGCTGGGGCGGCCACGACTGGGGGGGGATCGGGTTGGGCGACCTGGAGCGCCGCGGAGACAATCCTGGAGAGCTCGCCGCGCTGCCCGCGCTCGACCTCGGTACGGGGCGCCGCGCCGTTTCAGTGTTTGCGGGCGCAGGACACAGCTGCGCCATCCTGGACGATCGGTCCCTCAAGTGTTGGGGGACGAACTTTCGTGGAGAGCTCGGCCTGGGTGACGAGAACCACCGCGGAGACGAGCCGAATGAAATGGGCGACGCGCTCCCCACGGTGGATTTGGGCACGGGACGTCATGCGGTCGACATGGCGCTGGGCCTGGAGCACACGTGTGCGCTTCTAGATGACGGCTGCGTGAAGTGTTGGGGCGAAAACTGGTTCGGTCAGCTTGGTTTGTCCGGTCCGGACGCGGTCGGGATGCTTCCCGGCGAAATGGGCGACGCGCTCCCCGCGGTGGATGTCGGCGCGGGCGTCGTCGTGGGGCTTCACGCAGGCAAGGCGCACACCTGTGCGCTGTTTCAAGACGGGCGCCTCAAGTGTTGGGGTTACAACGGACGAGGCGAGCTGGGCTTGGGCGACAAGGTGGACCGAGGTCGTGATCCGAGCACGATGGGCGAACATTTGCCGTTCGTCGACTTCGGGTCCGTGCGGGTGCTCGCGGTCGCAGGAGGAATGGATCACACCTGCGGCTTCCTCGGTGATGGCACCCTCAAGTGTTGGGGAGCCAACGTGGGACAGCTCGGTCTCGGTGATCGCCTCGATCGCGGAGGCGAGCCCGGGCACAGTGGAGCGTCGCTTGCGCCGGTGAGCTTGGGGACGGCGCGCTTCGCGGTGGAGGTCGCGGGGGGGTGGCGCCACACCTGCGCGCGTCTCGACGATGGAACGGTGAAGTGCTGGGGAGAAAACGCCTTTGGACAACTCGGCGTTGGAAGCAAGCAGGAGCACGGGTCCGGCCCCGGTCAAATGGGAGACCAGCTCCCTCGGGTTCGCCTGGGAACGGGGCGACGCGCCGTACAGCTGGTCGCGGGTCGTCAATTCAGTTGCGCGCTCCTCGACGACGCCACCGTGAAGTGCTGGGGAGACGGCGAGCAAGGTCAGCTGGGTCAGGGGAATCCGCGGCCGCGTGGAACGCGGCCGGAGGACATGGGCGACGCCCTGCCGACAGTTCTGGTTCCGTGAGAGAGCGCGGACGTGCCCTGCTTCTCAGGGCTTGGACGCCGCCGCAGGCGGGGGCGCAGCGGCGGCCGCGCTCGCCGGTGGGACAGGGCTCACCGGTGGGACAGGGCTCACCCCGGTGGGACAGGGCTCGGCGCTGCGGGCTGGGCCGTCGCGGGTGCGGGTTTTGCGGGCTTGGACGCGGCCGGCTTTGGCGCCGCCTTGGGAGTGGGAGCTTTGGGCGGCGGAAGCGGCGTCCAGCGCAGGCTTTCGCCGAACGTGCCGAGCACCTTCTGCGTGCGGAAGCGCTTCAGGCTCATCATGTAGAGGCCGGATTCGCTGCCGCGCTGGGCGAAGAACGCGAGCAGGCGACCGTCGGGGCTGCACGCGGGGTAGCCGTTCGTGCCTTGATTCTGAGTGAGGCGCACGAGGCCGCGACCGCGCTCGTCGCTCATCACCAAGTCCTGACGGTTGTTTCCGACAGCCACGGCGTACACCAGACGGATGCCGTCCTCCGTGTCACAGAAGGCCGGCGCGGCCGCGGTAAAGCCATTCGGCGAGACCGCTTTGCCTTCCAAGTACACGCGCTGCGAGCCTTGGAAGGCGGCGCCTCCAATCCACGCCAACTTGCCCGAGGGGCTGAAGACGGGGTGCGTCGCCATTTCCGTGTTGGAGACGCGCACCATGCCCGTGCCGTCCACGCTGCCCACGTAAATGGCGCTGCCGGTGGGCTCTGCGACGGCGAGAGCCATGCGCTCGTTCTTGTGATCGAAGGCGACGCTGTACACCGAGCCCTGCACTTCCAGCGGTACGCGGGTGCTCACGGGCGTCTGCGCCGCGGGCTCGCCGGTCGTGGGGACGACGGGCGTAGCGCCGTCCGTGCCGGGCAAGAGCGTTTGCTTGTGGAGGCGGAACGGTGAGTACTTGGTGCTCAGCGCGTAGAAGAGGTCGTCTCCCGGGCCCCACGTGGGACCGATGGCGGTGCCGGCGGGATCCGTGCGCGGCGTGAGGCCGTGGCCGTCGGAGTCCACGGTGAACACGCGCCGATTGCGGCCCCACGGGCCCGAGAACGCAAAGCGACTGGCGAAGCCGCCGGGGCGACCCGTGAGCGCGCCGAGCAGACCGTCCGTGATGCGATGCGCGGTGACGCGCGCGTCGCTGGCGTTCACGACGAGCTTCGTTTGGTAAACGGGGTCCTTGCCCACGTTCAAAAAGTACGCGAGGCCGAACACTTCGACCTTGCCCGGCGTCTGCGCGGCGCGCGCGGCAACCTTGACGATGGCCTCCGCGCCGACCTTTTGCCACGCGGCGACGTCCACCGGGTCGTCGAAGCCGTACCAGCCTTGGGGCGCCTTTGCGTCGTCGATGACGTCGAAGAGCCCGGTGAGCTCGAGATCCCGTCGCACCACGCTGCGCACGATGACGTCCTCGAACGCCGGGGAAAACGAGGGGAGCACCGCGATTTTCGGGACTCGCTCCTCCACCACGCCCGTCACCACGAACTCGCCGAGCACACTTTCGTCCGGCGGCGCTTGCGGAGCAGGCTTGGCCGCGGGCGCAGCGGCAGGCTTTGCTGGAGCGGCAGGCGCAGGAGCGGTGGGTGCAGCCGCGGTGGGCGCAGCCGCGGTGGGTGCGGTCAGCGTGGCGGCGGCGAGGAGCGCGAGGCTCACGCCCAGGCCGGTCAGAACGGATCGGTTGGAAAATCGGACGGGACTCAGTCGCATTGGACTCCAGCTCCGGAGAGGCGTGGGTAGACGGTGCTACCCAGAATGTCTGGATAAAGGGGCGGCGGCGGGGGCAGCTCTTGGCCGACGATGGCGGAGAGCGTGGACGTGACCTTGGCGTCGAATGCGGCGTTCCCGCTGGGGCTCGTGATGGAAAAGCCCGTGACGGTGCGGTCCGCACCGACCTGCACGACGAGGCCCGCGCTCAGCTTTTTCAGCTCTTCGCACGGCACCTCACCCTGGGGCGGCCGAAAGCGCGAGTTGAACCAGGCCAGGATTTTGGAGCGGTAGAGGTCCACGGCGCGGCCCTTCATGGGGTCCGTTTCCGTACCGTCCTTGGAGCCGTCCGCGACGCCCTCTTCCTCGAGCTCGGGCGGCGGCGGCTGGTCGGGCTCGGGCGTGTCGAGCAGCTCCGGCACTTCCTTGGCGATTTCCGCGTCGGGCGGCGGGGCTTGTTTGTTGTCGACCACGGGCGCCTTGGGAATGGCGGCGGGCGTATCTTCCGCCTTTTCGCTGGGCGCGCTCACTTCCTCATAACGTTTGACGGGAACGGGCGCCTGCTTCTTCCACATGTCGGGAAGCTTGGGCTTCAGCTTGTCTTGCTTGGAGCCGAGCTTGAGCAGCGGGACTTCGTCCAGCACCGGTTTGACGGCGATGGGCACCGCCTGCGGTGCTTTCTCCTCGACCGCGCGGACGTGCGCTTCGCTGCGTCCGGCGAGCACCAAGAGCGAAAAAAAGCCGAGCTGAATGACGGTCGCCGCCACACAGCCGAGCGCGAGCTGACGCGTGCTGAGGCCGGGCGCGACGCGAATCATGGCTTGCTCGTGGCCGGTGCCTTCACGGAGGACGCGCTCGCCTTTTGCCCGGTGGCGTGCTGTCCGCTGGCTTTTTCGCCCGAAGTCGCCCCGAGCTGGCCCGCGGGAGCGGACGCGCTCTGCTCTCCCTCCGTCGAGGCCTCTTCCAGCTCGGGCTGCACGAGCAAATTGAGGGATTCCACGCCGCTGTTGCGTGCGGCGGCCACGACCTTGGCCACGATGCCGTAGCGGGCGTCCTTGTCCGCGCGGATGTAGAGTTCGCGCTCGTTTTGGACGCGCGCGCTCTCCTTCAGGGCGGTGTCGATGGTGTCCGTGACGTCCGTTTCGCCGAAGACGATGCGCTCTTCTTTGGTGACGGTGACGAGCAGGCGCGCGTCCTTGACCGGCGTGGAGGCGGCTTGCACCTCCGGCAGATCGATGCGGAGGCCCGTGGTGAGCAGCGGCGCCGTCACCATGAACACGACGAGCAGCACCAGCATCACGTCCACGAAGGGCGTGATGTTGATGTCGCGGAAGCCGCCTCCGCGTTTACCTCTACGTCCGACCGAGGCTCCCATTGCTTCAGCTCACGCGTTGGGTGAGAGGAACGGGCGCGGGCGCGGCGGCGCGCGCCGAGCCGAGCTCTGCCATGAGCGTGGCGACCCACACGTCGCTCGAGGCGTGCAGCTCTTCGAGCAAGTCGGCGATGCGCTTGTCCACGTAGTTGTAGCCGATGGTGGCCGGAATGGCGGCGACCAGGCCGAACGCCGTGGCGATGAGCGCCTCACCGATGGCCGGCGCCACCACGGGCAAAGAGGCGCTCTTTTCGACGCCGATGCGGAGGAAGGCGTCCATGATGCCCCACACGGTTCCGAACAACCCGATGAACGGCGACGCGGCGGCGATGCTCGAAAGCGTCGGCATGAGCGCGGAGGCGCGCTGCTCTTCTGCGGCGATGGCGCGCTTGGCGACCGCGGACAAGAGCTCCGTGGTGACCGCGCCTTCTCGGTGACGCGAGGCGAGCGCCTTGACGACGCGCGCGCCGGGCGACGACGAGTACGAGCTGGCGACCCCGACGAGCTCTGCGGCGGTGCGCGCCGAGGAGGCGGCTTGCTCGAATTTGCGGTGGCTCGACACCAGCGAGCGCATCTGCGTCGACTTGGCGACCCAGATGAGCCACACGAGCGTGGACGCCACGATGAGCAGCAGAAGCACGACGAGCACGACGCCGGAAGCGCCGAGCATCAGATCGATCGGGTTCAGGGCGTGGGCGGCAGGTGCCTCGGTGGGGAGCTTGTCCATGTGGAAGTGCGAGGGGGCGCGCTGTTCAGGCCGAAAAGCGGCCACAATGGTGGGACCAGGTGCGATCCCGCCCGAAGACTAGCGGCAAAGCTGCGTGGTGCACGCAAACGATGCACGCGGAGCCGCGGATTTTGCGGCGCGCGGGGCTTGGGTGGGGGGGGACCACGACGAAGGGGCGCGGAGGGCGCGGGCACGTCGACCGAGTGACGCGCCGGGCTGAGTCAGTCGAAACGCGCGGTATCGGACAAAACGTGGGGCCCTGCACCAGAACGACTCCGCCCGCGGAGCGGGCTCGAGAGTCCCGACGACAGGGCCCGAGCACAGCGAGCGGCCGAGCGCGGGCTCTCCGCGCTCCGCCGCTCCGAAGCAGAACGGGCTCAGTCGCCGAGCACGATGTCCACGCGACGATCCTCGGCCCACGACTTTTCGTCGGTGCCGGTGGCGTCGAGCTCACCGCGCGACGTGGTTTCGACCTGCTTGGTGGCGAGACCGACGTTCACGATGGCGTTCTTGACGTTGTCCGCGCGGCGGCCGCCGAGCACCATGTTGTACTCGGGTTCACCGCGAGGATCCGCGTGTCCGACGAGGCGCATGAGGCGTCCCTTGAGCGGCCCCGTGGCGAAGCAGTCCGCGAGCTTCTTCAGCACGGACTTGTCGGAGTCCCGCACGGCCGCGGAGTTGAAGCCGAAGTGCGCCTCGGCCTCCGTGATGCCACACGCCTTCCGGATTTCGTCCGAGATGGCGATGTTCGACTGCTGCGGGTTGTCGCCGGGCTTCTCCTCGGGAGCGGGAGCGGGCGTGGCGACGGGCGTTTCCGTGGCGCCCGAGGGAGACGCCGGAGGCGGAGTGGGATCCGAGCCACAGGCGATCAGGAGACTGGTCGATGCCAAGACGGCGAGCGAGAGAAAACTACGCACAGGGTACCTCGTGTGGCGGCGCTCATGCGCCGCAGAGATGTGAGATGATTGGGGGCGGGCGCTCGGAGAAGCCCTCGTGGTGGGCGCCGCACGAAACGAACGTTTCGGCGGAGCCCGAAGGCTCGAACGAGCGAATAAGCGCCTACATTCCTCAAGCGGGCTCGAAGGGTCCCAAAAAGTGGCCGCCCCTCGCGCTCGGCCGAGGAAGTACGCCGATCTGCCTGTCGAGCGCAAGCTCCCCCGCGCCGCTCGTCCTTGGAGAACGGCGACATTGAAACCGCGCACGGTCGCACCGTCCGCTCTCTGGCGGGGGCGGCGCGACGGGACGGCAGCGCGGACCACGCGTGGCAGCGCGGCGCACGCGGACCGTGGTCAGAAGGAGAGGTACAGGTAGAGAACGCCGAACGTGGTGAGGGCGAAGACGCCGAACGCGACCCAGACCAAGCGTCGGTCCGGGCCGCGTGGGGCGCTGCGCTGGGCTTCCAGCTTGGCGATGGCGAGCACGGCGACCGCAGCCAGCTTTTTTTCGGCGATTTCGGCGCGTGTGTGGTCGCCCTTCATGCCGCGGTAGCGGGTGGCCGCCTCCGGAAGCAGATTGCGCTGGTCGGCGTACTGAAGGAACGCGGCGTGCGCCTTTTCGTCGTGCCAGTGGTCCAGCGCGTGACGCCAGAGCGTTTCGAGGCCGTTGTCGAGAAAGCCGGAGGACACGTGGGGTTCAGGCGCGCAGGGCGCGTCGGAGGCCGGCAGCGGCCTCGCGCGTGGCGGCTTCGTCCGCGTACTCTTCGAGCCGGCGCAGGCGCTGGTCGAAGACGGGCACCTGCTGGGGCGGCTGGCTTTGGAGGAGGCGCGAAAGCACGTCGATGGCGACGCGCGCGCGGGCCTCGTCGAAGTGTTCGAGCAGCTTGAGCTGCACTTCTTGCTCCGCCGGCAGCTCGAAGCCTGCGGCGAGATAGCCCTCGACGGCCCGTGAAATGGCGGAGCGACCTTCGGCCGCTAGCACGTGACCCAGCAGGCGGCGCCGCTCCTTTTCCGTTGCGTCTACCTCGCCGACCTTGACCTGCACGATGCGCGCCTCGCGGCGTCGCACCGGCTCCTCGACGACTTGCACGCCGCTCTTGGTCGCCTCGGGCGCCGTGCGCTCGGGGCGCGGCTTGGCGGAGGCGGCCTTCATTCGGCGGCTCGGCTTTTCGAGGCGAGGGGACCCGGGGCGGCGCGCTGCGATGAGCACGGGAGCCGCGGGAGCGACCTCCACGGCCTTGTTGGTTCTCTTGCGACGGCGCCTGCGGCTGTTCCGATTCGGCTGTGCGTCCATGGATATCTCTATCAATCTCTCGTGATCCCCGTTTCGGTCGTAACCCGCGCACGCGTCGGGGCCTCCCTCGTCGTGAGACGGAGACCCGCGTCTTTTTGCGGAACGGCCCTGGGGAATGCTTTTCCGGACTTGGGTCCAGGCTCGGGGTCCACTGACTGGTCCAGAACGGCGCTTCCCGAATTTGCTTCGGAGGCCTGGCTCGCTCGAAGCCGATCCAGGTTCGGGTCGGCTCCTACGCCGTGGGGCGCTTGGGTTCGGCGAGCGTCTGGTTGGCCAGGATGGCCGAAAGGTCCAGTCGTCGAGGGGGCAGGGCTCCACGCGAAGCGTGGGGGAAATGCGCTGCAGCCAACCTCCGGCAGATGCTTAGCACGCAGATTTCGGGTCGTCGCGAAAAAAATG
The DNA here is from genome assembly GCA_023432025.1 of Pseudomonadota bacterium. Lineage (GTDB taxonomy): Bacteria > Myxococcota_A > Polyangia > Polyangiales > Polyangiaceae > NIC37A-2. The sequence continues at coordinate 34,803 of JAEYVE010000061.1, forward strand.
ATCGAAGAGGTGAACGCTCGGTCGGGCGAGTCTCGCCTTTCGCTGTACGGTGCGCGCCATGCCACACCGCCGCCTACCGGCGCAGCTCCTGCGTTTTTCCGCGATGATCTCACATTTTGCGCTCCTCTCGGGGTGCGCCGGTGCGGCGCCGACGGAGCCCCGCATGCAGCCCGAAGAGCGTGGGATCCCAACCATTTCCGCCACGGCTGCGCCGCTCCGCGCGGCCAGCGCGGGGCTGGTCGACGGGGGCTGGGGCTGGGTGCGGGCGGAAGCATTTTCGCTGGAAGTTCCGGTGCCGGAAGCCTCGGGGTGGCGGGTGGAGAGCTCGTCGGGACGGTGGTTTTCCGCGCGCCACGTGGCGAGCGGCTACGGAATGTCCGCGCGGGCGTGGAGCGCGCGCCGCACCGTGAGTCGCGCGGAGTGCGAGGAGGCCCTCCACGTGGAGCGTCCCGATCTGCGACGCGGCGCGGAAAGCGAGCTGCTCCACGAAGGGCGCGCGAGTGAGCCCGCCGGTTACGATGCGTGGCTTCGTGTGTGGACGGACGAAGACGGCGCCGGAACGGCGCTCGCCGTCGGTGCGGGACCGGGGCGCTGCTTCGCGGTGGTGTTCCGTGCGCGCGGCAACCGAGCGGAGGTGGGGCGAGCGCTCCGCCTCATGGCGGATCAAAGCCTGTCGCGTGTGCGCGTCGTGAACGTGGAGGGCGCCCGTGCGCCGCGTCGGGTGCCCGCGTTCTGACGAGGCTCACGCGCCTTGGAGCACGCGGTCGCGCAGCTTGTTTCTGGCGCGTTCGCTCTGGCGCCCCACGGTGACGGCGGAGAGCCCCTCGCGCCGAAAGACGTGCGCTGCGGCTTCGTGGACGCGCTCTCGCGTCACGGCGGAGAGCTCCTCCAAACGGAGGCTCGGCGTGGGCGCGGTTTGCGTGAGCTCGGCCAGCGCCAAGTAGTCCGCCACGCTCCCGGGGTCGTCCAACATGGCTTCGTGCTGCCAGCGGCTGCGGCGGAGCGTGCGCTCCATTTCTTGTGGCGTAGGGCCGTGCGCCGCGAGCTCGTCGGTGAGCGCAAAGAGCTCGCCGAGCACCTCGCCGGCGCGCTCGTTGGCGGTTTCCGTGTAGAGCTCGACGAGGCCAGTGTCGGCGTACGCCTCGTAGCTGGCGCCGGCGTCGTAACAGAGGCCGCGGCTGTCGCAGAGGCGGTGATACAGCCGCGTGGCCATGCCGTCGTCGATGATGCGCAGCAGCATGTCCACGGCGGGCTCGCGCGCGTCGTGATCTCCCGGGCCGCGAAAGGCCAGGTGAATGCCGGTTTGACTGCCGGGGTGCTGCACGTGACGAAAACGCGGCGTCTCCTGCGGAGGCGCGCTTTCGTCCGGAGCGAAGGCCCCGCGGCCGATGGACGCGAAGGTGCGTTCCACGAGGCGTAGCGTGTGCTCGGGATCCACCGGGCCCGCCACCGAGATGACACTCGACTCGGCCACGTAGTGCCGGGCGTGGTGCGCGAGCAGCTTCTCTCGCGTGAACGTGTCCAGCGTTTCTATGCCGCCGGTGATGGGACGGCCCAAGCCGTGGTCGCCGAAGGCGAGCTTTCGCACCAACGTGGCGCCGTCGATGAGGTGACCGTTTTCGTCCAGATCTTCGAGGATTTCCTCGCGGACGATGCCGCGCTCCACGTCGATGTCCGTGGCGATGGGCGCCATGAACACCTCACCGAAGAGGTCCAGCACCGGCTCGAGGTTTTCCGGGGGAATGCCGATGGCCAGCATGCCGTGATCGGCGGCCGTCGCAGCGACCAACGTGCCGCCCAAGTCCTCGAAGGCGAGCGCCAAGCGGTGCGCGCTGGGGTGGCGCACCGTGCCCCGGAACAGCATGTGCTCCAGAAAATGGCTGATGCCGTTTTCTTCGGGGGCTTCGTAGCGGGAGCCGACGCGCAGGTACGCGGTGACCACCACGCGGTGCACCCGAGGCATGGGGGCGACGACGGCGCGGAGCCCGCTCGAAAAGCGGGCGCGCTCGGGGACGAGGGAGTCGAGGTTCATTCGATCACCCCTCGGTCGACTTGGAGTCTTCCGAGGGCACGTGTTTCGGATCGAAGCTGACGGCGCCGGCCTTGGCGCGCAAGCGCTCCACGTACTCCGTGAGGGCGTCATCGGCCTTGCGGGAGCGGAACTGCTCCAGGAGCTCGGCCTTTTCTTCGTCGAATGCCTTCTTGTCGGCGAGCTCCTTGCTCTTCAGCTGGAGCACCGCCGGGCCACTCACCGTGTCCAGCGGCTCCGGGGCCAAGTCTCCGTCCTTTTCCAAGCCGAAGGCGATGGCGGCAGCGTCCTGCTCGGGCTTGGTGGTGCTGAGCGGGCTCTGGTCGATGGAGAAGGCGCGCGAAATTTCGACCTTGGGCACCAGGTCGCTCGCGAGCGCCGGGTGCGTGGCATTTTTCTCTTTGGGCTGAGCCACGGGGCCCGCTTCGGCGGTGCGGCGCGCGAGCTCCGCGGCGGCCTCTTCGAGCGACTTTCCGGTGCGGGCCAGCTCCTGGAGCTCGCGCGCGAAGCGTGAAGCGGCTGCCTGGGCTTCGGCTTCCGTGGCCATGCGGGCGGCGACGTGCGAGCGGGCGCGCGCTTCGCGGTCCGCGTCCGTGAGCTTGCCGTGCAGCTTGACGACGTGCAGGCCGCGCACGCTCTCGATGACGGGAGAAATCTGACCGTCGGACAGGCCGCTGAGCTCCTTGAGCAGCGCTTCTGCGCCGGGGCCGTAGGACTCGTTCAAGCAGCCCACGGCGCCGCCGAGCGACGCCGAATCCGCCTCGCTCACCGAGCGCGCCACCTTGGCGAAATCCTCGCCGCTTTGAGCGCGCTTTTTTGCGGCCTCGATAGCGCTCCGCTTGGCCGACTTTTCGTCATCGGTCGCGCCGGGGTCCACGCTCACGAAAATTTCCGAGACGACGGGGCACTCCGCCTTCCACTCTTCGGCGACCTGCTTGGCGGCGCTGTCCAGCTCTGCCTTGTGAGCCTCGGCCCACGCCTTGATCTGCTCGTCGGAGAGCGCGACGGCGTAGCGCGCGAACCACTCGGGGCGCGCCGTCACGGTGCGCACGGTGGCCTTGGAGCGCGCGCGCGTGAAGGCGAGGAACGCCTCCTGCTCCGACACGCGCACCCCGGAACGGATGAGATCCCGCACGCGCTCGGCGGTGATCTCGCGCTTTTGCATTTCCTTGAACTGCGCGGGGCTGCGGCCGGCGGCGAGGCGCACCATTTTCTTGTAGCGCTCGTAGTCCAGGACGCCGTCCTTCTTCACGGGCAGCGCGCGGAGGCCGAAGGTGCCGGGGGCGCAACCGCCGGGGCCCTCGACGCACATGGCCAAGCTGAGTGAGAGCCGCTCGGCGCTGGCGGCCGGCAGCGAGACGCGCGTGCGCCCTTCGGCGAGCTCGTCGTTGACCTCTTCCTCGCTGACCGAAATGCCGAGGCGGGCGGCCTCTTCGAGGAGCAGCTCGCGCTCCGCGAGGCCCTGGGCGATTTGCGCGCGCAGCTGGAGCTGCTTGGCGGCCTTTTCGTTGAGCCCGATGGAGCTCATGAGGCCGTAGGCGGCGTAGTACTCCTTGGGGTCGACGCAGTGCTTTCCGACCTTTACGGCGCACTCCGAGCTGGGCAAGAGCGGACCCTGGGTCCCGCCGCTCAGTGCGAAAGCACCGATGATGAGCGCCACGATGACGCCCACGAAAATCTGCCCCATACCACTGCGCGAAGCCATCAACGAAACCCTTGCTTCTCGAGCCGCACCCCACCCCGCGTGAGGGACGTGCGGCGCAACTCGGGAGCGGCGCTTACCATGCGTCCGCCAGGATGCGAAGGCCTAGGGGGTCCCGTTTTGGCCGACGGTCTTCGCTTGGGCGAGCGCGTAGCGCAGCTCGGTCACCAGCCCACCGAAGTCCTCGACGGCGCGCTCCCAGCTCACTTCGTGCCAGGTATCCAGCGTACGCTCGGGGTTGCCCGGATCCCGGACCACCACGGCCTGCGTTTCGATTTCCGAGTAGCCGCGCTCGGCAAAGCCGGCCGCGAGCGCCCGCGCCCGCTCGAGGAGCTTTTCGGCGGATTCCCCGGGAAAGTCGTTCGCCTGAGCGCGAAACACCACGCGGACGCGCAACGTTTCACCGGTGCCCGCGGCGACGCAGGCATCCATGATGAGGTTGTCCCGAACACGGTCGGCGAGCAGAACGCGATCGCCCAGGGTGCGATAAATTTCGAATCCTTCGCGAAGAAGCGCGCGTTTGAGCTCGACGGGGCTGGGATGGGGCATGCGGCGGGCAACGCGGAAGGAGACGGGACAGGGCTCTTCCCCGGCCTGGAAAGCCGGCGACAGGGCCCAGGGGCGAGGGCTCGGAGTACGAGCCCACTGAAATTCGCAGACGGCCCCCAAGCCGTCAAGCGCGAGGGGGTCGAGCTTCTCTGCTATAGTGGCGCGCGTGAGCCAACGCAGAAGCACTGGTGGCGCGCGCCACGAGGCGACCGAACGCGTCGTTCTTCGTGCAGGGAGCTCCGCCGTCGATGGCTGGACCCTCAACGTCAGCCGAGGCGGGCTGCGCGTCATCGTGGAGTCCCCCGTGGCGGCGGGAGAGGACTACGAGGTGGCGATCGGTGATGCGCCCGTCCGTCTCGCGCGCGTGGTTTGGGTGCGGGAAGAATCGGACGGTCAGATCGTCGGCCTTCAGTTCTTGGACGGGCCCGAGGGCGAGCGCCCGGGCACGGTTCCGCCTCCGCCACACCCGCGCTAACCACACCCCCGTGAAGAGTGCTCGTGAGGTGCTGGGGCGGACCGGTCCGTTCGCGACCGCGCTTGGCGCTTACGAGTCGCGGCCCGGTCAGCTGGAAGCGGCGGTTGCGGTCGAGCGTGTGCTCGCGCACGACGGCGTGCTGCTTTGTGAAGCCGGAACCGGCACGGGCAAGACGCTCGCGTACCTCGTGCCCGCGCTCCTGAGCGGCCGCAAGGTCATCATTTCGACGGCGACGCGCGCGCTCCAAGATCAAATCGCCGAGCGCGACTTGCCGCTCGCCCAGCGCGCCCTCGGCACGAACGTCCCGGTGGCGGTGGTCAAGGGACTCTCCAACTACCTGTGCCGTCGCCGGCACAGCGAGTTCGTTCGCAGCGAAGAGGCGCTGCGGCCGAGCCACGCGCGACCGCTGGACCTCATGCGACGCTGGGTCAAGGAGACGGAGACGGGCGACTACGCGGAGCTCGCGACGCTGAGCGAGAGCTCGGCGACGTGGCTCGAGGTGGCTTCGTCGAGCGAAACGCGCATCGGCCCGAACTGTCCGTACTTCGACGAGTGTTTCGTCACCGACATGAAGCGCCGCGCCGAGGACGCGCAAATAGTCATCGTGAACCACCACTTGTTCTTCGCGGATCTCGCCCTCAGGGGGCCGCACCCGGGTCACGTGTTGCCCGACTACGACGCGGTGGTGCTCGACGAGGCGCATCAGGTCGAAGACATCGCGTCTTTGTTCTTCGGAGTTCGCGTGTCCAAGGCGCAGCTCGAGCGCATCGCGCGGGACGCGGCGCGCGTCTTGGGTCGCGCGAGCGCATTCGGGGGACCTTTGGATGCGGGCGCTGGCGGCGCTTCACTTTCGCGCCTCACTCAAACGCACGAGGCGTTCTGGAAGAGCTTCGAGGAGCTCGTGGCGACCCAGCCGCGCTCTGCGCTCGGCGAGGCGGCTTTTTCCGGTGAACGAAAGCAAGCGTGGCAAGCGCTCGACGCTGCGCTGGAAGACGTCTCTGCGGTGTGCACCTCGCGCGCCGCGGGGGTGCGCGACGACGTGGCGCTGCGCGAGGGCCTCGAGCAGGGGGCGCGCCGCTGCCAAGCTGCGCGCGAGCAGCTGAGGGCGATCGTGGACGGAGGCCCGGGCCGGGTGACGTGGGTCGAGCACGTGGCGGGAGCGTGGAGCTTGAGCTCGACGCCGGTCGACTTGAGCTGGACTTTGCGCGAGCGCTTGTTCGAGAGCGTGCCGGCGGTGGTCTTGATGAGCGCCACGCTGTCGACGGCGCCGCATGCGACCAGCGCGGACGCGGCGGCGACACCCCAACGGGCGTCGAGCGAGCCGCGCAGCAAGAGTCTGTTCGGCTACGTGCGCGCGAGGCTCGGCATCCCCGACGGCGCACGCGTCGACGAGCTCGTGGTGCCTTCGCCTTTCCACTACGAAAAGCAGGCGGTGCTCTACACTCCGCGCGATCTTCCGGCGCCCTCGGACGCGCGGTTCTTGGACGAGGCAGCCGACCGCGTGGCGGAGCTGGTCGAGCTCACGAGCGGCGGCGCCTTCGTCTTGACGACTTCGCTGCGCTCGATGAGAGGCTTTCACGAACGACTCGCCGCCCGCCTCGGCGGGCGGCCGTTGTGGCTTCAAGG